>CAZFYZ010000020.1:265-36478 GCA_964523735.1 uncultured bacterium | reverse complement strand
GATAGCACAACGGTTATGGTTGGCGAGGCAAGAGCAGTTGTGCGCCGCAGCTCTACCGTCGCTTCGGCATTACTAGAGGTCAAGGCTGAGACAGCCGTCAACAGGAGTTCACTCAACTAGCTCGATACATGCGAGAGCAGAGCCTGTTGGCATGGATTGTGCAACAAATCTATGCGCATAAAGGAGATGAACAAAACGAAAAGGTTTGCAGTCGTCCTAGCATTCATTGCTCTAGCCACGTGCGCTGCTACAGCCGCGCTGGCTGATTCTATCAACCTGTCTGAGAGTTGGTACATAAAGATAACCAACATCTCTTTGGGCGACGACGATTTTACTGAGTATCAAACGTACGGTTGGTCAAGCACTTCTCTCATTGAGCCGAAGCTACTAGACCCAGATCCACTTGACCCAGGGTTGTTCAGAACTTTGGTCTTCGATTTCCACACGGGTCAAGCAGATATGGACGCTGAAGCATGGTTCATGCCGTTTGCCACTGTCGGCAGCACATGGACCGCAACAATGTCATTTGACTGGGAGATTCATTGTGATAATCCGCAAGTTCTCTTCGGTGTGTATACAGATGATGGCGGACTTACGAAGAGTGCCTGGTGGACTGCACCAACGGGAAGTAGCTATAGAAGCGGAAGTGCCTCGTTTGGCACTGGCACTCTGGCAGGTATTCCGCCCGCTTTCTATGTCTCGTTCGCTGCGGTACCGGAGCCAACGTCGTTTGTCGCTCTGCTCATTCCGATTTCGCTGTCAGGAATAGGATTTGCTTGGAGGAGAGCGAGGAAATGAACTGCAGACTGATTGTTATTGCTCTCGTACTGATAATGACCAGCTTGCATCCACAGTCCTATGCCTCAATATCTCCGCAAGAAGTGGTCGTCGTTTACAACAGCCACAGCTCATGGAACACTGGAGACAAGCAGTCCAAGGCGGTGGCCGATTATTACTGCGCTTCAAGAGACATTCCGACTGCAAACGAAGTCGGCATAGACTGGGATGGCACCACAGAATCGATCGGGCCAAGTGCCTTCAACGATTCTCGTTGTTTCGGGATTTCCGGAGCGAGAGGACCGCGTGGTTGTTGCATAGCGTCTGCCACGTTCCTCAAATCCCGAAACAACAACGGAACCAAGGCTATCCTGCGGGAACGGGGATGACCTCCGAGTCAACACTGTGTCATCACCACAGTTCCCGCAGGTAGCTGACTGCACGGAGCAGGCCGTCTGCTGCAGGGGAACTCTGGCTCGTGCCAAGTCCGGACTTCGTGCCAAGCCTCGTTCCCGCAGCATATCCACCTGAGGCCGTCTTCGTTGTCTCGGGATTTCCGGAGCGAGAGGGTCTGGTGTTTGTTGCATAGCGTCTGCCACGCTCCTCAAATCCCGAAGCAACAACGGGACCAAGGCTATCCTGCGGGAACGGGGATGACCTCCGAGCCAACACTGTGTCATCACGACAGTTTCCGCAGGTAGCTGATTGCACGGAGCAGGCCGTCTGCTGCAGGGGAACTCTGGCTCGTGCGAAGTCCGGACTTCGTGCCAAGCCTCGTTCCCGCAGCGTATAACCCCCCAGAGATCGGCAGCCTTGCCTGTGTCTCGAGGTCTCCTGTCCCCCTACAGTCTCCTAGGTACAAACCGGATTGTATAGACCCCTCCCCAGCCCTCCCCTGAAGCGGGAGGGGGCGCCGCGGCCTAATGCCTGCGGAGTTGTGTTGCGCGGTGTTCGGCTTCGGCTGCGCCTTTGGTGTCGCCAAGGCGGCGGCGAGCTGCTGCCAGACCGCGCCAGGCGTGCCAGGACTTGGGGTCGATTTCCGTGGCTCTGAGGAAGGTCTGCTCAGCTTGTTCCGGTTCGCCCACCTGCATATAGGAGGTGCCTAATCCAAGCTCGAGGCGGAGGGTGTCCCCGAACTGCCGGCGCGCTGTGAGAAGTGTCTCCAGCGACTCACGCGGCTTCCCCCGCATTCTGTAAACCCCGGCAAGCTTGATGTGGTTGGCGAGGTCCGGCGCGTCGCGCTCTATGGCAGCTTCTAACTCCTGTTCCGCCTCTTTGAGCAGTCCTGACTGAACGTAAATGATTCCGGCCACATTCCTCAGGAAACGTGAGTCCATGGCGGTAACGGCCCGTGCCCAGGCAAGATTGGAGCTGTAGTACTGCGCGCCCTCTACCGTTAGCGCTCCACAATAGAGGCAGTACCAGGCGATGATGGCGGCCACGGCCGCAGGCCAGATTCGGATGGACGGGGGCCGCCAGCGGAGCATCGCAGCTCCGAACCAGCCGATGATGATCGCCGATCCCACACTGGCGAGGTATACGAACCGCTCAGCGGGCAAAGGCCCGTAGGTGAGAACTATGTTGGAGACGGGGAAGAGCGCGACCAGTATCCAGCCGGCGCCGAAAGCTATGGCGGGCTTGGATCTACGTAGAGCCAAAGTCACGACGCCGAGCCCCACAGGCGCCAGCCACGCGATCACAGCGATTGCCGGGTACTCGACCCCCACGGGGAACACGTCGTAGATCACCTTGAAGCCCTGAGGGACGAACAACATTCGCAAGTAGGTGCAGTAGGCGATCCCAACCCCCATCACCCTCTGGCCCAGCATTATCGTCGGGTGATCGAGCATAACATGGACGGCATGCACACGGGCGAGAATGAACAAAACCATTGGGACCACGAACGCGGCCGTCCACTTAAGCTTGTCCTTGCGGCTGATAGAGCAGTTCGAAATCCAGGCGTACCCCAATGCGAGCGGTGGGAGCATCAGCGCCGCCTCCTTAGAGAACGCCGCGCACATCGCAAGCAAAGCGGTTCCCAGCAGGGCCGCCATCGAGGCTGGCTTAGTGCTCTCGCAGGAGCGAGCGAACACCAGCAGCGCTGCGAGGGCAAACACCGTCATCATCAGGTCGGTGCGACCGGAGATCCAGGCGGCTGACTCGGCATGGCTCGGCAAGACGGCGAATGCGAGGCCGGCGATTCCCGCGGCGGTGATCGAGCGGGTGATCCGGCGGGCCAGCGCGAAGACCATCAGGCCAACAATCGTGTTAAGAAGCAGGTTGAAGAGGCGGAAGACCAGCGGGTTCGGCCCGGCAATCATGTAGTTTGCCTGGAATGACGCAATTACGAGCGGCCTGTAGTAGGGCACTCCGGGGCCGAGAGTCTCGTTGAGGAACGCCTTGTTGAACACCTGCGGCAGATATGCGAGGCTGTGAGCAGTGGGGTCTCGGAGGATTAGAAATATGTCGTCCAGGGTGAAAGTGCCCTTGAGTGAGGGCAGATACGGTACGACAGAGGCAAGAGCGACCGCGATGAGCCACCAGGCTACCGGCCATTTGGTCGCAGTCGTTGCCGCAGCAGGTGTTGCTGGGTATGTTGTCGTGCTCTTGGTCACGGACAATAGGATACCATTGAGCTCGGTTGAGGTCAATTGGACATTGCCAGTGCGCTAAGCGCGTGTTATCCGGGGGGTATTGTTGGCGCATTGCGGACTACGCAAATCACAAATCCGAGTGGAAATGCCGGTACACAGCCTGCGCGGCGGGTTTCGTCATCCCAGGCGCGAGTTCGAGTTCCTCGACCGACGCCTCTTTGATCGCTTCCACCCTGCCAAAGTGCTTGATCAACGCCTTTCGCCGCTTCGGGCCGATGCCGGGGACTTCGTTGAGCGCGGAGGCCTTCATCGTCTTTCCGCGAACGTTGCGGTGATAGGTGACCGCGAATCGGTGGGCCTCGTCGCGGACCCGCTGGATTATGTGCAGGGCCTTCGAGTTGCGGGGGAGCAAAATCGGGTCAGGGCGGCCTGGTAGGAAGATCTCCTCATTGCGCTTGGCGAGGCCGATGAGGGGGAGGGGTTGGGAGTTGGGAGTTAGGGGTTGGGGGCTGCCCTCCGGACTTTCCACTTTCCACTCTCCACTTTCCACTACTGCCTCCACGGCTGCATTGAGCTGGCCCTTGCCGCCATCTATGAGCATTAGGTCGGGCAGATCGGCGAATGCTTCACTTCGTCGCAGGGCGCCTGTCAGGCGACGAGAGATCGCCTCACGCATCGAGGCGTAGTCATCGGGCGCGCCCTCGGTAGACTTGATCTTGAACTTCCGATAGTGCGCCTTCTTCGGCTCGCCATCCTCGAAGACAACGAGAGATGCGACCGTGTGCATTCCCTGGATGTTGGAGATGTCGTAGGCCTCGATGCGGCGCGGCAGGGTGGGGGAGCCGATGGCCGCCTGCAACTCCGCGAGCTGCTGCTGGAGGGTCTCCCTGTCGGAGGTGATCTTGAGCACGAGCTGCTTCAGCACCAGTTCGGCGTTCTTGCGAGCCATGTCCACGAGGTGCTTCTTCTCGCCGCGCTTCGGGCTGGAGAGCAGGACCTTGGTGCCGCGCTTCTGCCTCAGCCAGGTCTCGATGATGTCCATCTCGTCGATATCCGCTGAGAGCAGCACCTCGCGAGGCACATAAGGCGCGGTGTCGTAGTACTGCTGAATGAACTCCCGCAGGCTCTCTGATAGCTCATCGGATGATGCGTTCTCGAGCATGAAGTGCTCCTGTCCGACGAGCTTTCCGCCGCGTACGAAGAACATCTCCGCGATCGTGTTGCCGTTGTCGGTCACAAGCGCGATAACGTCCTGATCCTCGAGCGCGGTCGATACAACCCTCTGCCTGGCCGAGAGGGTCTGAATCGCCTGCACCTGGTCACGCAGGCGGGCGGCTTTCTCGAACTCGAGCGATTCCGCGCACTCCTCCATCTGCTTCAGCAGGCGCCTGGCGAGTTTCTCGGAGCGGCCCTCGAGGAACTCCATCACGTCCTCGATGACCTCCATATACTCGTCTTTGCTGATCTTGTCCACGCACACGCCGGTGCACTGGCCGATGTGGTAGTACATGCAAGCCTTGCCGCGCGACTGCTCGGGGTGTTTCCATCCGCACGGCACGCGGAACACCCGGCGGATCAGGCGCATGGTCTCGCGCACAGCCTCGGTATCGGTGTAGGGACCGAAGTACTTGTCCTTCTCCTTCGACGTCAGCCGGAGCTTGCGCATGTAGACCGGCCGGGGCCACTCCTCGCTCATGGTGATAGCGATGTAGGGGTAGCTCTTGTCGTCGCGCAGGCGGACGTTATACTGCGTGTGGTGTTTCTTGATGAGGTTGGATTCGAGGACCAGCGCTTCCAGTTCGGTGTCGGTCACGATCCATTCCAGATCAGCGACCTCGTAGACCATCCGCCGAATCCTGCGCGTGTGGTCGGCGCCTTTCTGGAAGTAGGACCGCACGCGGTTGCGGAGGACCTTGGCCTTGCCGACGTAGATGACCTCGCCGGATGCGTTCTTCATCAGGTAGCATCCGGGCGAGACAGGCAGGGAGGCGAGCTTCTCTCTCAGTGTCACAGGGTACTTCTTTTCAAGTGTTGCCCAGTCGAGCTCGGCAACTTCGGCCGAGCCTGTGGCTTCTCTTCTATTCGCCACCTTCCTCACCTGCCTAGACTACGGATTCCAGCACTGCGGTGTCACCCACCTGCTATAGCTTCAGGCCCTGCATGATCTCGTCAGGGATCGCCGCGGTAGGGTCAGCGATTCGGAAGTACACGGCTTGCCCGTCCGGATCGGGGAACTCCTGCAGGGTTAGCGTAAGAGCTCCGCTGCCGACGGTATCAAGATCGGCTTTCACCCGGCAAGCGGTGCCGCCGGGCCTGACGGAGTCGTCCTTGACAAGCTCAATAGACGATGGTTGGATAACGAGCCTATTGAGGTCAGTGTCCGCAAGACTCGGATTGTCGCCTGGGTCGAGCGTGTAGAGCACCGGTCCGCGCATTATCGCGGCGCGTCCTGCCTGGGTTTTGCGTCCGGCGATGAAGCGCCATGTCATCGGCATGTTGAGCTCGACCTTGTCTCCGGCCCTCCAAGTCCGCTCTATCTTCAGGAACGTACCCGGCTTCGCTGCAGCTTTGACCGGCTTGCCATTGACCGAGGCGCTGGCGTTTGTGCACCAGCGAGGTATGCGGAGGAGGACGCCGAACTCGCTAGTCTTGCTTGGGTTGACGCTCAAGGTCACTCTGCCGGAGCTGGGATAGTCGGTCTTCTGCTCCAGAGTGACAGCGCAACCGTTGAGGTCAAGCTTCGCCTTTGAACTGTTGTAGAGATTGACTGCGATTGCCTGATCCTGGGTTCTGTAGTAGATCAGCTCCGGCAACAACGCCATCAGCCTGCGGAAGTTTCCCGGGCAGCAGTAGCCGTCGACGCCGAAGTAGACGCGCTTGCCCTCAAAGGGCGAGTAGTAGCGGATCTGTCTGGCATCCGGCGATTGGGCAGCGAATGCGGAGTTGTAGATGGTCCGCTCTATGATGTCCCCCCAGCGCGAATCGCCGCGCAGACGGAGCAGGCTATCGTAGACAAAGGTCTGATAGGCCGTCGCGCAGGTCTCTGCGTAGTTGCCCGCGCCGGCCTGGTCTTCACTCCAGCACTCATCGCGACCCGCGCCTCCAGTGATTCCCAGGCCGTCCTTTGTCAGGAGGAAGTCCATGCCTCGCTGGGTCGGTTCGAGGAGGTTTGCTTTGGGATCGAGTCGGTAGAGGTCGAGCTGTGGGAGGCAATGGCTGCAGTAACAGTAGAGGTGCCCATCGAATGGAAAGAAGCGTCCCAGGACGATCGGCAGGCTCCATTGTTCCGTTTTGAGTTCATCGGTAAAGAAGTCCAGATAGTGCTTGTCGCCCGTCGACTGATAGAGGGCAAAGAATGCAGCTTTCAGCCCGACGGTGCAGAGGTCGGTGTTCCCAGGCATCTTCTCCGCCCAGTCTGAGGGTTTGGTCGGCCAACGGCCGATCAAGTAGTCGCCCAGCTTTCGTGCAGCCTCGAGCGATTTCTTCTCTCGGAAGTATGTATAGTCGGAGACGAGGGCATAGATGATGTACGATTGCTCGTGAATATCCCACAGGGTCCAAGTGCGCTTTCCCTCAGGAATGATGCCTATGTAGCCGCTCGGTTCCTGGGCAGCTATGAGGCTGGCGACCGCGTGCCTCTTGAGCTTCGTGAGCCGGCCGTGGCGTGTGTTGGCGGCAAGCCGGACAATGCCGTCAAGCGTCTTGCCGAGTCCGACGTAGCCTCCGGAGCCATCGTTCATTCCCGCGCCAAGGCCGCCGCCGGAGAATGGCGCCAGGAAGTCTTTGTCGAGTTCGATCTTTAGCAGGTTGCCCTCGATTGTGAGGGCCATCCGCCGGCCTATCTCCCCGTCCACCTTCACATTGCGGAGATCGACGGCCGCCAGGGCATCTCCCCTCGCCTTGGTTGCGGCGGGAGTGGGTGTGGACATGAGTGTTGCTCCCAGGATTGCTGTCAGGGCGAGATACGCCTTCATTGTGTCACCTGCAACCACCAGCCATGAGGTTGCTGCCCTTCGGATTGGATGTAGCTTAGCAAACCCTTCTAGCCTTGGCGTGAGCATACCTTCCCATCCGGAGACAGGCACCTGAGGGTGGGGAGCAGAATATGAGACAACCCGTGCGTGCTAGATCTTCATCCGCTCCATAAGTTCATCGCGGACTGCGGCACTCGGGTCTGCTAACTGGAAGTACACAAGCTGCCCGTCAGGGTGAGGGAATTCCTGCAGAGTGAGCGTCAGTGCTCCGTTTCCAGGAGTGTCAAGATCGGCCTTTATGCGACAGGATGTGCCACCGGGCCTGACCGAGTCGTCTTTGAGCAGTTCGGCTGTGTTGGACAGGATCACGAGTCTCTTGAGGTCTACGCCCGTAAGCGCGGCGTCGCTGCTTGGACTGAGCGTATAGAGCACGGGCCCGCGCAGTATCGCGGCTCGCCCCGCCTGCTTCTTCGTGCCGGAGACAAAGCGGAATGTCATTGGCATGTTCAGTTCCACCTTGTCGCCGCGTTTCCACGTGCGGTCGATCTTCAGGAACGTACCGGGCTTCGCGGCGGTCTTGACCCGTTTGCCGTTGACTGAGGCGCTAGCGTTTGCGCACCATCGAGGTATACGCAAGGAAAGCGGGAACTTCTTGGGTGAGCGTGGGTCGATGCTGATTCTGACTCGGCCCGAGCTGGGATAGTCCGTTTCCTGTTGGACGGTGACGGCGACTTTGCCCTCCTGGAATGCCACTTTGGAAGTGTTGTACAGGTTTACCACCAGGCCTTTGTTCTTCGCGCCCCGGTAGTAGACGTATTGTGGAAGATAGCCCATCATTCTCCGGAAGTTGCCCGGACAGCAGTAGCCGTCCTGGCCGAAGTAGACGCGCGGTCCCTCGAACGGTGCATAGTAGCGGAGCCGACGGCCATCGGGGGATTGAGCAGCAAAAGCGGCATTGTAGAGAGTCCGTTCTATGATGTCTCCCCAGCGCGCGTCGCCGTGCAGCCTCAGAAGTTCATCATAGACAAGGAGTTGGTGAAAGGTAGCGCAAGTCTCAGCGTAAGTGCCGGTTCCGTCCTGATCGTCGGTCCAGCACTCGTCTTTGCCCGCCCCGCCGTTGACGCCCATTCCATCGCCAGTGAGCATGAAGTCAATGGCACGCCGCGTTGGGACGAACAGCTTAGCCTGGGGGGAGGAGCGGTAGAGCTGTAACTGCGACAGGCATTGATAGAAGTACCCATAGACGTGGCCCCGGATCGGCCAGAAGCGGCCGGTGACGATCGGCCAGTCCCAGTCGCGGGTCTCCAGCTCATTGGCGCTGAAGCTCAGGTAGCGGGCGTCGCCGGTGACGCCGTAGAGGTCGAGATAGGCAGTCTTTGCTCCCCCGATGCCGTTCTGCGGGTCTGTGGGAAGCTGCTTGCCCCAATCGGCGGGCTTCGTTGGCCAGCGGTTGATGATATAGTCACCGAGCTTGCGCGCGGCCGCCAGCGACTTCGTTTCACCGAAGAGTTGGTAGTCTGCTATGAGGGCCATCATTACGTGGGTCTGCTCGTGGATATCCCACAGCCACCATGTGCGCCGCTCCACCGGCAGATAACCTATGTACCCGTCCGGCTGTTGTGTAGCGATCAACTTGTCGAAAGTCTGCCTGGTAAGATCGGTGAGTACCTTGTTGCGGGTGTTCGCGGCCAGGCGGACCATGCCGTCGAGAGACTTACCCAGACCAACATAGGGCCCATCTCCGTAGTCGACACCACTGGGGAGGCCTTTCTGGAAAGGAGGCAGGAAGCCATTGTCAATGTCGATTTTCAGGAGGTTCCCGTTGACGGTCAGGCCGATGCGGCGGCCGAACTCGCCCTGAAGCTTCACCTGGCGAAGATCAAGGGGTACCAGGGCGTCGGTTACCTTCTTCTGCGGCGGATTGCCGATCTTCGCAGCGCAGGCTTGGTTCACCAGCAGTGTCGCCAGGCAGACTGCCGTCAAGAGCCAGATTGGCATGTACATCCTCATAATGTGCCTCCCATTAGAGCAGCAGAACTCTGTCCCCGTGCGATATATTGCACGGGCACTCCCATTCTAGCACAAGCTGATGCAGTGCGTGAAGGTGCACAAGTGCTTAGATACAGCACCTTCGTCATCCTGAACTTGATTCAGGACCCACCGCCTTCGTCTGGTTGCTGAAGCAAGTTAAGCATGACGTGCTCCCTCACAGGAAGTGAGCACTCGGAAGGTGCACGAGGCCAAAATGGCAAACTCCTACGAGGACGTGGAGGACAGGGTCAGGAGGAGTGTAGTCTGTGAAGCGATGCGAATGGGTGCCGGATGGCGATCAGCTCTACATCGATTATCACGACAAAGAATGGGGAGTGCCCGTTCACGACGACAGGCTGCTCTTTGAGTTCCTGATCCTGGACGGAGCGCAAGCCGGGCTGAGCTGGATCACGATCCTGCGCAAGCGGGAGGCCTATCGCAAGGCATTCGACAGCTTCGACGCGAAGAAGATCGTGCGCTACGACGAACGCAAGATCGCCGAACTGCTCGCGAACCCCGGCATCGTCCGCAACCGGCTCAAGATCACGTCTGCTATCAAGAACGCCCAGGGCTTTCTCGCCATCCAGGACGAATTCGGCAGCTTCGACAAAGCTATCTGGCAGTTCGTCGGCGGAGTCACAAAGAAGAACGCCTGGCGCAGTTGGCGAGAGATACCGGCGACTTCGCCCGAATCCGACGCGATGAGCAAGTTCCTGAAATCCCGAGGCTTCACATTCGTCGGCTCGACGATCTGCTACGCGTTCATGCAAGCGGCGGGGTTGGTGAATGATCATCAGGTAGATTGCTTCAGGTATGGGGAGGTCTAGTCTTGTTCCGTCTTGATCGAGAAGCCTGCCGTTGTGTGGAAGGAGTGCTTCTGTGCTTCGGGCGGTTCGGAGGGTGGAGGGTTGGAAGACTGAGGAGAGTAGGGTTCTGTCGGGGTGCCCGGCGGTCCCATCACAGGTGACCAGATGAGCAGCGCTATTCCTAGGCGGGCGTCAACCCCGCAACACTACTTCCGTCACGCAATCAGGTTCTATTTAGACGACAAGGTACTGGAGGCAATGGCCGCCCTTAAGGTTGCACTTGAGTTGGACCCGACGCACGAGCCGTCACTTGTACTTGCCGGAGACATCTGCCTGTTCAGGTCGCAGAGCCTTGGCATGAGTAAGGCATGTGGGGATGCACGCGCAGCCGAGCTGTATCGGCAGGCCATCGAAATCAAGCCCGGTGATGCAACGGCTTGGAGCGGCCTGTCGCTGGTGCTCCTCTATTCACGTCGCTGGGCTGAAGCCCTCGAGGCGGCCGAGCGCGGTCTCGCCGTGGCATCCTTGCGACTGGGTCACGGTATGCGAAATCCGGCCACATACGAGAATGTGGTCACCGGGCTGTACGGTCACAGGATCCGGGCGTTGCTGGCTCTGGGGAAACGCGACACTGCGGGAGAAGCCTTGCTGGAAGGGCTCGCACTGTATCCCGCGAACACATCCCTCGGTGGCTTGTCGTCTGTGCTTCGGGACGAGGCCGGTCCTGACGAATGACGAGCGTAAGGGGGTATGCTTCGGGACTGCATTTCGTCCCGAAGCATGGCCCCGGCTCTGCGCACGAGCCCCGGTCTGCGGAGCACGAGCCTGAGTCGGAGACATTGTAGGGCGTAGGCACGGCGAGCGAACGGTCAGCGTGCGGCCGCACGTGATCGAGAAGTCTGTCGTTGTGCCGAAGGAGTGTGACGCTGATGGCGTGTGACTGCGGTCTTGATGCGAGTAGCCTTGCATCGTTCTATCGCGATACGCTGCTGAACGATGTGATTCCGTTTTGGACTGTCCATAGCCCCGATCCCGAGATGGGAGGGTTTCGCACCTTCCTGGATCGAGACGGATCGATCTACTGCGATGACAAACCCGTGTGGCTGCAGGGCAGAATCGCGTGGGTCTTCGCAAAGCTCTATAACACCGTCGAGAAGCGGCAGGAGTGGCTGGATCTTGCAAAGCTTGGAATCGACTTCCTGCTGAGTCATTGTTTTGATAGCGACGGCCGCATGTACTTCATCGTGACGCGCGACGGCACTCCGCTCAGGAAGCGCAGGTATCTCTTCTCTGAGACGTTCATCATCATGGCCTTGGCTGAGTATGCCAGGGCGACGGGTGAGGACTGGGCAAGAGCGAAAGCCGCCGAGGTCTTCGATACTCTGATCAGATACCACACGACTCCAGGCCTGTGTGAACCCAAGTTCGTGCCTGGAACCAGAGATGCCAAGGTACACGCGATGCCGATGATCCTGCTCTGCACCGCGCAGGTGATCCGCCAGGTCGATGACAGGCCGATCTACAAACAGGTGGCTGACCAGGCACTGGAGGAAGTGTTCGGAGACTTCCTCAAGCCGGAGAAGAAGGCATTGCTGGAGATGGTCGGTCCCCACGGCGAGTTCATCGACACTCCGGAAGGGCGGACCGTGAACCCTGGACACGCGATCGAGACCGCCTGGTTCATCATGGAAGAAGCAAGGGCACGCAATGATCTTGAGCTCTGGACGAAGGCACTCCCGATCCTCGAGTGGTCGCTGGAAATGGGCTGGGACAAGGAATTTGGCGGCATCTTCTACTTCGTGGACGTGGATGACAAGCCGTGCGTGCAGTACGAGTGGGATATGAAACTCTGGTGGCCGCACACCGAAGCCATATACGCGACGCTGCTGGCGCACCACCTGACTGGCGACAGGAAATGGGCGGACTGGCACAAGAAGGTCCACGACTACGCGTTCAGCCACTTCGCCGACCCCGAATATGGCGAATGGTTCGGTTATCTGCACCGTGACGGCACGGTTTCCCACAGGCTCAAGGGCAACGGTTGGAAAGCGCCTTACCACCTGTCCCGGATGTTATTGCTTTCGTGGAGGCTTCTTGAGGGGCAGGGGAACTAGGCTCGTGAATCCGTACGAACGTACCGTTGCCGACCTCAAGAGGCAGTCGGCGGAACAGTGTCGTGCGAACGGAGGGCGCTGGGCCGGAGCCGGGCCATTGCCTGGCGCCGGGTTGGAACCGACGCTGTAACGGTGGTCTGTCTGCCGTGCTCCCAACCCTCAAATCCCTAGACACCGACTGGGCCATTGAGATCATCACGGATGCGGAATTCGGCGATATCGTAACCATGTTCTAGCAATGGAGGTTGCTATGGCGGATGTGCCGGCAGATGTTTTGGATGCTTACCTTTTGGCTGCCGATGTGTCGCAGAGTTGGCTAACAAGACTGGTTACCCGTCTGAACGACTCAAGATGGGCTGCAACCCTGGAGAGATGCGGGGTACGCGACAGTGCTGTAGGTTATTCGGATGGGGAGATAGAGGCTCTAATCCGTTTGAGGATAGCGCTGTCCGACGGTGATCCGCAGTCGGGCGGAATGCTTATCAGGTTGCGTTCAGTCAGTCTCTGCTGTCGCGCTATTGACTCATACCTGAAGCGGCCATCTCGACCTGGACTACTGGAGAATGCCCTTGTGGAGATACTTGAAAGGCATCACACGGATCTTGCAGCAAGAGCAAATGGGAGTGTGCACAATGAGCACGAACTGCGGGATGATGAGGTACACCAGATTCTGCGTAATCTGCGGCTGTGTCTGGCTATGTATGGCTCAGATCCAGCAGTCAACTGCACAGATGATGTCGACGTATGTGGCTCCTGCCTGAACACGCTGCGGAGACTCAGAGACTACTGGCATGCCATCTTCTATGCTTCGCAATGAGTCTGGTCCTGACGAGTGACAAGCTCCAGGGGGTTATGCTTCGGGACTGCATACTTCCCGATGCTTGGCCGCGGTTCTGCGCACCAACCCTTGGCCGGCAGAGCACGAGCCTGAGTCGGAGACATGTTACGGCGTAGGCACAGCGAGCGAATGGTCAGCATGTCCGGTACCGGACGTGGTCGCTTCGGGACGGAAAGCAGTCCCGAAGCATAACCACGTGTGTCTGAAGTAGGGAAGGCCAAGCGCCGACTTCTGGCGAATCCAGTGATGGGGAATTCTGCGTGGCATGCTGCCGCGCTTTGTAGGAGCACTAGATGATAGTTGACAAGATATCCAACGCCGGGAAGTATAAGGGCATTAGCGCCGGCATAGACACAGCCCTCGACTACTTGATGAACAAGGGCTACGAAGGCGCCGAGCCGGGGAAGTATGATATCCCAGGCAGTGAGTGCAAGGCAGTCATCTTGAGATACGACTCCAGGCTGCTGGAGAATGGCAAGTGGGAAGCGCACGAGAAGATGATCGACGTGCAGTTCGTGGCAGACGGCATCGAGCGGATCTGCTACGCGGAGATCGCGAACCTCAAGAAGACTGCCCCCTACGACGCCGAAAAGGACTTCCAGGCTCTGGAGGGTCCGGGTGACTGGATCACTATGGAGAAGGGCATGTTCATGCTCCTCTTCCCGCACGACGCGCATCTGCCCTGTGTCTCAATTGATGAGAAGCAAGTCCCGGTGCACAAAGTGGTCGTGAAGGTACCAGCGTAGGCTTGAGTAATGATTATTGAGTATTGAGTATTCACTCTGCATCGCAACCCCGCAATACTCAATACTCAATCTCAGATACTCAATCTGCTAGAATCCTGCGGACAGTCCGAAGAACGTGCGCTGGGTGGTGTCGTAGCCTATTTGCATGCTGACTCGCCCGCCAAGGCGCAGCCTCGCGCCGATCATCGCTGCGGGCTTGACCTCGTTCTCCTCGCCGCCGTCCCAGGCGTAGCCCGTTGCATTGGATATGTCGGTGTAGAGCGTTCGCTTGACGGATATGCCTGCGCCGAACATCAGCATCGCCGCGTCCGAGCCCGTATAGCAGAGCGCCTCCAAACCGTATGTCCCTACCTGACTGGTAGTGTAATAGTCATTGTGCGGTATGATCCCGGGAATCACATCATCGTCCTGAGCCAGCGAACCTGAGAACCATGCGGCAATCCCCAATCCCCTCGACAGGAACTGCAGCCCGACTGCTGGCTTTCTTTCGCCCGAGCCCGGCGCGAACACCACGCCCACGTAGGACTTCGGCGGTTCCGGCTCATGCACGTAGCGGATCGGGGGCTGATCGTGATCCGGCGCCCTGGCGACATAATCGCCCGATCTTGGGGGCTGCGGCGTGTAAGGGCCGGGATCCAGCTCCGGCACGCTGCCGCTGCTGTCGGGAACCACGATGATCACGGGATCGGGCGCGGGAGGGTAGTAGATGACATCATAATCCCTGCGCTCGGCCTCGCGTCTCGCCGCCTCTTCGCGCTCGATCTTGCGGATCTTCCGGCGCTCAAGCCAGGCCTCACGAGCCTTGCGCTTCTCTTCCTCGCTTCTGCGAGCTTCCTCGGCACGCTTCTCATCATCCGCCTTACGCGCTTCGTCTCTGCGACGATCCTCATCTCGCTTGCGGTCTTCATCGGCTCTGCGTGCCTCTTCCTTTCGGTGATCGTCCTCACGTCTCCGATCATCGTCCGCCTTGCGAGAGAGCTCACGGATCCTATCTTCTTCAGCCTTGCGCTCTTCTTCCTTGCGCTTATCTTCCTCGGCCTTGCGGGCCTGCTCTTTCTGTTCCTGGTCCTTGCGTTCCTGCGCCCGGCGAGCCTCTTCTTTCTCCCTGGCAGCTTTATCAGCTTCCTGGCGCTTCTGGTGCTCGATCTGCTTGCGCTTGACTTCCTCCAGACGCGCCTCTTCCCGTTTGCGTTCCTCTTCCTTGCGCTGATCCTCTTGCGTGTCGCTGACCTTCTTGGTGTTCTCGACCTTCTGAGAGCCTGAGTTGGACGGCTGGCTTTGTGCAGTCCCGATGCCCATCAGCATGAGCGCCAGACCTGCTGCTGCAACGATCATAGTGCGTTTCATCTTACCTGCCTCCTCTCTGACTTGCGCTGCCGCGGGGGATGGATTCCCGAAGAGTGCTTAACGGGTACTTAGACGAGCGGCAGAAAGGCTGGTTGCTAGCTCAGCTTTGCGGTGACTTTCGCTAGTAACGGGGATCGGGCAGTTGTGATGAGAGAGCATCGAGGAAGCCGGGGTGGGGCTCAAAGCCGAGGGCTTGGGCGGCGTGGACTTGCTCCCACGCCTGCTTGTAGTCCTTGTTCATGTAGAGGGCGATGGCGAGGTTGTTACGGATAGGCGCCAAGTCAGGTGCCAATCGGATCGCAGCGCGGTACTCTCGAATCGCGCGGTCGTAGTCCTTCAGTTGATCGTATGCGAGAGCCAGATTATAGCGGGCCTCGACGTAACCGGGCCTGATCTCGAGGGCGCGGCGGTACACGGCGATCGCTTCGTCGAAATTGCCCATCTTGGCCAGTGTGACGCCGTAGTTGTAGAGAGCCTCCGGCCAGTCGGGCTGCAGACGCAGCGCCTCTTCAAAATGCTCTCTCGCTTCTTCGAGTTCTCCCTCACGATCGAGGGAGATTGCGAGGTTCAGCTGAGCGACGTAGTTGTTCTGTGTCACCTGAATTGCGCGTGAGAAGAGCGAGACGCTGTCGCGCCAATAGCTAGTCTGAAGCCAGGCGCCTACTGCGAGAAGGGTGATCAGGATACAGACTGATGTATATGCCGCGATCCGTCGCCATTTCGCTGCCCTCGACTTCAGCAGATCGGCCACTCCCCACACGCAAGCGACGAAGATGCCGATGAGCGGGATGTAAGCATATCTGTCGGCCATCGCCTGTTCGCCAACCTGGACCAAGCCAATGACAGGTACCAGGGTCACAAGATACCATAGCCATCCCGCGAGCAAGTAGGGGCGGGACTTGCGGGCCGCGAAGACGATCAGGGCGATGCCGGCGAGGAGTGCGCCTGACCCAACTACCTGCCACGCTGGGATAAGATCGAGCGGGTGGGGGTAGATCACTGCGAGCTTAACGGGCCAGAGCATCTTGCCAAGATATGCTGCGTAGGATACGATGGCATTGTCGATTCTGATCGCCAGCGGGATATGCCCGAGCCTGCCTACTGGGTTCCCGCCGGTCTGGGCTATGTAAGTCACGACGCAGGAAGCCACCGCCATGATGCCGAGCGATATCTTCTCGATGAGCAGCCTCTTGATAGATACGTGCCCCACGCGCTGCAGCGGCCACCAGTCCAGAATCAAGAGCACGATGGGGAGCGAGACCAGCATTGGCTTCGCCATCAGCCCTAGAGCGAAGAGGCCGGCTACGAGTCCGTATCTACCTGCCCCGCCTCGTCGCACGTATGCCGTGTAAGCAAGCATCGTCAGGAGCAGGAGGAGTGTGCTGAGGACATCTTTGTGCTCGGAAACCCAGGCTACTGACTCAACGTGAAGCGGGTGGACTGCGAAGATCGCCGCGGCCACAGCACTTCTCCACTGGGAGGAGGTCAGCGCCAACAACACCCAGAACAACAGCAGAACGTTGGCGAGGTGCAGCAGCAGGCCTGTGAGGTGGTGGCCGATGGGGTTCAGGCCGTAGAGTTCGTAGTCGATCATGTGGGAGATCCACGTGATCGGGTGCCAGTTCGTGCAGTCAAATGACTTGAATGCCCAGCCCAGAGATTGCCAGGTGAGACCCTCCTGGACCTGGAGGTTCCTGGTTACATAGTACTCATCATCGAACCCGACGAAGTCGCTGTCGAGCACCGGCCAATAGACCGCGAGCGTGACCGCCGCCAACAGCAGGCAGATCAGAAACCTGCCGTGTTTTACTTCATCGAATGCCCGTCCCAATGCTTGCTGATCCTCCGTTGAGTCGTTTCCATTCTACCTTACGCGCATCTGCCCGCACAAACCCAGGATTGGGGGCGACTCCAGCGGTTCTGGTACCGCTGGCCATCTGCACATCTCGGGAACACTCCGTGAGATTGTGGTACTGCATGGGTACAATAGAACTGACAGGGACCGCCGTTTCGTGTGGCCCAGTCTCTGCCGTATTCATAAATCGGAGTTTTACGATGAGCAGGACAAGAGACAGACCTTGGTCAATTGCACTAGCGATCATTATCATCATTGCACTGACAATGGTGTTTGCACTGGCGCTGGCGGTTTCAGCCCAACGTGGTCGAGGTGGTGGCGGAGGCGCCAGATTGGGACCGGGCGGAGGAGGAGCCAGGATGGCTCCGCGCGGCGGGGGATTTCGCGCTCCGAGCGGAGGAAGCTTCCGTGGGCCGAGCGTAAGCCCCAAAATGGCTCCACGCGGAGGATCCTTCAGCGGTCAGTTCTCGAGACCCACCGGGCAGATCCCAAGTTCCAGGGTAGCTCCGCGCGGAGGGTCGTACGGCGGTCAGTTCTCCAGACCCACCGGGCAGATACCGAGCTACAGAACAG
Organism: uncultured bacterium; assembly: GCA_964523735.1. Lineage (GTDB taxonomy): Bacteria > Armatimonadota > UBA5829 > UBA5829 > UBA5829 > CAZFYZ01. The sequence goes on along the minus strand of CAZFYZ010000020.1, from coordinate 18,823 downwards.
CTCCACGTGGAGGGTCTTTCGGAGGCCAGTTCTCGAGACCCACGGGACAGATCCCCAGCCAAAGAGTGGCTCCGCGTTACACGCCCCCGGCCTCCGGCAGAATGCAGGCGACACCACAGCGAGGACAGACGGTCTCGCCGCAGCAGCGAGTCAGGCCGGGCACGCAGCCTGGCGTCGGAGCCGGTCCAAGAATGCAGCCAGGTGCGGGGCAAGGAACTCGCGTGGGACCCGGAGGCCAGCAGAGACGCCAGTCCCAACCCGGTGTAACACCAGGAACGACCAGCCCGGATGGACGAACCGGGCCTCGCATTGACGGACGACGCGGCACGACCACTCGCGGTCCTGAGCGCGTGGGTCCTGGTCGCGTGACCGACACCGACAGAAGAGGACCTGGACGCATCCAGACTGATCGCCGAGGACCTGGCTCTGCCGTTCGTGAAGGTCGCGACGGTAGGGAAGGTACCTGGCGAGGCCGAGACGGCCGTGGCGGCAGAGAAGGCTACGGCCGCGTCCCGAGGCATGACGGAGATGGCAGATATCGCCACAGGCCTCCTCGCCATTACGATGGCCGTTACTACTATGACTACGGGCCATTCCTCGGGCTGTCGTTCTTCTTTGGCGGATGGGGCTTTGGTCTCGGGTATCCTTACGGGTACTACTCGCCTTTCTATGACTACGGGTTCCCGTATGTCTACTCGCCTAGAACAGTGTACATTCAGCAGCCGGTGTACACCTATACTCCCATCCCTGTCTACGAGACCTACTATCTCGAGCAGCCTCGTCCAAGCGGACTGAGCCAGACTATAGATGACATCCGGAACGCTTGGCTGACGGGCAATGATGATCTGATCCGAAGACACGTCGACGCAAACGGGAACGTAGCTGTCTACCTGAACGGTGTCTACTCATACTCGATTCCAGGAACAGACTACTGGAACATGGTCAGAGATGCCATGTCCCGCACGCGCACGATCAAGTTCGTAACGACAGGCCTGGAGCTTCGCTCAGACGGAGCCTATGAGCTCACAGGCCGCCACGACTTCTATGACGCGAACAACAACGTCAAGTCTACAGAGATCAGTTACACGCTGTCGCCTGTGGGTAACGCCTGGATCATTACCGGTGTTGGTTCCATAGGACCGGCGGAGCTGCAGTAGTGACTCACTAGCCTGACGCAGGGGGCGGCGCAAGCCGCCCCTACTCACGTACGGGTGGAACTCCCATCCTGTGGCGTGGGCTTCTTGCCTCTAGCCCCTTTTCGTGGTGGTGGCGGCTGTCTGTCCAGTGGAAACCCAAGGTCCTTTGGTGTCAATGCCGAGACTGCGCGCTTCCACCCGCCGAAGCTCTTTGTGATACGCTTGGCGAGGTCCTCGTCGGCCTCAGTGACGGCCTCTATTGCTGTGGCAGACTTCTTGCTATCGCCTTTCGCTGTGTAGGCTTGGGCAAGTACCACACTGGCAACTGTTGACTCGGGGTCGAGTTCGATTGCTTTGTTCGCAGCCTTGATGGCTTCCTCGTAGTTCCCGACCCTGCTGTAGGTGACGCCTAGACGGGCCCAGGGATCGGAGGATTCAGGCATTGCCTTTGCAGCCGCCTTGAACTGCTTGATCGCCATGTCGTATCGCCCTTGTTGATCGTAAGCGGCGCCGATTCCGGCGAGCGGGAATGTGAGCTGAGGGATATCATCAGTCACCTTGTCCGCAGCGCTTCTGATGCTTCGCTCGAGCTTCCTGTAGTAGCTGATCGAGAGTTCCGGCTCTTGCGCAAGCAGATACAAACCCCCGATGGTGGGTGTGAGACTGTCGGCAGCCTGCTCGCTGATTGGGAGCATGGAGCGAAGCTCGACTGCTGCCTTGCTGAACTTGTCGTTGTCATAGTCTCGCTGTGCCACGATCAGGCGACCATAGTAGTCAGTCGCGGAGAACGCATAGAGATACCACCCAAAGGCTATCACTCCGACCAGACACGCCGCTGCTGTTCGGACGTTTCTCGTCCTGCTGTCCCAGGAGAGAGCATTGGCGAGGTGCCATGTCCCAAGTCCCAGTCCAATGACTGAGGCCCCAATCCAGGGGGTTGTATCGGAGACAGCGATGATCCCTGCGATGCTCTGAATGCCCGGCAGCGCACCCGCGAAGAGATCAACACGAGACCGTGCGTACAGGACTGCAAACCCCATCGATGCGGCTACTGTTACCACTACGTAGCTCAGTACTCCCCTGGACAGCGGGACCCCGGTCTTGACGCGAATTCCTGAGGCGATCGCGGCTACATAGGCCAACTGGAGCACATTACCCAGCGCCTGCACGACTTGCGCGGCGGTGTCAGTAGAGCCTGAAGCGACAAGCACCCAACCGATCGTGATCAGAAGCTGTGAAGCAGCCAGCGCAATCTGTGCCCAACCCATCACAATCAGTAGATCGACGAACTCGATCTCGGTCCCGAGCCACTTGAGCAGCTTCCACAGGGCAAGCGCATAGAGCAGGAAGAGCCCGAACCAGGTGATTGGATTGTAGTGCCCGAGGCTGAAGTACTCCAGCGGGCCTTGCGTGACCGCCCGAAGAACGGCCGCTATGCCGGACAGCGTTCCGGCCGCCAGCACGAAGATGAACCCCGTGCCCAGCATCTTTCTGTTCAGTATCTCCTCGAAAGCTGGCGCCGGCGACGTGATCACCGCCAGCGCAAGCCTGGCCCTACTGTGCATCAGCCCTCCCTGGTCTTCTAGCCTGATCACAAATCACAGATCCCAAATCACAAATCCCTTTCCACAGCCTGGGCCACACGCTTGAGCTGTGCCATCAGCGTCGCGAACTTCTCCGGCTTGAGAGACTGAGGGCCGTCACTCATCGCGTGGGCAGGATCGTTGTGCACCTCGATCAGCAGGCCGTCAGCCCCCGCCGCGATAGCTGCCTTGGAGATCGCGCCCACGTAATGCCAATTGCCCGTAGCGTGGGACGGATCAACCATCACAGGCAGGTGAGTCCAGTTCTTGAGAACGGGGATCGCGTTGATGTCGGTCGTGTTGCGGGTGGAATCCTCGAATGTTGTGATGCCGCGCTCGCAGAGGATAACCTTGTGGTTGCCTTCGGAGATGATATACTCCGCCGACATCAGCAGGTCCTTGATCTTTGAGCCCAGCCCGCGTTTGAGCAGGACGGGATGGCGGATCGTGCCGACCTTCTTGAGGAGGGCGTAGTTCTGCATGTTTCGCGTGCCGATCTGGAGGACGTCTGCGTACTTCGCGACCACGTCCACCTCGTGCGTATCCATCACCTCTGTCACAACGGCGAGGCCGGTCTTCCTGCCGACCCTCTTCAGGATCTTGAGGCCCTCTTCCCCGAGACCTTGAAAGCTGTAGGGTGATGTCCGAGGCTTGAATGCCCCACCTCGCAGCATCTTTGCGCCGGCGGCCTTTGCTTGTTCGGCAATCTCCAATGTCTGAGGCTCGTTCTCCACGCTGCAAGGTCCGGCCGCTACTACAACCTCGTTGCTGCCGATCTTGACATCTCCCACCGAGACTACGCTTGGCTCGGGATGATATGATCGCGAGGCAAGCTTCCAGAGGTCGGATATTAGCTCGACGCGCGCGACTCCGCGCATCGCCTGAAAGTGCTCGACCAGATCGGCCTTGCGCACGTCAAGCTCGCCAAGGACGGCGATGACCTTCCGCTCGACGCCGGGGTTCATAAAGGGCCGGAATCCGATCCTGGCGATCTCGGCCTGAACGGCCTCGACTTCGTCCTCCGTGGCCTGCTGCTGCATAATGATGATCAAGATTTCTTCCCTCCGCTGGCCTTTGCCGACTTGGGGTCAGGCGCCGTCGTCTTTGCTGAAGCTTTCGATTTAGGCTTTGCAGGGGCTGTAGCCAGCGCCAACTGGCCCTTCTCCTCCTTCGCCAACACCTTGCCGATCTTCTTGATCGCCTGCGCCTGGGTCTTGGTCACTCCCACGGCCTTATTGGGCGGTGACGAAGCGGTCTTCGTGGTCGGCTTTGAAACCTTCGCTTTTGGAACCGCGATTTTGGCAGTCTTTGCTGTCGCGGCTTTGCCCTTTGGCGCAGCGATCTTGCCTGTCTTCACGGGAGCCGCTTTTGCTTTGGTCGTGGCGACTCTGGTCTTTCCACTTTCCGCTTTCAGCTTTCCACTAGTCGAGGCGGTTTTGGTCTTTCCACTTTCCACTTTCGACTTTGCACTCTTCAGCGCTTTCGCCTCTCGCGCTATCGCAAGTCGCTCGGCTCGTGCGGCTGCGAGTTCTGCCTGCTTCTGCTTCTTCTCGTCGGCGGCTTTGACTTGTGCTTCGCGGACCTTTGAGAGGATATCCGAGTGGGCGGAGTTTGAGAGATAGGCAGGGCTGACTGTCTTGGCTCGCTTGGCTTTCAGAGGCTTGATTGGTTCGAGGGACGCGATCTCAACGACCTGCGATGGCATGCTGACTCTGCCGATCTGAGGGTGCTTGGAATACTCCTCGATCAGGGCTTCGGTAAGGTCGATCGAGATAGTCTGTCCGTTCTTGTCCTCGATCTGCAGCTCGACCTGAAGCCTGTCCCTTTCGGATATGCTGCTGAACCTGTTGAAGTAGCGCGTGCCTTCTCTCTGGATGACGTGGATCTTCATTGCTTCCCCCGAAAATGCATGGCTGGGTCCGCTCGGCAGGCTCAGCGCTATCCATTATACTCCGTGGGTAAATACTATGCACGTGTCTACTAATCAGATCGAGCAGTCTTTGGGCCCGGAGATTCTTCGACAGGATTAGAATTTGTGGTTGACAAACATCCGTTCGGTGCCTATAATCCGGATAGGGTACAGGTTATAGGTTACAGGGTACAGGCCATGCGGTCAGTGATATACATTCGAGTCCCGGCATTCCTCGTCGCTATCGAGCGGAAGCGGCGGCCCGAGCTTGTGGGTCGGGCGGTGATCGTCGGCAGGCCGAAGGGCAATACAAGTGGCGTGGTTGTGGATTTCTCGCCAGCGTCGGGACCTCCTTCGTTGGGGAGGGATTCATCCCTCCAGGTATCCTACCTGGAGGGCCACCCGCCTCCAGGAAAGATTCCTGGAGGGATAGAATCCTACCTGGAGGGCCACCCACCTCCAGGAAAGATTCCTGGAGGGATAGAATCCTACCTGGAGGGCCACCCGCCTCCAGGAAAGATTCCTGGAGGGATAGAATCCTACCTGGAGGGCCACCCACCTCCAGGAAAGATTCCTGGAGGGATAGATATGGAGGGTATGAGTGTTCGCCAGGCGCAGCGGGCGTGTCCTGATGCGGTTGTGGTCATGGCTGACTATCCAACCTATGCACAAGTATCAGAGCAATTCTTAAACATACTTGCTCAGTATTCTCCCTTGCTGGAGCCAGATTCACTCGGCAGCGCATATCTTGACGTCACCGGCAGCCGTGCCCTGTTTGGCGAAGCGCCATTGATAGCCGCCAGGATCGCATCTGAAGTGCGCGAGAAGCTGGATATGGCGGTTGCTATAGGAAATGCGAAAAACAAACTCGTTGCAAAGATAGTTGCTCTCGTTGGTCTTCCCGTTGGGGAGGGATTTCAAATCCCTCCCCAACGGGAATTTGACTTCCTCACGCCATTGCCGATAGGTATGCTCGATTCGATCACTCCCAAGATCGAAAAGCGTCTTCACGAGCTTGGGGTTTCGACAATAGGCCAACTCGCAGCTATTCCCGAGCGGCTTCTCATGCGCCAGTTCGGGCCGATCGGAAGCTTGATGAGAAAGCAATCATTGGGCGAGGATGCGAGCCAGGTTTTGCCGGCCTATCCGCCTGATGTTATTATAACCGAACAAACGTTCGAGCACTCAATTGACGAGCCCGCCGAGCTCGAGGAGTATCTGTATAAGTTAGCTGATGATTCTTTAGCAAAGCTGCGCAAACGTGGGAGCCTGGCGGGTGGGATATCGCTGCGTTTGGAGGAGTTAGGAGTTGGGAGTTGGGGGCTAGGGAGTGCCTTCCCCAACTCCCAACCCCTAGCCCCTAACTCCTTTTTCTGCTTCAAGAAGCCGACGGACAGTCCTCGCTCCATACACTACGCGCTCGGAAAGATGCTGATGGAGAAGATGCGCCCGGGGATGGAGGTAAGCGGAGTTCGAATCGTGCTTTCTGAACTGACAGTGGGGGTAGGTTCGCAGCTATGCTTGATCGGCGAAGGGGAGCGGCGGCTGAAGATCGACAGAACCATCGAACACATCCGCGATCGCTTCGGTGACAAGTCCATCTTCAGAGCCTCTGCTCTCAAATCAGAAGTGCTCGAACGCATCGCAGCGTAGAAGGGAGCCTAATCGCGAAAGCGCGAAAAAGCGAAAACGCGAAAAGGGGAAGGGAAAACGCGAAAAGTAGAAAGCTAGAAAGGTAGAAATCCCTTTCTGGTTTTCTGACTTTCTGGCTTTCGCGATGAGTATCCCTCTTCCTAATCCCCTTCCGAATTTCGTGTTTTCGTCCTTTCGAGCTTTCGTGACGAGAAAAGAGATGGCGTTGGAAGTAGCTCTGAACAGCAAGCATATGCCGAAGGCATTCACCTGGCGGGGGGTGATCCATCGCGTGGGGGAGGTGCAGGAGTGTTGGCGGCTGACGGGTGCCTGGTGGGATGGTGAGGGCGAGCGCACATTCTTCCGCGTCCACACCGACAAAGGTGGCATCTACGAGCTAAAGTTCGATCACAACCGCTCAGCGTGGACCATGAACGGAGTCGAGGACTAATTCGTCATTTCGAGCAACGCGAGAAATCTGCTTTTGAGACGCTGGAAAAGCAGATTTCTCACTGCTTTCGAAATGACGGTTTCACGAGGCACTGTCGACTGACAATGAGTTTCACCCACCTACATGTCCATTCGAATTTCAGCTTCCTCGACGGCGGGAGCAGCGTCAAATCGCTTCTCGACCGGGCGAAGGAACTCGGCTGCGACTCGCTTGCACTAACTGATCACAACGGTCTCTACGGTGCGGTCAGGTTCTACGACTACGCCCGCAAGATCGGCATCAAGCCTATCATAGGAGTGGAGATCGACCTCGAGCCCCAGTCACAAATCACAGATCACAAATCTCAAATCCCCAATACCCAACACCTAACACCTAACACCCATTTGGTTCTCCTCGCCAAGAACTTGAGTGGCTACTCCAATCTCTGCAAGATCATTACCCGCGCGCAGCTTTCGCACGAGAAAGGCGAGGCGGCGGCTTCACTCGATGTGATTGCCCAGCACAGCGCCGATCTTTTCTGCCTCTCCGGCTGCTTGCGTGGAGAGATACCAGCGCTTGTGGCGGAGGGGCGGATCGAGGCCGCGAAGGATGTGGCTCAAAGATACATCGACATCTTCGGCCGCAATCACTTCCTGATCGAGCTGCAGAACCATATGCTCCCCGGCACGGCTCTGCTGAACTCTCAACTCGGCGAGATTGCGGACGATCTCGGCCTCCGCTGCGTTGCCACGAACAACGTCCACTATGCGGCGAAGGAGGATTATAAGCTCCAGGACCTGCTCGTGTGCGTGCAGACGATCACGACTCTCGACGAGCGCCACCCCCTGCGCAAGCGCAACGCCGAGTACTATCTAAAGTCGCCAAAGGCGATGGCGAATATGTTCCGGCGCTATCCCAGAGCAGTCGCCACGACCGAATGGGTTGCACGGCAGTGTGATCTCGACCTTGGGCTTGGGACCTATCGCTTCCCCGATTTTCCGGTGCCGGAGGGGGAGACCGCCTACAGCTACCTCTGCAAGCTCTGTTTCGAGGCCTTGGACCGGCTATATCGTCCGATCACGCCGGAGGTTATCAATCGTCTGCAGCACGAACTCAAGATCATCAACGATTTGGGTTTTGCCGAGTACTTCCTGGTGGTGTGGGATATCGTGCAGCAGGCGCGGTCGATGGGGATTCGGTGCTCGGGTAGGGGATCGGCGGCGGACTCGCTGGTGGCCTATTGCCTGGGGATCACGATAGCGGACCCGATCGAGCACAACCTGCTCTTCGAGCGTTTCCTGAACCCCGAGCGCAAGGGGATGCCGGATATCGACATCGACTTCGACGCCGCCCGCCGCGATGAGATCATCGACTATGTCTACAAGCGTTACGGCGAGGACAAAGTGGCGATGGTCTGCACGGTGAGCACGCTCAAGGCGAAGTCGTCGATCCGCGACCTGGGCAAAGCGATGGACTTCTCACAACAGGATATCGACAAGCTTGCCTCGGCGCTGCCTCACACGGGCGGTCGGCGCATCCGAGAGGCAATCGACCGTCTGCCCGAGCTACGCGATGCCAACCTGCCGATTGAGAAGCTCGAAGTGCTGGTTGAAGCTTGCGAGAAGGTGGACGATTTCCCGCGCCACCTGAGCGTCCACCTCGGCGGGATTCTGATCGGAAATGGCCCATTGAGTGACCTCGTCCCGCTTGAATGGGCGACCAAGGGTGTGATCGTGAGCCAGTTCGATAAGGACGATGTCGAGACCCTTGGGTTGGTCAAGATGGACATCCTCGGCCTGCGGAACCTGTCGGCTATCGAGGATGCGGTAGTGATGATTCACGCCAACGGGATTGAGCTGGACATTGATAACCTTCCTCTCGACGATGAGCCCACCTACGAGCTGCTTCGAAGTGCAGATACTATCGGCTGCTTTCAGGTCGAGTCGCCGGGTATGCGGGGGCTCTTGGGCAGGCTTCAGCCGAGGGTGTTCGAGGACATAATCGCGCAAATCTCGCTCTTTCGCCCGGGGCCTATGCAGGCGGATATGATCAACCCCTTCATCGCCCGCCGCCACGGCGAGGAACCGGTCACATATCTTCACCCCAGCCTGGAGCCTGCGCTCAAGGAAACCTATGGGGTGATTCTCTATCAGGAACAGGTGCTATCGGCCGCGCACGCGTTGGCGGGGTTCACCTATGGGCAGGCCGATTCGCTAAGGCGCGCGATGACCACCGATCGCAGCCAGGAGGAGATGGAGAAGATCCGCGAGAGCTTCATCTCGAGTGCCCGGTTCAATGGGGTCGATAAGAAGACTGCCGAGGAGGTCTTCTCGCGCCTGAGGGCATTCGCGGCCTACGGATTCTGCAAGGCACACGCGGCGTCATTTGCCAAGATTACCTATCAGACCGCCTATCTCAAGGCGCACTATCCCGCCGAGTTCCTGACCGGCATCCTGAACAACGAGCCCATGGGCTTCTACCCCGCCAATGTGATCATCGAGGACGCCCGTCGTCTTGGCATTCGCATTCTTCCGGTGGACGCGTTCAGGAGTGAGAAGAAATTCAGTGTGGAGAGAAAGGGGTTAGGGGTGGGGGGTTGGGAGTTAGGGATACGCATCGGCCTGTCGCAAGTAAAGGGCATAAGCGATGCGGAAATCGACTCCATCCTCGTGGCCCGAGGCGGCCCCAATCCCCAACTCCTAACTCCCAACCCCTCCTTCTCCGACTTCTGCCTCCGCACCCGTTGCAGCCGGCCGACTATCGAGAATCTGATCAACTGCGGCGCTTTCGACTCACTAGGAATTCCGCGCGCGAAGCTCCTCTGGCTCCTCGGCGAACTGATATCAAGGAAGTCCAAAATCACGAATCACAAATCTCAAATCACAAATGCGGAGTCTCCCTGCCTTATCGATTCTCTTACTTCTGACGATCTCGAAGAGCAGATCAGGCTTCTTCCCGATGTTCCCGAGCCTACGCTCCACGAGTGCGTGCGGATGGACTATGAGATACTCGGCCTCACCTCGATCTGCCACCCTATGGCGTTCTACCGGGAGAAACTCGCGAAAGCCCGCGTGCTCACGACGGGTGAGATCAAGGGCCTGCCGAACAACAATACGATCGTCAAAGTGGCTGGAGTAGTGGTCGTGTGCATGCGCCCGCCGACAAGATCAGGCCAGATCGTGGTCTTCATTACCCTGGAGGATGAGGAAGGGCTGGCAGACTGTGTGGTCTTCCCCAAGGTATATGAACAATATGGCACGGTAATCTTTAGCAATCCTGCACTCATCATCGAGGGCAAGATGCAGCGGATGGGGCAGGGCATCTCGATCCTCGCTCAGAGAATCAAGCCCCTCGACGCGCGTTACCGCACCGACGACTCACCACAGATCAAGCCCTTCACCGAGCGCCGACGCATCGCCGGACAGCGGAGCTTTGTGAGGAGCGTGGGAGTGTGATATCAGACCAGCGGCGAAGGACACGCGATTCGCCACGCCGAAGAATCCCTCGGAGGGCCTAGCATATGAAAACTGTCCGTTTTGGGATCATCGGGTGTGGGCTGATGGGACGCGAGTTCGCCAGCGCCGCGGCCAGGTGGTGTCACCTGCTGGATATCGACGTCCGCCCCGAGATCGTCGCCGTCTGCGATGCCAACGAATCAGCAATGGGCTGGTTCAAGTCAAACTTCCATTCCGTGAAGCAGGCGACAACAGACTATCAGGAACTACTGGCCAACGAGAAAGTCGATGCAGTCTACTGCGCGGTGCCGCACAATATGCACCAGCAGTTCTATACAGACATTATCCTCGCCGGCAAGCATCTGATGGGTGAGAAGCCTTTTGGCATAGACAAGCCGGCGAATGACGCAATTCTCTCGGCCATCCGGGCCAATCCCAACGTCTTCGTGCGATGCTCATCTGAGTTCCCATTCATACCCGCGATGCAGCGGTTGTGCGGGATGATCGAGCGCGAGGAGTTCGGCGAAATCATCGAGGTCAACACGGGCTTCAAGCACTCCAGCGACATGGACCGATCCAAGCCCATCAATTGGAAGCGGATGGCGGTCTTCAACGGCGAGTACGGCTGCATGGGCGACCTCGGGATGCACACGTGCCACGTGCCGTTCAGGGCAGGCTGGGTGCCGCAGAACGTTCGTGCTATCCTGTCTAACCTGGTTCCGCAGAGGCCCGATGGAAAGGGCAGCACGGTGCCCTGCGACACCTGGGACAACGCCACCCTGCTCTGCGAGACGGTGGACCAATCAGGCGCGACATTTCCGTGGACCATCAAGACCCAGCGTATAGCGCCCGGTGAGAAGGATACCTGGTATTGCGAAGTGCTTGGAATGAAGAAGAGCGCGAGGTTCTCGTCGAAGGACACTAACTCGATCTCGATTCTTGATTACAGCGGCGGCGGTGAGCAGGCTTGGCAGCAGATCGATATGGGACAGGAGACAACGTTCAAGTCGATCAGCGGCGGCATCTTTGAGTTCGGCTTCTCAGATTCTATCCTGCAGATGTGGGCTGCATTCCTGTATGAGCTGGTTCACAGGAAGCCGCTGAAGCGATTCGCGGGGTGCGCGACACCCGAGGAGACCTCAATGAGCCACAGGCTCTTTACCGCAGCGCTGCTCTCCAACAGGGCCAGAAGTACTGTCAAGGTGGAGTAGATATAGTGATTCGCGGCGGGTGAGGGATGCATTGTCGAGCTTTTTTTTTGACAAACATGGGGCTCTGAAACTGGATTCTCGGTCTCTAGAGCAGTCCAGCTTCAGAGCCGTTTTGTTGTACACGGCTGCCATCATTGGCGATGAAACAGGCTGCTATGTTCAACATTTTATGCACAGGCTGTGCATAACTTCCAGAGCCACAGAGGTTGCGTGAGAACTCGCTTTTTGCTGAGCTAGCGTTCTATGGCACACTTCTTGCAACGTGCAGTCATGGCAGGTTTCAAAAAGCCACGCATTACCTTCCTTACGTGGGCAGGAGGCTCCCCGACATGGTCTCGAGAGGAAACGTCCTCGTCGTAGACGATGAAGTCAATCTTTGCCGCATCATCGGAGCAAAGCTGGCCAAGAGTGGTTACAGCGTTGTCGTCGTGCACGATGGCGCTCAAGCCGTTGAGAAGGTCAGGGAATCCGAGTTCGATGTGGTGCTGCTAGATCTCATCTTACCCAAGATGGATGGCTTAGCGGCACTTGCGGAGATTCGCAACATCCGAAGCGGGCTGCCGGTTATCGTGATGACCGCCTGTGAGAACGCTGACGCTGTCGAACAGGCGCGCAGCTATGGCGTGTCGGCCTATGTGAATAAGCCGTTCGATCTCGACTGCCTGGTCTCACTCGTCTCGAATACCTCGCCGTTCAAATCGGAAGCGCGTGATCGCAAGATGGGCGAATCAACAGTGTTGTTTTCCAAGGACCAGCCGATTACTCTCGAGGTCCAGAACGGCTATCCCGGCCGCAGCTATCCCAGTCGTGTATGCGACAAGGACGAGCACACGCTGACCGTTTTGGCGCCATGTGCCGGGAACGGAGCTGTGAGTCTGCATCCGAGGGCTTCGCTGAAAGTCGGCCTTACAGCAAGAGATGCCCACTATAGCTTCTCTACCCATGTCCTGACAGCAGTTGAGACGCCCGAGAGGGTGCTCGTGCTTGACAAGCCAAGTGTGATCTACCGGGTTCAGCGCCGCGAGCATTTGCGGGTTCCGATGGTAATGCCCGTTGGCTACGCCCCCAGTAGTAGGGACGGAAGCGATGTGACATCCACGCTGAAGGACGCTGAGCTTGTCGATCTGAGCCGTGGTGGCGCGTGCATACGTGTATCGGAGAAGATCGATCCCGCCACTGTTCTATCCCTCGAACTTCGCCCGCAGTCCGATATCGAAAAGCTCAACGCAGTTGCTCAGGTAATGCGGGCCGAGCCTGCAGCAGATCCGGATCAAGACGGATGGCTGTTGGGCTGCCAATTCATCATTGCTGACCCATCCATCCACAAACTGGTCGACGGATAAGTCTGTGCTTCGCCGGAAGGGCAACGAAACGATGAACCTCATCACCCGAACACTCCCGCTTGCGCTGATGCTCTGTACTGCTCCCTGCCGGTGTCCGCGACGACCGTGGCTGAGGCCAAGTTGCTGCCTAACGGCACCCAGATTCCGCTGTCCACGTTCACTGTAACCTACAAAGGCGTCGGTTTCTACTACGTGCAAGACGGAGTAGGCAAGCCCGGGATCAGAGTAGAGCTCGCCGGAACGGACGTCGAAGCCGGCAGGACAGTCATTCTGCAGCCTTACATCTACACAAATGCCAACAATGAGCGATATCTCGGCGGGTGTTGAGGCGGGCCTAATGGCTACGGCGCGGTCGCGCCGGTGACAATGACCTGCAAGTCGATTGGCGGCAGCAGCTGGCGCTACAACAGCGTGACGGGAGCTGGGCAGATCGGCATCACGGGCGGCAGGGGTCTGAACAACGTGGGGACGCTTGCCCGAGTCTTCGGTGTCGTCAGTGCCAAGTTGACGGGTGACTCAGGCGATATCAGGATCAGTGACGGCAGCGGGCCGTCTATCCAGGTGATGCTGCCTGCAGGTGTCTCACGTCCATGGGATGGCTACTACGCAACCATTACGGGAGTGATCTCACTCGCCAAGAGCGGGACAAAGATCAGTCCACTTCTTCTGGCTCGCGAGGTTGAGTGGCGGCCTCACGCGCCGGATTCCCCAGTCACTGCCGTCGGCATGCCAGCGGATTCACCCGGACAGATCTGCCTAAGATCTCCTTGGCCCGAGTACACGGACAGGATGAACCTCTACCGCAGCAGCGATGGGCTGAGATGGACACCGGTTGATGTAGCAGTTGAACGTGACGACTTGATCGACGGCCCCTACGGTATCGCCTACGTCAGCGGCGATGCGAACGCCTACTACAGGTTTACAGCGGAGAACGCCGGAGGCGAGAGCCCGCCGACGGAGTCAGTCTACGCAAGGCCGCTTGTTCCCCAGGAAACCTCCGGCGTTGTGATCGATGCACCTTACAATGGGCAGGTCGGGGTCTCACGAATACCGACATTCCAATGGCACGCGGCCTGGAGCCAGCCGGCAGCGGTCAAGTGGTATGACTGCAGGGTGCGCTGGATGGGTGCCTACGACGTCTGGCAGGTACGGACTGCAACAACCCCGCCAGTCACGTCGCTTGTCTACGGGCAGACTCAGGACGTCACTGTGATCATCCCCTGGCAGGGGCAGATGTTCGCGAATACGAATTACGTGTTTGAGGTGCGGGCGTTCGACACAGGCAACTGGCAGTTCGCGTCGGGCACGGTGTCATTCACCACGGGTCCGTGAAGCGATAGGCACCGCTTGACCGATCTTCACCAAGCTCCTATCATGGTCTCAGCGAACATATGTGCCGGAGGCCGAACGCGTCCATGCCCGAGTTTGCCATCAAAGCAGAATACAAGCCCACCGGTGACCAGCCGCAAGCTATCGAGAAGCTTGTGGAGGGTATCAGGGCAGGCCACAGGTTCCAGACGCTGCTTGGCGTAACGGGCTCGGGCAAGACCTTCACGATCGCGAATGTGGTGGAGGCCCTTCAACGACCGGCGCTGGTGATTGCCCACAACAAGACTCTGGCCGCTCAGCTCTGCTCAGAGTTCCGCGAGTTCTTCCCCGAGAACGCGGTCGAGTACTTCGTCAGCTACTACGACTACTACCTGCCCGAGGCTTACATTGCGCAGACCGACACCTACATCGAGAAAGACTCTTCGGTTAACGATGAGATCGATCGCCTGCGGCACTCCGCCACTCAGGCTGTGCTAGAGCGCCGGGACGTGCTCGTGGTTGCCAGCGTCTCCTGCATCTACGGTATCGGGTCTAAAGAGGATTATGGGCAGACGATCCTCAAGCTCGATGTCGGCGGCATATATGACCGTGAGGATACGCTGCGGCGGTTGATCGACATGCAGTTTAACCGCAACGACATTGCCCTCGGCAGAGGCACTTTCCGAGTGCGCGGCGATTTGCTCGAGATCCAGCCGATGGACGAGGAGGTCGTGACGAGGGTCTCGTTCTTCGGTGATGAGGTCGAGAAGATCAGCACGATCAACCCCGTCACCGGGGAAGTGACGGGCCTGGTGGATACTATCACGGTATATCCTGCAAGCCACTACGTGACGCCGGCGGAGAAGATGGAACGGGCTCTGACTGAGATCGAGGCGGAGCTTGAGTCCCGGCTCAGATGGTACGACTCGCAGGGGCGTGTGCTGGAGGCGCAGCGGCTCGAGCAGCGAACGCGCTTCGACATGGAGATGATGCGCGAACTTGGTTACTGCAACGGGATCGAGAACTACTCGCGCATACTCGATGCCCGGCCTGCGGGGAGCGCCCCCCACACACTCGTCGAGTACTTCCCGGAGGATGCGCTCATCTTCATCGACGAGAGCCACCAGACGATTCCACAGCTCAACGGGATGTATGCGGGCGACCAGTCCAGAAAGAGCACGCTCGTGGATTACGGCTTCCGCCTGCCCTCGGCGCTGGACAATAGGCCGCTCAAGTTCCAGGAGTTCGAGAAACTTGTGAGGCAAGCCGTCTTCGTTTCAGCGACTCCCGGGCCGTATGAGCTGCAGCACAGCAAGCAGGTAGTCGAGCAGCTCATTCGACCGACGGGGCTGATTGACCCGGTTGCTGAAGTCAGGCCTACTGCCGGACAGATAGATGATCTGATCGATGAAATCAAGCGGCGATCCGAGAAGGGCGAGCGCGTGCTGGTGACCACGCTGACGAAGAAGATGGCGGAGGACCTGAGCGAGTATCTGATAGACCTCGGCCTCAAGGTCAACTATCTGCACAGCGAGGTCAAGACCCTGGATCGAAGTGAGATCCTGCGTGACCTGCGCCTGGGTGTGCACGACGTCATCGTCGGGATCAACCTTCTTCGCGAGGGACTGGACCTGCCGGAAGTCTCTCTGGTCGCTATCCTGGACGCGGACAAGGAGGGTTTCCTGCGCTCCGAGACTTCCCTAATCCAGACCATGGGCCGTGCCGCGCGCAACGTAGCAGGCCAAGTGATCATGTATGCCGATAAGATGACTGATTCCATGCGCCGCGCGATCGACGAGACCAACCGCCGCCGCCAGGTACAGTTGGAGTATAACGAGGCGCATGGCATCACCCCCCAGACCATCGTGAAGGCGGTACGCGATTCGCTGATAGGTCGTGCCGAAGAGCCTGGGGCTGGGGCTGCGGCAAAGCTCGGTGGGTCAGAGGCGGTGCTTTCGCTGGATGATATGCTCTCGCACATCACGAAGATGGAGCGGGATATGAAGAAGGCCGCGAAAGACCTCGATTTCGAACGAGCAGCAGAACTTCGTGACGAGATCGCCGCGATGAAGAAGCTGCTGCCGGATGTGAAGAAGCTGTAGGCTACTTCTCCTCTTTCCCCGGCAGCCGTCCGATCAGCCGATAGAGAACGGCTCCCAGGATGCTGCCTACAATCACCCCGTTCACGACCCTCAGCGCCGTCACTTCGAGCGGTGTGTGAATGTGGCAGAATGTGTTGAGCGCGGAGACGAGGCCGAGCGAGCCGATTGTGACCAGCGCCGCTCCCCACTGGCGCCGCCCCCTGAGCAGGAATGCGAGGCCGCAGAGCAGCAGCGGGTACCCGATCAGGAACTCCTTGGTGCGCGGTCTTACAAACAGGACCTTGTCGAGGATTGCTCTGAACTTAAGCTCGAGCGAGCTGACCTGAAGCCCCGCGTCGTTGCCGGACCGCGCCACGACCAGAGCCAGGAGCACGACGATCGCCATCAGGCCGATTACCTGGCCCATCAGTATGGGGCTGGAGGAGATTCTGGCGTATGCTTCGGTCATGCGTTTTCTCTGCTCCGGCCAGGTTGCGGCGGCGTAGGCGATCCCGCCAGCGAATAGAGCGGCAAGCGCAAGGATTGGCAGCAGGTGCGCGGCTTTGATGCCCATGAATTGGTTGGTGCGGAGCATGAACTCCCGAGAGCTGAGAAGCCCCACGATCAGGACCCCGCCCATCACGCTGATGCCGATTGCGCCAAGCATCTGTCCCCAGGCATGCAGAAGTGGCTTCTGAACGGCAGTCGGGGATTCCGGCACGTCTCGGATTGCCCAGAGCACGGCAAGGGTCGGAAAGACTAGCGCGGAGCCGAACGCCACCAGCTTGAGTCCCATTGCGCCCGTCGAGGCCAGCCCAATACTGGCCGCCACAGCAGCAATCGTCAGCCCGACAGCGGCTCCGGTGGAGAGATCGATCACCATCATCAACAGCAGCATCGCACCTGCCGCGACGCCAAGAGCAACGATCAGCCGAACCCAGGATGGCACGGCTACCTCGCCCATCGGATGTGCCGGCTTCAGCTCGTAGCCCGCCGCGTGAATGGCTCGGGCGATCCCGCGGATGTAGTCGCAGTTGTCGCGGAGCAGGTCGTCAGAGGCACTGTAGAACATCCTTACATAGCAGATCCGAACCCCGCGCTCTCTGACAGCCTTCTGAAATCGCTCGGCGATAGCGGTTTCGCTGAGGCCCGGCATCTCGTTCTGGGTGATGCTGTGAACGGGGATCACGTTGCCCGGAGCTTTGACCGCAATCTCCTGCTCGCCCTTTTGCTTGGCGAACTCGACCCGGCCAAAGTTGAGGCCGTGCTTTTCGAATGCCTTGGCTGTGTCCTCGACGGCTCCCTTGAAACCGAGGACCTGATCGCCTTGGAAGATGACGGTACCGCCTATTGTGCTGCTCCAAAGATCATCTTCGATGATCTTTGACGTCGCGCCGGGGAAGTTCATCAGACGGGCGATTGGCCACAGACCCGCGTCCCGAACGGCGGCAACTGGGCCGTCAGGAACCCCAATCGGGATTTGCATCCAGTATGCCGCCGGAGCATGAATCTTGAGTCTCAGAGGCTTGAATGACTCAGGGGTTGTCGGGACCGCCTGAACCTCATCGGCTATTGAACCGAGGCGCCATAGTCTGTACACGAGACTTGGATGGTAGCTTATCATGGTGAAGTTCTGAGAGGTGGAACGTGGCGGCAAGACGGTCACAAGGCCCTCTTCAATGGCATCCTGCATTGTCTGCTCCGATATCGCCACGCTTGTGACGCCGGACTGCTTAAGCGAGGACAGAATGTCCATCACGGGCTTGCCGGTTGCGGCCTGAATTCCGGCCAGCTCGCCATAGTCCACTACAAGTTCCACGGCGCGATTCCGCGACTCGACCTTAACCCGCTCTGCAGCCACATACAGCGCCGCCACAAGACCAACTATCACCAGTGCTATCAGCAGTGCCTTGATTCTCAAGCCTTCACTGTCCAATCCGGGCCACACGCCCAATCCCAAATCTCAAATCACAAGTCCAAATGGCCTATTGCCACGGCCGATGCGGATACGGTCGACCCTCATCGTATCGGTAGAGCCTAGCAGGCGGAGGGGTTCTCAGTCCGCGCCCGCCGAGCAGTAGAATCAGAACAACACCCGCAATGAACCCCCCGATGTGCGCCCAGTAGGCTACTCCACCGCCTGCCTGGGTTCCCCACAGCCCAAAGAACTGCGTCACGAACCATACGCCGAGCACGAGGATGGCGGGAATCTCGACTACCTCCCACCACCATCCCAGCATTAGCAAGGTCCGCACTCTGTTGCGGGGATACAAGAAGAGATACGCCCCAAGAATGCCCGCTATCGCCCCGCTGGCCCCGACGGTCGGTATCTGCGAGCCAGGGTCCGACGCGATATGCGCGAAAGCAGCGAGTGCCCCACAGGCCAGGTAGAACAGCAGGAACTTGAAATGCCCGATTGCATCCTCGATGTTGTTGCCGAATATCCACAGGTAGAGCATGTAGCCGATGA
>CAZFYZ010000020.1:0-255 GCA_964523735.1 uncultured bacterium | reverse complement strand
ATCCATCCGCCGTGCATGAACATCGAGGTGAAGATCGTCAGCCACTGCGGCGTCAGCCCAGCGTGGGCAACCGTCAGCATGCCCCTGTTTGTCGGTAGTTCAACGGGAACCGCTTGGTTTCGGAGGACCGCCTCCGGCAGCATCGAGTAGTCCCAGAGGCCGTTGATCGGCAGGCCGCTGATGACCCTGGTGCCCAGCAAGTCGATGATGAACACGATGACGTTGATAGCCAGCAATATGTAGACAACGTATGGC
>CAZFYZ010000019.1:23343-43703 GCA_964523735.1 uncultured bacterium | reverse complement strand
CCCGCCACATTATCAGACAGACAAGCCCAATCATACAAGAAATCTGCTTCTTGCGGGGCTCTTGGCAGGTGCCGAAAAGCAGATTTCTCACTGCGTTCGAAATGACGGTGGGCAAGAGTGAGCTGTTACGGCGGCAGACCGCGCTTGACAGGCGAGGAGCGTTGTTGTACAAGTTCAGCAGTCAGGGACACGGAGGATTGGGCAGAATGCTGGAGATCACTTGTCATGGCGCGGTGCGGGAGATCGGCGGGAACAAGATTCTGGTCGAAGACTCGGGGTCGGCGATCATGCTCGACTTCGGCCGCAGCATGGGCGCGTTTGGGCGCTATTTCGATGAGTTCCTGCAGCCGCGGACGAACTCGTGCCTGCGGGATATGCTCTCGCTAGGGCTGATTCCGGCGATTGCGGGCGTCTATCGGGCCGACTTACTGAACCACGCAGGTGCCTGGAGCGAGATCTCCGGCGATGGCGTGCCGGACTTCGCTCGCAGGCTCTTCACAAGCGATCTCGAGAGCTGCGCTGACTATATGGCGCGCGAGGGGAAGCCGAGACTGGACGGGATTCTGCTGAGCCATGCACACGCCGATCACGCAAACGACCTCTTTGCCGTCGATCCCGCAATCCCAGTCTACTGCACCGCCGCCACCGCCGCGATCCTCAAGGCCGTGCAGGATACCGGCAAAGGCAGGTTCGACGCCGATATCCGCGCCTGCAGGATCAGGACCATAAAGGCATGCGGACCCACGAGCACGTTTCCCGGCGCGACCGACATCGACTCCAAGGGCAACGTGTGTGAGCGGCCGATCTGCATCATCGAGCCGTTCCAGACTGTCGCCATTGGCGCTTTCAAAATCGAGGCCGTGCCAGTCGATCACAGCGTGCCGGGCGCGTGCGGCTACATCGTCACATGTCCCTCGGGCAAGACCATATTCTACACGGGGGACGTCCGGTTCCACGGTCGGTCCGGCGAGATCACCTGCCGACTGCGCGAACGAGTGCGGGGCCTGACGCCCGACGTGCTGATCACGGAGGGTACGCGAATAGCCGACAAGGATGGCAACGTGACGTCTGCCGGAGACGACGAACTGGATGTCGAGCGCAAGATCACCGAGATCGTGAAGTCCTGCTCTGGTCTCGCGGTAATCGACTTCGGGTGGAAGGATACCTCGCGGTTCCAGACGATTCTCAATGTTGCCAAGGCAACAGGGCGGAAGCTGGCGGTGAACCCCAAGGTGGCGTATTTGTGGAAGATGCTCGCCCAGGACGATCCGACAGGTTACCCCGACCTCACAGCTTCAGAGAGCGTGGTAGTCTACGTGGAGAGGTGCGACTCCATGACTTACTCGCTCGCCGATTACTCCAACAGCAAGCACACTGCCGGGCTGTGTGTTGACTGGGGCGACAGAAGCTCCGATATGAAAACTGCGTTCAAGGCTGGCGACGAGGAGTACCTGACGAGCCGGCTCTGTCACTATCGAGATGGTGTTCGGGCTTATGACATTGCCGCTGATCCGGCAAAGTATATCCTCCAGGCGGGGTTCTTCGATATGAACGAACTCTTCGACGTGGCGCCGCCGGCGGGGAGCATCTACGTGAGCGCCTCAACCGAGCCTTTCTGCGATGAGATGGTAATGGACGAGAGGAAGCTCTCGAACTGGCTGCAGCACTTCGGGCTGGCCGATGCCTCGGCGAGGGGGATCGAGCATCACCATGTCTCGGGTCACGCGAATGGACAAGACCTCCTGGCGCTCATTCGTGAGATAGCGCCGAGGACCGTGATCCCCATTCACACGGAGCACCCGGAGGTGTTCGCGCGCGAGCTGGCCCGTGAGTGCGAGGTGCGACTGCCCGAGGTGGGCAGCGCGATTCCCATCTAGGGCGGTTGTGGGCGGGAGGATCATCTATGCGCGATCGAACTTGCTTCGTTACTGTAGTTGTGTTGTGGCTGGCGTCGGCAATAGCGTTCGCGTCACCGACAGCGATCGACATAAGCGACGCGGGGGGATGGCAGACACCGGATTGGGCCGGACGGCCGCAGGTGATGGCACTTGGCAGCGGGGGATTCTCGCTCAAGATGGCCAACAGCTCATGGATGGGCGTTACCCGCACGGTGAAGGTCAACCTGGACGAGACGCCGGTGCTGGCGATACGTGTGGCGTCGCTCGGCAAAGGGTCAGGCTGGGTGATCAAGGTGGACAACAAACCTTATGACCCGGCGAAGCCTTGCGACATAACCCCCGATCCGGCTGGTGGTGAGAAGCCGGGGCTCTACTTCGTGGACCTGCGAGAGATCGGCGGATGGCGGGGAGAGCAGGAGATCGAGGTGCGGCTCTTTGTGATTGGCAGGACCGAGGGGCAGGCAATCTACTCTCACGTCGCATTCCTGCCGGAGAATACGGGCCAGGGGTCCGTCAAGAGCGGGGTATCCAGCGGGGTGTGGTCTCTATCGTGGACGCAGAACGCTGGCGGGCTCACTATCTCGAGGTCGGGCGCGCTTGGCGAAGTCCGGGTGGCGCTCCCGGCGGGGGAGGAGGAGGTCTCAGGCCAGACCGAGGAAGATGACCTGAGCACGGTGGCCATTCGCCGATCGGCCAATGAGTGGGGTAAGTTCGAGACACGGCTGACGGCATACAAGCAGCCGGTTGGGCTGTTCAGGTGGATGGTGGATTGCGAGCTTACCAAGCCGCACGTGTTTGCGCCTGGCAAGCCTGAGTGCAGCTACAGCGTGACAACGGCGGCGAATCGGCTCCTTGATGGCTACGGGTCCGGTGCGGAGCAGGTGTGCGTGATGACCCTGCCGAGGGTTCAGCAGCAGGGCTATGAGTCCGGCATTGCTTTCACGCCGCACGATGCGGCTCTTGGCGCCAGCCTCCTCTACTTCCAGAACTTCACCAGCCTCTCTGACTACTTCGAGACGACGCGCGTCTCGCTCTTCCAGACCGTCAAGTCGAGCATGGAGGCATTCGGCTACGCGATGCCGGCGAACCCGAACGTGGAGTTTCCGGCCGGGGCCAAAGTCCGGCTGGTGGATAGCTTCCTGCTGCTCGACGACAAGCGACTCGGAGGGGTGCGCGCGAACGATCCGACGGAAGTGTCCCGGGCATTCCTTACCATGATGTCGACGATCTATGATCGCTTGCCGCGACCGGAGACGGTCTACACAGATTGGAAAGATGTGGCGGACAAGATGATCGCGGACCTGATGAAGCCGCTGTGCTGGTGCAACTTCGAGAAGGGGTACCTGCGGAACTACATCAGCGAGCCCTGGGGGCCGGGCGGGGCAGAGCTCGCGGTTCAGATCGACCCTCTTGTTTCAACGAAGCGGTATGAGAGAAAATGGGGCATCGAGACGCCGCTGGTGGCGAAGCTGGCTCCGACGCTGCCCATCTTCTATAAGCCTGATCTCAAGTCGATAGTAGATTACTCCACTGATGATGAACACAGCAAGCTGGACTCGGGTTGGATCGTGTACATGCTGATCCAACTCCAGAGGGCGGCTGAGATGGGCGTGCCGGAGGCGGGGAGGATAGTGGAGAACTCGATAGAGCATGTCATCTCGCTGGCGCACAAGTGCGGCTACTTGTTTCCTGTGTTCTACAATCCCAACACGATGGGGTCTTTCGAAGGCTCCGAGCCTGATACCGCAGGCGCTTACGCGTATCTGATGTTGCAGATGCACGAAACGACAGACGAGCAGCGTTTCCTGGATGAGGCTATCGCCGCTCTTGGTCACGTCGCCGGATATCAGATGCGGTATGCTTATGAGATGCACGCGACATCTCTCTCGGCCGCGGCGTGCGCTCGTATGTACAAGATCACAGCCGACGAGAAGTACCTTAGACTCAGCTACGTGCCCCTGGCCAGCCTTATCCGCCATTGCTGGATATGGGACTGCCGCTTTGGGTTCAGCAAGGAACACTGCACGTTCTTTGGCGTAAGCTGCATGCCGGGTGCGTATATAGCAGCGCTGGAGCAGTACCGGGCGTGGCTGGGCGTGATGGAATACGAAGCACTTGTGAGGGATCAGCTCCCTTACGAGGTGCGGAATCTGGTATCCGAGTTCATCAAGTATGGCTGCACGGTGCTACGATACACTATGCCGCCATTCATGCAGGCGGAATCAATAGTGCAGGCAAGGCCGCGAGGCGGCTGGAACGACCTGTCGCTGTACATACCGGTGGAGGACCTGTACGATGGATCCAGGCAGCACGGGGAGACCGGCCAGGAGGTTTACGGCACCGGTGGGCCGATGACGGTCGCCTCGGAGGCGTTTACATTGGTGCCGGAGGCGGGGATCAGCCTCTTCAGCGAGTACCCCGTGCGGTCGGCAAAGTGGAATGCTCAGGAGAAGTCGCTTTCTATCGATCTGGCGGGGGTGAAGACGCACGACGCGCTTGTCGCGATCCGGTATGACTCGAGCAAGTGCGGCTGGAAGGAGCCGGGCGAGCTCAAGATCACCGCAGTGCAGGGCAAAGCGGTACGGGATCGCGTTGAGTCCGAAGGGCTCGTCAGGTTCAGAGCGGCCGGAGACGGGCAGGTCGTGGTAAAAGGCAGCGGCGCACGCTGAGGAACGTGCACACGAGACGTCAGGCCCTTGATCCTGGGGAAGAAGCAGTCAGGCCCTTGCTCCTATCGGCGCTCAAGGAGGGCGTCGGAGACGCCTGCTACAACCCATGGTGACACTTTGCCGGATGGCTGCCAGATCAATGTCTGCCGCGGAGGGCGCTGAGCCACATTCCTCCGAATGAGACCACGGCAAAGACGATTGCGGCGGAGTGTAGCGCTTGAATGATCGCTGCCTGCTGCGAGGCGGCCTTGAGCGCGTGCAGCTGATGGGTGTAGATGAGTCCGGCCACAGCCACTCCGGATGCAAAGCCCGTTGTGCGTGCCGCCGCAAGTACTGCTCCGGCAACTCCCTGGCGATGGCGCGGGGCAGAGCCCATGATCGCGCTGTTGTTGGGCGCGGTGAACAGAGCAGCGCCAACGCCTATCAGCGCCATCAGCGGCACTATCTCTGCCGCAGTCGTGCCCGCCCCCAGACGTCCAAGAAGCGCAACTCCAATGCACAACAGCGCCATGCCGGCGGTTGCGGGCAATCTTACACCGACCTTGTCCGAGATGTGCCCGCTTAGTCCGGTCAGGAGCATCATTGCGATCGGCGTCGCAATCATGATAAGCCCCGCCTCCGCCTCTTGGAAACCGCGTGCACTAATCAGGTAGAACGGCATCAGAAAGCCCACTGCCGCGTGTGACATGTAGAAGAGCAGCCCGGCCACGATAGATGCGCTGAACACGCGATTCGTGAACAAGCCGAAGTCGAGCGCCGGATGGGCAACGCGATTCTCTATCAGAATGAACGACGCTCCGGCCAGCGCTGCGAGGCAGAACATGGCGAGGATCAGGGGCTTGCCCCATCCTATTTCCGGCCCCTTGCTCAAGGCGAAGAGAAGCGAGGCCAGGGTCACCGCCATTGCCGCGGCGCCCGCCGGGTCGAATGTCTGAGTTGTGTCCGAGTGGTCGGACTCGAGCACCCACAACGCGGCGGCGATCATCATTACGCCGATGGGCACGTTGATGAAGAAGATCGAGGGCCAGCCGAAGTGCTGGGTGAGGAATCCGCCAAGGGCCGGACCTACAGCGAGACCCATATACGTCATGGTCGCCTGAATGCCGAGAACCCGCCCCCTCTCATCGGCGCGAAAGGTGGAGACGAGAATTCCCGGGCTGAGCGCCATCAACATGGCTGCTCCCGCTGCCTGAATCGCTCTGGATCCGATCAGCAGGCCGATGTGTCCCGAAATACCGCAGAGTACTGAGCCGAGGGTGAAGACAGTCAGACCTGTGATGTAGATGCTGCGCTTGCCGTAGATGTCCGCCAGCCTGCCGAATATCAGCAGGGAAGCGCTGACTGTGATCAGGTAGATGAGCACGACCCACTCGATCGTGGACACAGGACTTCGGGTGGCTTTGCCGATTGCCGGCAGGGCGATGTTGACCACACTGCCGTCGAGTGCGGACATGAATGTCCCCACCCCGACGACTGCGAGTATCAACCATCTGCGGGAGATGCCGGGCCTGCCGGAATTCTGTATGTCAGCGGGAGTCTGCTTCACGATGTCGTTCTGCCTATTGCCACAGTGAGATACGTGCGAGCGGAGGTGTGGGTTTCCGGGCGGTCTCAGGTTCGCTTGCCTAGAGGCTCAGAGGCATAGCAGTCGAGGTCAAGGCCAGCGGTCTCGCCTCGCTCATAGCGGAAGAACGCGGCGGCGGCGGCCATTGCGGCGTTGTCCGTGCATAGAACAGGTGGAGGCGCGATCACTTCGATACCCGATTCCTGCCCCCTGCGCCGGAACTCGGACTGCAGGCGGCTGTTGGCAGCCACACCGCCGGCCAGGAGAATTTGCTTCACGGCCTTCATCTCCGCCGCGCGGAAGGTGTTCTCAACGAGCACGTCAACAACGGCTTCCTGAAAGCTGGCCGCCACATCCGGAAGCGACAATCCGACCGCCCCCTCCACATGTCGGATGACCGCCGTCTTCAAGCCGCTGAAGCTGAAGTCAAGGCCGGAGTCGATCTTGGCGCGGGGAAACTGAATCGCGTGCGCGTTGCCATCTCTCGCCGTCTTGTCGATGAGTGGGCCTCCCGGATAGCCTAGCCCCATCGCGCGCGCGCACTTGTCGAATGCCTCGCCGGCAGCGTCATCGCGGGTGCGCGCCAAGATCTCATACGCACCGTGGTCAGACATGTAGATGATGTCCGAATGCCCGCCGGAGACCACCAAGCACAGAACCGGGAACCGGACCTCAGTATTCGTGAGCCAGTTGGCGTAGATGTGCGCCTCGAGATGGTGGACCGCCACAAGCGGAAGATGGTGAGCATAGGCAATCGACTTGGCCGCCGCGACGCCTACGATCAGGGCCCCGATCAACCCAGGACGGTTTATGACGCCGATCGCATCGATCTCCCCAAGCGTCGTTCCCGCCTGATCGAGCGCCTGCTGGACAGTGGGAATGATAAGTTCAACGTGTCGGCGCGAGGCGACCTCGGGGACTACTCCGCCGAAGCGTTGATGGATCTCGATTTGCGAAGCGATCACGTTCGAGAGGATGGTTCTGCCGTCCTCGACGACGGCGGCGCTGGTCTCATCGCAGCTTGTTTCGATGCCCAGGATTCTCAAGACACGTGCTCCGGCTCGTTAAGGCTCAGTTCCTCCGCGAGGCGCTGCTTGAGGGCCTGGTGCCGGGCACGAAACTCGGGTCTGCTCATATCATCGATCCACATCACAAGCGCATTCTCGTGGTTGTCGCTGTAGTAGCCACGCCTGAGAGCAGCGGGGGCGAAATCGTACTTGCGATACAGGTTCTGGGCGGCTTCGTTGGATTGGCGGACCTCGAGGGTAGCTCTCTTGGCGCCGCGCAGCATTGCTTCATCCAGCAGCGCTATCAAGAGCTGCTCGCCTACCTTGTGGCGCCGGGACTGGGGCTCAACGCCAATTGTAGTGATGTGGGCTTCGTCCATAATCACCCACATCCCCGCATAGCCGACTATCTTCTCGTCCCAGCACGCGACCACATAGTATGCCGACCTGTTGGATATCTCCGTGATGTAGGCGCTCTCGTGCCAGGGCGTGGCGAAGCACACGCGCTCGATTTCCATCACGCGTGGGATATCATCCAACCGCATTCCTCTCAGCTCAATCGCTGCAGCCAATCCCGAATTCCTCGCCAGCAGGAAGTCTTCCCGTAGTCTAGCACGGGGCAAACAGACTGTCAACGAGGTAACAGCTGAGGCTGTTGCGATGGAGCTGTAGCGAGCGTCTCTGACGCCCGTGGGAGGCATCGGAGACGCCTGCCACAACTGCGGATCACGCAAGAAGCGATCTATCGCAAGCCTCCAGCTTGCTGTCTTGGTTTAGCGACCAGCACCAATGCTATCACACGCTAGTCACATAGAGTCACAGACGCGCACCCTGTTCGCCAGACGATCAACATTGGACCCCAGGGGATACTCCCACAGACTAAGACACTGCCCCAACACAAGGCAATGTTATGCGGATATTGTGCCGAGCGAGCCCTTCACGTACCAGTATTGTACAAAAATGCCCGATCAAGGTCTCCAGAACAGACTACTGTGTGCCGATCAAAATTGAGGGGCCAAAGACCACACCAAGCGGCCACTACCCAGGAAGCATTGAGGTGCTTATGTCAGGCTACCAACGACTAGGTGAGATTCTACTGAGCAAGGGCAAACTCACCCAGCGGCAACTTGACGCTGCCATTTCGGCGAGAGCAGGGCAGCGCAGGCGGCTGGGTAGAATGCTCATAGGGCTGGGCTTTGCCACTGATAGGGACATCGCGGAGTGTCTCGCGGAGCAGTACGAGTTGGATCTGGTGGATCCGCGCAGGCTTACACCGTCCCAGGAGGCACTCAGCTTGATAAGCGGCGACCTGGCCCTTGGCCACAAGGTGTTGCCCATCGGCTTCACGCAGCAGTGCCTGGAATGTGTCATCGCTGATCCGATAGACTTCCCCACCACGGACATGATTGCGCGAATGGCCGGAAAGACCACCGTCTTCCACATAGCGCCTGAGTCCGCGCTGATCTCGGCGATACAGAAGGCATATCATCTTGAGGGAGTAGAGCCTTGGAGGTCCAATGCGTTCAGCAAGAGAGCACGAAAGCAGGTTGTGCCCAAGCCCCCCAAGGATCGTGATGCGATTCTGGCCCGGCTGGAGTCAACGCTGGTCGCGGTGTCTTAGGGGGTTGAGATGAAGACTGTAGCAGTGGCAAGTGGCAAAGGTGGTGTCGGGAAGACAACACTGGTAGCAAATCTCGGAGTAGCTCTGGCATCAGCAGGCGAGCGGGTCGTTCTCTTTGACGCAGACTTGGGGCTTGCCAACCTCGACGTTGTCCTTGGCATCAAGTCCGAGACCAATCTCCAGCACGTGTTGGAGGATTTATCACCGATGCCTGACTGCGCCACGCAAGGGCCCGGTGGGGTCAGAGCTATCACAGGCGGTTCGGGGATTAGCGCGATGCTGAGACTGAGCCGGAAGCGACTCACAGAGCTACTGGCGAAGACTTCCGAACTGGAGAGCAGCACCGATCTGCTCATCTATGACTGCGCCTCCGGCGCCGATCCGCGTGTAATGACGTTCCTGACGGCGGCTGACCAGGTGATCCTGGTTACTACCTGTGACCCGGCGAGCATAGTTGACTGTTACTCCACGGCCAAGGTCCTCTTCCGTTATCGTCGCGATGCGCAGGTGGACATCGTTGTGAACCAAGCCCCAAGCGAGGCCATGGCACAGAGAGCCTTCGACACAGTGGCATCGGCGGCCAAGGAGTTCCTGCGAAAGCCGGTGAGTTATCTCGGTAGTGTTGCGTTGGACAAGGCAGCGGCGGAACACGGCCGAAGAAGGCAGCCGTTCGTTCTGGCGGACCCAAGCCTCAAGGCATCGAGGGACGTAGTGCGTCTCGCGGAGTCGCTGTTGCCTGCCCGCGCAGAGCTTAGCAGAGCAGCATAGGAGAGGCTGGAAACGGCGACGAGAAGTTGATGAGAGATCTCAGAGCGAAGCTGCGGCAGCAGGAAGACAACGAGCCTATACTCTGGAACCCTGCTGGCGGTGATATCCTGGTTGGCACCATAGGCGGCGACTCCTACCTCGCCGCCGACTCCGACACGCCGCCGATCGTGAGTGTTCAGGAGGAGCGGACAGGCATCGAGGTGTTTGTCAGCCTCGAATCCCCTCAGTTGGCCGCCTTGTTTGAGCTCCACAGGCCGCGGCCCGGCGAGAGGATCGGCATCAAATGCGTTAGCTGCTCGTCCGCCGGTGAGCGGCAGTTCATAGTCGTGATGGATCGAAATGCCTCCACCACCGTGCCGGAACCTCCCCGCGGGATATGCGCTCAACCACAACCTGCCGACGATGATGATTGGGAGACCGCAACCCCCGAGGAGCGAGACTACATCGAGAAGATGCTCTGGGGCGAGCCCACGGAAACACAAGCACCGCGGAGCAGGGAAGTCCATCCCTCCAGGCGCATCGAGGGCATGATCGGCCGTGGACTTGATGAGCTGGAACATCAGACGAGGGCGGTCGAGCGACTGCAGGCGCTGATCGTCCATCCGGCGCCTCATTGCCCGCCTCAAGAAGATCTCGTCGGAGCCGAGCCGCATTCGGAGACCGGGCTCACCGAAGAAGCTCCGGATCAGCCCTTGGCAACGGTCACTGCCGCTCTACCTATTACCGAGTCCCCAAGATCCAAGCCGACCTGGCTGGGAGTAGTCACAGTCGGCCTGGCCCTCATGTCTGCCGCCGGTCTGGTCGCCGGTTACCTCTACCTTAACCACCTCATCAGATAGTAGACTAATGCTATCTCATGCTGCTTTGGAGCCGCTACCGCAACAGTTGGCTTCTCCTTAGCAAGATCCGTCCGGAGAACAACCCTCGATGTGCACATACAGTGATGGTGAACGTATCAACGCGTACCGCGACCGGTTCAAAGCCGGGCCCGTCGGGACGTGGACATCCTGCCAGGGCACCTTCGATATGATAATGTCGGAAGAGTGGATCTTCCGGCCGGATGGTACCGGCGAGGCTTGGAGTAATCGCGACGAGCTCATTACACGCTTCAGATGGCGCTCGGTGCGCGACCTGGTGATAGAAATGCTGGACCTTTCGGATGGCCACGACGAGCCTACGACCAACCGGGATGACGAGTGGCAGCCAGTCGAGTACGACTTCAGCATAACCAGCACGGACTACGGTCTATCACACGTGACCATGGCGGAGCGCAGCCGTGTGGGGTCCAACTACGAGGGTTTCTACCTCGGCTTGGCCAGGCTGGAGCTTGTTGATGAGGAGGCATCGCCGCTATTCCGGCCGTTCGGACTAGAACCAGCCAGTTGGAGGCAACGCGAATGGGATAGCCCTAGGAGGGTAATCTACAAATGGTGGTCGCGGATTCTGGGCATTGGCAAGCGGCCATCAGGGGGTGATGACAAGTGAGCATCCTTGCTTGGATAGTGGTAGGGCTTATAGCCGGATTCCTGGCCAGGCTTGTGCTGCCCGGCCAGGAGCCAGGACCCGGAGGGATCATAGGGGATCTGATCGCGGGCATAGTCGGGGCGATATTGGGCGGCTGGATATTCGGCGCTCTGGGTATGGGCGGAGTCACCGGAATAAACCTGGGGAGCATCATAATCGCTTTCATAGGTGCGGTGATCTTCCTGCTGATCTGGCGGGCTATCGCCGGCCCGCGTTACGGCGCACGACGCGTATAGCAGCCAGCCTTCACGAAGACTAGACACTACGCGCGGCGGCACTTCTCGTCGCGCGTGGTGTCACTCCGATCCCAGACTGAGCATGACCCGTAGCCGGCTTCCGCTGAGCACGTGCGAAATATGCTATCAGCTTGACTGTTACCCATCTCTGATGTAGACTCTCACTTGTCAACGGATCGGTCCGATTACACCTGCAGGACTAAGATGATGGCCCGAGCGGAAGTTCCTGAAACACTCGATATCGGCAAGTGGGTACGCAGCTATCGGCACGCCAAGGGTTTCTCAATCCGCGGCCTTGCTAAGGAAGCCGGCGTGACAGCCAGCTACGTCTCCGGAGTCGAAGCGGGCCGCGTATCTCCCACGATATCCACACTCCGCAAGCTCCTGGTCGCGATGGGAACCGATCTTGGAGAGTTCTTCACAGAAGGCGCTGCTCGGAACGGTGAGCTAGTCTATCGCCGCGAGACAATGCAGACGGTTCGCGACGAGACACGGCGCTATGTATTCATGCTTCCCAGGCGTCCGGACATCCAGGTCGAAGTAGTGGACGAGACTGTAATGCCCGGTGAGCAGCCTGAGTTCGAGACCCTTACATCCGACTTGGCCGGGTTCGTATTGGAGGGCGAACTGCTGCTCGAGGTAGAGGGCGAGGAACAGCAGCAGGTTCGGGTCGACGATGCGTTCTATGTGCCCTCCGGCAGACCCGTACGCGGCCGAAGCACATCGGATGAATCACCCGTTCGCCTCGTCACAATCTACGTGCCGCCAAGGTACTGATACGCCTCCTCCACACACCCGCGCGTCAAGCCACGGTCGAATTCACCATATCGCTTCCATTGTGTCCGCCACAGGTGCTCACTGTCCGCGAGAGCCACGTCGTGCTGAGCTCTTCTGAGCATCCAGACCGCCGCGGGGGTTGGGTTCAGGATGAGGAGGCCGCTTGTGAAATCTGAGCAGGTACTGTCCAGCCCGCCTGTTGACAAACTACCCCAAGTATGGTAACTTGCACTTGCTGGCGTTCGATATATTACTACGCTTGGACCGCCGGCACTCCAACAGACCAAGACCCTTTCAGGAGGTGGCTGGATATGGCAGATGAGATGGTGATGGGGGCACTGGCCGTTAACGGCGGCCCCAAAGCAAAGACGACCCCGAACTTGCCGATGTACCCCGGAGGCCTTGCAATCGGCGCCGAGGAAGAGAAGGAAGTCCTCGAAGTCATAAGGCGAAAGTACCTCTTCAGGTACTATGGACCGGAGGAGTATCCCTCAAAGGTGCGGCAGTTCGAAGAGGATTTCGCCGCCAAGACGGGCGCCAAGTACTGCCTCGCGCTCAATTCCTGCACTTCGGCTCTCATCAGTGCGCTGGTCGCGTGCGGAGTCGGGCCTGGAGACGAAGTGATCGTCAACGGCTACACATTCTTTGCTTCCTGCGCCGCTATTGTGGCCGCTAAGGCTATTCCCGTTATCTGCGAGATCGACGATTCGCTGACGTTGGACCCGAATGACCTCGAGAAGAAGATTACCCCCAACACGAAGGCTGTGATCGCGGTGCACATGAGAGGTGCGCCCTGCGATATGGACCGAATCGTCCCGATCTGCAAGAAGCACAACCTCAAGCTGATCGAGGACGTTGCCCAAGCGTGCGGCGGGTCCTATAAGGACAAGATGCTCGGGACGTTCGGCGACATCGGCTGCTTCAGTTTCCAGTACCACAAGATCATCACGGCAGGCGAGGGCGGGGCGTGCATTACCGACGATCCCAAGCTCTACGACCGCCTGATGGGCTACCACGATACAGCCGCCTGCTGGAGGCCGGACAGGTTCGGGTCCGAACGCTACGAGGGCGAGCTGTTCTGCGGCGTCAACTTCAGAATGAGCGAATTGGCGGGCGGGGTCATGCTTGCGCAGTTGCGCCGGCTCGATGGGCTGGTTGCCGACATGAGAACCAACAAGAAGCGCATCAAAGACCAGATCAAGGGCCTGCCGGGGATCACGTTCAGAAGGCTCAATGACGAGGCTGGCGACACAGCCATCTGCCTGATGTTCAACATAAACGATCGCAGCAAAGTCTCGAGTTTTGTAGAGGCACTGCAAGCAGAAGGAGTCGCCGCTGCTGGAGTCTTCAATAAAGGCATACCCGATTGGCACATCTACTCCCACTGGAAGCACGTGATCGAGCAGAAGACGCCTACTCCGGATGGATGCCCTTACACTTGTCCTCATTACAAGGGGGATGCGCCGAAACACTACAGCCCGAACATGTGCCCGAAGACCAATGAGCTTTTGGAGGGCATGGTCCACCTCGACATTCCCGCGCAAATGACGCAGCAGGACTGCGACATGATAGCTGCCGGAATCACCAAGGTGGCCAAAGCTCTGTTGTAGAAGGCGTCTCTGACGCCTCCTTGGGGTCAGAGACCCCGCCTGCAGCGGCCGCCCGATGTGGAACGACATTTGGCTGTAGGTGGCGTCTCTGACGCCTCTTCTGGGTCTGAGACCCCGCCTGTACCAACCGGAAGGTATCACACAATGAACTTCGCCTTGAGCTCGATAGACGTCATCATAATCGTCACATCGATCGTGCTTGTCGTGATTGTGGGCTTGTTGGCATCGCGCAACCAGGACAAGAGCGCACGCGGCTACTTCCTGGCCTCCGGCAAGATGCCCTGGTATATCATCGGCGCAGCGTTCGTATCTACGAGTGTTTCCAGCGAGCAGATCGTCGGCACCGTGGGCCAAGCCTATAACTCTGGCATGGGCGTGGCCAACTGGGAGTGGTGGAGCCTGCCTGTCTACTCATTACTGATCGTGTTCTTCATCCCCATGTTCCTGAGGACCAAGATCACCACCATTCCGGAGTTTCTGAATCGCCGATTCGGGTCCATCTGTGGCGACATCTACAGTTGGATAATGCTGCTGGCTTACGTCTTCATCTTTATGGTGCCTGTTCTCTACGGCGGCAGCCTTGCATTCTCCGAGCTGACGGGATATAGCTTTCGTCTTGTTCTGTGGGGAGCGGTGCTCCTGGTAATGCTGTACGCCATCAAGGGCGGGCTGGCTTCCGTCATGTGGACCGACGCCGTGCAGTGTGTGATGCTGGTCGGCGGCGGCGTGATGCTCTTCTTCCTGGCACTCAACCGGATTGACGGGGGAGGATGGACGGGATGGTTATCGATGGAGGCCGCAAACCCCGACCGATTCCACCTTTATCGACCAGCCACGGACCCGGTAGCGCCTTTCCTCGGGATCATCCTCGGCTCTTTCGGCGTGTTCATCTTCTACCAGGCCGCCAACCAGGTGATGATCCAGCGTGTGCTGGGCGCGAGGTCGATGTGGGATGGATTCATGGGGATCATCTTTGCGGGCATCATCAACATGTTCCGACCCCTGGTGACATGCTTCCTGGGGCTGATCATCTATCACTGGATCCACGTTATGCACCAGGCTGAGCCGCTGAAAGTGTCGGACACCGCGTTTCCCTTCGCGCTGAAGGTGTTTGCGCCCGAGTGGGGCTTGCGAGGGATCATACTTGCTGGCTTCACTGCCGCCGTAATGTCCACCATCAGCGCTCTTGCCAATTCCACTGCCACGATCTTCAGCCTGGATGTCTATCACAAGATCATCAACAAGAACGCCGATGACCGGACGCTGGTACGAGTTGGGAGATGGGCTTCGTTCGCAGCCCTGGTGATCGCTGCCCTCGTGGCACCGTCAGTTGAGCATCTGGGTGGCATATTCCGATACTTCCAGACGGGCGTGACATATCTTGCTGTTCCATTTGCGACCGTCGTGCTCTTCGGCCTGCTGTGGAAGCGAGCGAACCATCAGTCCGCGCTGTTCGGGCTGATCGGCGGCGCGGCAATTCTGATCGCGGTAGTAGCGGCTGACATTGCGCTGAAGAATAACGGCGTGTATGCCGGCTGGGGCTTGCCGAATGGACTGCACTGGATCTACCTCGGTTTCATTGCTCAGGTGTTCATAGCATTCGGCATGGTCATAGTGGCGCTTGCGACACCCGCCCCGGCGCCTGAGCTGTGGAAGCCATTCCAATGGTCCCCGTCTCAGCTTAAAGACCTGGATGGCGGCGCCAAGTGGAGCTGCTACCAGACCTGGATGCTCTGGATAGGCGCAGTCGTCTACGTGGCGGCCTGGCTTTGGGCCTACTGGCGATTCTGGTAGAATAGTTCGGCGCAACCGCGCTATCATAGTCATAGGAGATTCAGATGGTCAAATTGGATGTCTGCTTGGAGATGGTTCTTACCGATCTGCCTTACGAGCAGCGTATCAAGAAGATAGCCGAATGCGGCTACGGCTCGGTTGAGTTCTGGTTCCACGACGCCACATTCGATGGAGCAAGCTGCACGACAGATCAGCCGAAAGACCCCAAGGTGCTGCGCGACGCTTGCGCGGCGAGCGGCGTGACGATCAACAACATGGTCCTGAACGCGCCGGATGGCTCGTTCGGCGGTGCGCCGGTCGATGCCGGCGACCTGAACAAGTATCTGGAGAGACTCGACGAGGTCATCGCTTTCGCGAATGCTGCAGGATGCACCAGTGCAATCACGTGCTCAGGCAATCTTCAGCCGGGGCTATCGAGGGATCAGATGCGGGCGAACCTCGAGACGGCCCTGTCCAAGGCGGCAGCTGTTGCCGAGAAGAAGGGCTTCACGCTCTTCCTGGAGCCGCTGAACACCTACGTGGATCACGAAGGCTACTATCTTGACTCGTCTGACGAAGCGGCGGAGATCGTGCGCAAGATCAACTCGCCGAACTTCAGGCTGCTGTTCGATGTCTACCATATGCAGATCATGCAGGGCAACGTGATATCCCGCATCCGGGGCGCCTTTGACGTCATTGGCCACTTCCACGCCGCTGGCGTGCCCGGCAGAAACGAGCTGTTCGGCAATGAGCTGAACTACGCGGCCATTGTGAAGGCTATCGATGAGCTGGGCTACAAGGGCAAGTTCGGACTGGAGTATGCGCCGGCAATGCCTGATCACATCGCCTCACTCAAGGCCGTGAGGGATAGCCTGCAGGGAGTCGCTGAATAGTGGAACGAGTTCTGGCGTTTGGTTGCCATCCTGATGATGTTGAGTTCCTGTCTGCCGGCACTCTCGCGCTTCTGGCGCAGAAGGGTTACGAGATTCACATAGCGACCACTGCCGGCGGCGAAATGGGCTCACCGGTGCTGCCTCCACAGCAGATACGAGCGAAGCGGCTGGCGGAGAACGAAGCTTCGGCCAAACTGATCGGCGGCTACTTCCATTGGGCCGGAGGGCATGATATCGAGATCGACTACAGCCCTGAACTCAGACGCGAGACGATCAGGATAATGCGTGAGGTTGACCCTGCGATTGTCTTCACGCAGCCACCTACTGACTACATGGTCGACCACGAGGTCACGTCCAGGCTCGTGATGAATGCGGCCTATATTGCCTCCTGTCCCAACTACGACTGCGGTGTTCCGACAAAGCCCACCAACCGGGTTCCGCATCTATACTACTCCAACGCGAACGGCCTCAGGGATATCTTCGGGAGGCCGCTGCCTATCAAGTGCGTGGTGGACGTCGGCTCCGTGATGGGCACCAAGACCGAGATGCTGTCATGCCACGCTTCTCAACGCGAGTGGCTCATGCATCACGACGGCTGGGACGAGTATCTCGACAATATGAAGGACATGACGAAGAAGCAGGGCGCGCTCATCGGTGTTGAGTGGGGGGAGGGCTTCATCCAGCACCTTGGAGCAGGCTATCCACAGGACAACATCCTCAAATCCATCCTGGGCGAGCTTTGCACCGAGATCTCATAGACTCCATCAGGTTCATCTGCCAAGGTAAAGGGCGGGGCGAATGATTCGCCCCGCCCTTTGTAGTCTCTGATGAGGCCGGGGATTGGCTGGCCTAAGGGACGGTGCCCTGGATGCCGGTCGGGGGCGACACTAGCCCCTCGCCGTTTTCGGCATGGTAGAGAGTAGTCAGCTCGCTGAATGCCGCGGCGCATTTGGCCGAGACCCTGAAGTCATGCTTGACGAGCTCTGAATCGATCAGCGCCCGCAGGTAGACGATTCGCCAGCGCCAGGACTGGCGGACCCTCGAGCGGAGCTTCTTGTCCGCCTCTGAGACCAGCCGGAATGCCTCTTCCGCCCCCTGCGTGTTCTTCATGATGAACCTGGTGACACCGCCGCTGTCGTCCCTGTAACGCTCGATGTTCTGCTCGAGGGTGTTGAGCGCAGTGCAGACGTCATCAACCACCGCGGGCGAGAAGTAGAAGGATACATACTCGCGCAGCGTCTCAGCCGTCGGTTTCTCAGGGTTCCAGTAGAGCTGGGCGCACATGGCCTTGTTCATATCCTCATAGCGCCCCTCAGAATAGGGGAAGCCGCCGGACAGCTTGGTCTTGGTCAGGTTCCACAGTGACTGCAGATACCTGGGGAACGGGATCGCGCCGTAGCCACCCCAGGGTGCGTGCAGGTACATGCTGATCTCGGGGAAGTTGAGCATCGGCACCCCGCCGGGTGAGCCGTGCGTCAACGGATACTGCGGGAACTGCCCTCCATAGTTATCGGTCATTATGTAGTCAACCCAGTCCGGCTTGTTCGCGTTGAACTTCTGGGTGATGCCTTCCCACTCGCCGATCCCCCAGCGGTCGAAGTACCACGTGGACAGAACCAGCTTGCCGTTGGGGTAGGCCCGGCGGTAGGCTCGGGCTATTTGTTCGGACATCTTGAGATACGCGTTTGCCCCCCAGACCTTGCAGTCGGCGCACGTGCATCCGCCGCTGTCGTAAGGCCATATCCATAGGTAGTCGATGCCGACGCTCCTGAACTCCCTGAACCTTTCCTCGTACAAGCCGAGGATGATCTCCATGGAGCCCGGCTTACTTGGGCAGATCTCGTTGCCGAGGTTGTAGATGCGCGGGCCGTTGGTGGTGTGGTAACCTTCACGGTTCACGGTCGTATCGTCTGCCCGGAGCTCGAGCGGCCTGCTGGCGTAGGCCTCGTTTCCCACTGTGGTGAGGCTGGCGTCCAGGCCGAGGTCCTTGGCCGTCTTCAGCAGGGCCCGCAGTCGCGCGAGCATTGCCTGAGCGTTTGGATCCTGAAGACTGCTGAAGTGGTGCAGGTCATACCAGACGCTTATGGAGTTAAGGCCCCAGAGTGCAAGGTCCTCAACATAGTGGGTGATCTCCTCAACCGGCGCTTGGTGATAGTAGTTGTGAAAGTGGGTGGCGAAGTAGATGCCGCGTACAGGCTTGCTCGGGACAGACTGCCCACGCCAGGTGCCGGGAGTAACGCCCGTATCGCTGTAAGTGGACATTCTCAGAAACTTGCCGACGCCATACAGCAGACCCCGCTCATCGTTACCGATGATCGCTATCCCGCCGTCCGGCCTGTCGCTTATCCTGTAGCCTTCGGCGCCTATGCCGGCAGCGATCTCCAGGTAGATGCACAGGCCTGCCGGGCCTGAGCTTACAACCTCGGCCCCGGAATACTCCCGGAGCCTCGATGCAAGGATGCTTGCCACCCGGCTGGTGACCGGCGTCACGGGACTTGGCGAGGGAATCGCGACTGTTGTCACTTCGGGGGCAGCCTCGGCGGCCGCGGTCACGCCGAGGGCCACAGCAGTTGCTAACATGATGACAAGCACCATGGCCGGCCACATGGCAGTGCGAGCACAGTTCGCTCGCCTGATCCGCGAGCAGATGAGCACGTAGTATTCCTTTCCAATAGCCTATCCACCACCAAACTTAGTGTACTGCTTGTCGTCCACGCTCCAGAATGGGCCGGGCGGGTCGGCAGGCCGTTATCCGACAACTGCACGCGATCATGGGACAACTGGCACTACCGCACGCCGATCTTCACAAGCTTGTGTCCCATCGCAGGGATGTTCACGCTGATGTTGACCTGGTCCGGCTCGACGGGGCTTGGCATCCCGTCGATAGTTATCTTACCTTTGGGCAGGCCAAGGTCCTGCAGCCTGATGCTGATCTTGCGCTCCGTTGGCTCGTTGGTCAAGTTGAAGCAGTTGATCAGGCACTCCCGTTTGTCCGCAAGCGTGTGTACGTGAGTGTACTCGTCGATGCCGTGGAATATGCCCTGGGTGAAGAAGCGCTTGTTCTTCATGTAGACCTGCATCGCCGCTTTCTGGGCTTCCCAGACTGCCGGGTCTTGGTGCTTTCCGCCCACGCCAAGATGACGGCACGTGCTGGCGAACCACCAGAACAGGACTGCGTTCTTGTTATCCGCGCGCATGTCATAGTGGAGGTAGATGGGAATCGAATATGCCAGATTCATGTAGTACAGGGAGTGCGCTTTGCGGCTGGCCAGGTCCTCGAACGGACTCCACATATACTCAAGCCCCCAGATCTCATCCCAGGCGAAGGGCTTAGCGTGCTGGAAGTAGGCCGGCGCATAGCGCGAGTAGCACGGGCCGATAACCGGATCGTGCTGCTCGATGAGCACCTTGGGATACGCCCTATGGACCTCCTGCTGCATGCGAAGAATCGCCTCCACGTGCTCCTGTCGAGAGCAGGGCAGTGAGTGACCGTGAGAGGGATTCCAGCATTCGCCCCACCACGAGCCATCATACATCAGGAAGCAGACTTCTTTGACGCTGCAGAGCTTCTTGAGCCGCGCGATCTTCTCTTTCACGTAGACCGGGCTGGCGGTGCAGACCTCGTTGGTCGGCTTGCCGTCCTTGTTCCAACGCCGCGCTTCATCCGGATAGCCTGCGGGGTCTGTCCAAGGCGCGAGCGGAGTGTGGAGCGCCAGAAGCCTGATTCCGTAGTCGTCCCCAAGCCACTTCACGAACTCGGGCAGTGTGCCGAGTCGATCATCACCCCAAATGTTGGAACCCATCAGAGTGTCCCAGCCCGGGTCCAGGTAGAGCGCCTCGCAGCCGAACTCCTGGGCCTTCTGGGCCTCTATCGCCATGTCTTCACGCCTGTAGAACTTCGCGCGTTTCTCGGGAGTATCGCTTGTGTTCCAAGAGGCCCACCAGAATGGGTTGTCGTAAAGCTCGTTCCAGTGAACAGGAGGGTTGTAGCCCTTTGGCAGCCTGTGCCCCTTGCTCTCG
>CAZFYZ010000019.1:0-23333 GCA_964523735.1 uncultured bacterium | reverse complement strand
GACCGACGCTCACGATTTTGATGAATTCAAGCAGGGAGTTCAGGGAGGCTTCGTACGCGCCGCGTGGTGCGGCGAGCGCGAATGCGAGGACGCGATAAAGGCATCAACCGGAGCTTCGACTCGCTGTATGCCTCTTTCCACTCGCCATCCAGAACCTGGTAACGCGTCTCGCCGAACGTGAAGCTGCCGCGGGGTGCAAGGCTAGCTGCGCCTTCGGGGTCGCCCATCTTCCAGATTCCCGCGCCGCCGAATCTGATGATCTTGTCCTCGACATCCACACGCGTGGGAACAAGCAGCGACCACTCGAGCGCGCTGTTGTTGTACTTGCTGATCATCAGCGTGTTGCCGCGTTCATACCACGCCCACGCCTCTGCTCCGTAGACCGGATCCTCAACCAGTCTCTTCAGGGTCATAAGGAAGTACTGCGCCGGCTTGGTGGTCAGTTCTGTCAGGTCATAGTCGCACATGGCGCCGGTATCGGTCTGCACGCGGTAGGGGATGTTGCAGAAGCGAGAGCGGGC
The DNA here is from genome assembly GCA_964523735.1 of uncultured bacterium. GTDB lineage: Bacteria > Armatimonadota > UBA5829 > UBA5829 > UBA5829 > CAZFYZ01. The sequence continues at coordinate 22,812 of CAZFYZ010000019.1, read as the reverse complement.
GACATCCCTGAGCCAGCCGTTCGCGTTGCTGATCTTCTTTGCGAACCCGCACCCGAACTTGGATGTGTCCAGCTTCTCCTCGCCTGTGTTGCGGATGGTAAGGCGCTCCACGATCACTCCGGGTTCCTTTGGAGACGCGGAGAAGGTCTGCTCGATCAAGAGCGCTCCATCGGCAGCAGTGAACTTCACAGAAGTGCTGCCGTCGGCGGCATTCCTGATCTCCGGCTGCCTTGTGAGCATCGGTGTCTTGATTCCCGACCAGGCGTAGTCAGCGTCGGCATAGACTCTTCCCGTTTTGCTGTCGCGAAGCGAGCACGGATTGAGCCCGGACCTGGTGTCGATCAGGAGTTCAAGCCGGCCATTGGTCAGTCGAACCTGACCCGAAGAGCGATCGTATTGGGCCGGAGGCGTCCCAGCCGACAGCCCGGCCGAAGTCGTTGTAAGAGCTGCGGCGAATCCCGCGCAGAGCAAAAGCGTCTTCATTGTCACGTTTCTCCTAGACTCTGAGCTTCACAAGCGTGTGTCCCATCGCTGGGATAGCCACTCGGAGGGTTACGACATCCCCGTCTGTGGTGCAGTCCGCGCCGTTCACACTCACTCGTCCGGATGGCAAGCCGATGTCGGAGAGCTTGAACGTGATCTCGCGTGTTTCTGGTTTATCGGTGAGATTGAAGCAGTTCATAGCACAGGCGCGCTTGCTCGTCAGAGTATGGACGTGCACTGTCTCATCCAGGCCATAGAACGTGCCCCGAGTAAAGAATGGCTTGTTGGCCATGTAGGCATTCATCGCCGCCTTGTGAGATTCCCAGATGGCAGGGTCAGTGCTCTTGCCTCCGAACCCCAGGTGTCGGCAGGTGCTGGCGTACCACCAGAACCCCAATGCGTTGACGTTATCCTTGCTTAGATCGAAGTGCAGGTAAATCGGAATCCAGTAGGCAAGATTCACGTAGTAAAGCGACATTGCCCTGCGAGAGGTTATATCGCCGAGGGTGTCCACCAGGTACTCATACCCCCAAAGCTCATCAAATGCGCCCTTCTTGGAGTGCATGAAGTACGTTGGCGCGTAGCGCGTCTGGATCGGTCCCAGGATAGGGTCGTGCTGCTCGATGAGCACTTTCGGGAATTCCCTATGCAGCCCCTGTGCCAGCCGCAGAAGTGTGTCCACATGCTCTTGGCGCTTGAGCGGAACCGAGTGACCGTGAGTGGAGTCCCAGCATTCAGCAAACCAAGACCCGTCATACATCAGGAAGTAAGCTCCGTCTCGGCAGACTTGCTTTAGCCGGTCAAGCTTGATCTTGACGTAGACCGAGCTGGTGGCGCACAGCTCCCCAAGCCGCTTGCCTCCTTGGTCCATCCGTCGGCACTCATCAGGATATGTCGAAGGGTCGGTCCACGGGGCGATAGGTGTGTGCAGCGCGAGATACTTCAGGCCATAATCCCTGTCTATCCATTTGACGAAATCGCGTTGGCTGCCCAGTCTGTCCTCAGCCCAAATGTTGGAGGCGAAGGCGGTATCCCAACCAGGATCGAGATACAGGCACTCGCAGCCGATCTCCTTGGCCTTCTGCGCTTCTGCAGCCATGTCCGCTCGGCGGTAAAGCTTGGCACGGTTCTCGGCCGTGTCTTCTCCCCACCAGAGATGATTATCATAGAGTTCGTTCCAGTGCACGGGCGGATCGAAGTTACGGGGCAGACGATGGCCCTTTGCCTGGGTATACCGGCGGAACTCGCTGAACGCCTCCTGCCATCCGCCATCTATCGCTTGATAGCGGGTCTCACCGAATGTGAAGCTGCCTCCCGGCGCCAGGCTGGCAGCCCCCTCCGGATCGCCGAGCTTCCACCTGCCCGCACCCCCGAATCGCAGCAGCCTGCCCTTCCCCTCTGCGCCTGGCACTGGCTCCATCAGCGACCATTCCATTGCGTCGTTGTTATACTTGCTTATCAACAGCGCATTGCCGCCACCATACCAGGCCCAAGCTTCGGCCCCCCATGCTGCGCTGGTCCGCTTGTCGTAGGTCCTGGAGATCGTATACTTGCTCTCTCTTGTGGCAATCTCTTCCAGTGTGTAGTCGCACAGCTCGCCAGTCTCACTGTCGACACGATAGGGGATATTGCAGAATCGAGAATCAGCAACGCTCTTGAGCCAGCCTCCACCCTTGTCGATCTCCTTCGCGAAACCACAGGCTAAGTTCGACGTGTCGAGCTGTGCTTTGCCCGTGTTGCGGACGCGGATGCGCTCCGCGATAACGCCGGGCTCCCTTGGCGATGCAGTAAAGACCTGTTCAATCAGCAGGGGGCCTTCGGCAGCGATCAGCCTCAGCGTGATGCTGCCATTCCTACTCTTCTTGATCTCTGGCTCCCGTGTGAGAACCGGAGTCCTGATGCCAGACCATACATAGTCCGTGTCAGCATAGACTCTGCCTGTCTTGGTGTCACGCAACGAGTTCGGGCTAAGCCCGAACTTGGTGTCGATCAGGAGTTCAAGCCGGCCATTGGTCAGTCGAACCTGACCCGAAGAGCGATCGTATTGGGCCGGAGGCGTCCCAGCCGACAGCCCGGCCGAAGTCGTTGTAAGAGCTGCGGCGAATCCCGCGCAGAGCAAAAGCGTCTTCATTGTCACGTTTCTCCTAGACTCTGAGCTTCACAAGCGTGTGTCCCATCGCTGGGATAGCCACTCGGAGGGTTACGATATTCCCGTCTGTGGTGCAATCCGCGCCATTCACCCTCACTCGTCCGGATGGCAAGCCGATGTCGGAGAGCTTAAACGTGATCTCGCGTGTTTCTGGTTTGTCGGTGAGATTGAAGCAGTTCATAACGCAGGCGCGCTTGCTCGTCAGCGTGTGCGCATGCACGGTTTCGTCTAGCCCGTAGAACGTCCCCTGGGTGAAGAAGAGCTTCTGCGCCATGTATGCTTCCATAGCTTTCTTCTGCGCTTCCCATATAGCGGGGTCGGGGCTCTTTCCGCCGAATCCCAGGTGTCGGCAGGTGCTTGCATACCACCAGAAACCCAGTGCATTAGCGTTGTCCGGTCGCAAGTCGATGTGCAAGTAGATGGGAATCGCATACGCGAGGTTGACATAGTACAGCGATACCGACTTCCTGCTGGTGATGTCCCCGATGGTATTGATCATGAACTCGTAACCCCAGAGTTCGTCGAACGCCCCTGGCTTCGAGTGCATGAAGTAGGTAGGTGCGTAGCGCGGCATGCCAGGGCCGATGATGGGGTCGTGCTGCTCGATCAACACGTTCGGGTAGTCCTTCTTTACCTCCTGCTGGATTCGCAGGATCGCGTCCACATGCTCCTGCCTCTTGAGCGGCACTGAGTGACCGTGATTTGGATCCCAGCAGTTCTCGAAGAAGGAACCGTCATACATGAGGAAGTAGGCTCCGTCTTCACAGAGCTTCTTAAGCCTGGCTATCTTGACGTCTGAGTATTGCTTACTGGTGCAGCACAGGTAATGAAGACGCTTTCCTTCGGCATCCGTGGCCAGAGCCTCTGCGGGATAGGTCGAAACGTCTGTCCACGGCGCCAGAGGCGTGTGCAGCGCCAGGTACTTGAGCCCGTAGTTGTCTTTCATCCATTTGATGAAGTCCTGCTGCTTACCCAGCCTGTCCTCTCCCCAGACAGTAGAGGCGAAGACGGTATCCCATCCTGGGTCCAGGTAGAAGCATTCGCACCCGATCTCTTTGGCCTTCTCCGCTTCTTCGGCCATGTTGCTCAGACCGTAGAGCGTCTTTCGGGTCTCCGGCGTGTCATTGGGGGGAGGAGGCACTGTCAATCCAGGACCCCACCACAAACGGTTGTCATATAGCTCGTTCCAGTGCACCGGAGGGTTGTAGCCCTTCGCAAGCCGATGCCCCTTGCTCTGCGTGTACTTGCGGTACTCGTAGTACGCCTGCCTCCAGTCACCGTCCAGGGCTTGATAGCGAGTCTCACCGAATGTGAAGCTGCCTCCCGGCGCCAGGCTGGCAGCCCCCTCCGGATCGCCGAGTTTCCAGATCCCCGCGCCGCCAAACCTGAGCTGTTTGGCCTTGCCGCTCTCGTCCTTGATCGGCGCGAGCAGTGACCACTCCATGGAGTCCGGGTTGTACTTGCTGACCAACAGTGTGCTACCGCCGCCATACCACGCCCACCCTTCGGCGCCGTAGATGGGGCTTTCCCGGTAGATCAACATCCTGGATATGGGATACTTGCACTGCTTCTTCGCAAGCTCAGATATCGTGTAGTCGCACAACTCGCCTGTCTCGGTCTGAACGCGGTAAGGTACATTGCAGAACCGTGTCCCCGCAGTATCTCTGGCCGAGGTGCCTGTGTTCTTGGCGAACCCGCAGGCGAAACCGGATGTGTCAAGGACAGTCGAACCCGTGTTGCGAATGGTGATACGCTCGATGATGACGTCGGGCTCTCGCGCCGGGGCAGTAAATGACTGCTCGATCTGGAGTGCTCCCCGGGCGGCGGTCAGCGTGACCGAAGCGCCGCTCCGCGCATTCCTGACTACTGGTTCCCCCACAGTCGCCGGCCTGTCGCCGCCATCCCAGATATAGGATGCGTCGGCGAACACTCGTCCGCTCTTCGTGTCACGCAGGGAACTCGGGTTAGGCCCCGACGTCGTATCTATTAGAAGCTCAAGCCGGCCATTGGTCAGCCGAGTTTGCCCAGGTACACGCTGGTAACCAACCGACCCGGCGCAGGCTGACTCAACTAGTGCGAGAGCGGCCGCCAGTAGAAAAAGCGCCGCGACAAGAGTGTTGCTCAAGGGACTTCTCCAATTCTCACAGATCGCATTATGTATGCATTACTAGCTTAGCGATAGGAACGCGCGAATCCTGCGCACGCGCGTGGTTGATTTGGCGTGCGATATGCAGCACGAGTTTGGCCGCTCTTGCCAATGCACACACGTAGCTCCGGCAGCCTCCGTTACAACTGTTTCTCGCACGAAGCCCCTCCTCAGCCTCAAATTCCCCTTGACAACGGCCGATACCCATGATATGAATGAGATGTGCTGTATATCGCACGTCTAGAGCTCGAATACGGGGCGTTGGCGTCGCAGGGGAATGTGCAAATATATTTAGCCATAGAACAGCAAATCGTGGTTGACGTTGAGCCGTACTGATGGTATATTGCGATTGGAGCGTTCAATATAGTAGCGTTGCCAAGCTGCCAGTGTGCAGTGCTGATGTACGTGCTGTTGAGCTGGAGCTTCTGAAAGCGATGCTTGATCGTGCGTGCGGATTCGCAACCGCACCTTGAACGGACACGATGTTCCTGATTTCGTAGTGGCTAGGAGGTGATGCACAACCTGTTTCATCGTAAGACTGCCTGAGACCCATCGATCTACTTTCGGGCAGCATAGATGGTCTGCCGCCGCGGCAGTCTAGGACGGACGAAACACGACCCTCCTAGAAAGGGGGGGCACGGCAGCCGATAATCTGCATCAAAGTCAGCAGACAACAGAAAGGGGAGATAATTGTGAAACAGTACCGCGCGATGCTACTGCTTCTCGCTTTGGGGATGTGCTTCGGACTGTGCGCAACGGCTTACGGCTATGTTGATCTCGCAAGATCAGCCACTGTAGTCGCCGCGGACAACCACGCAGACTACGGCCCCATCCACATTAACAATGGCCAGTACCTGGCATTCTACTACTGGACTACCAACGCAACGTTCGACGGAAGCGACCTGGCGGTGGAGCTGGACTGGGCTACCCCTCAGACCTTCGACACCGTGATCGTTCACTTCGTCAATCACCCTATCGCGTACCAGTACTACAACAACGGGAACTATGGAACCACCCGCTACTACCACCTGCAGAAAGAGACCTCGCCAGGGGTTTGGGAGGACATAGCGGTCACCAACGCAGTCAGTGACGTTGACAACGGCACTCCGTTTGCCCAGTTCAACATCCCGGGCGGCATTACCACCAACAAGGTTCGGGTGCTGGATATCTTCGACCTGCACGAGATAGTGGTATGGGACAGGACCAACAATCTTGCTTCCTCGGCCACAGTCACCGCGGAGTTCGTCGACGAACGGCCCGAATATGCACCTTCCAGCTGCATTGACAATAACTTCACGACCTTCTACTTCCCATCTCTTGACAATGACCTCAATCTGACCAACACAGCGTGGCTGCAGTTCGATTGGGCAGCTCCTCAAGAGTTCAACTATGTCAGGATGTACATCTTCCCTCACCCGACGTTGAGCGAGGGAAGGCTGGTTTCTCTGCAGCAGGAGATCGCGCCTGACGTCTGGGAGACAATCGCGGAGACCACGACACACCGCGAGGACGGTGGATTCTACCAGGTGGCGGACTTGTACCTGCCGACCAACTACACGCTCGACAAGGTGCGCCTGGTAGGAATGTTCGATTGTTACGAGGTTGATATTCGCAAGATCAGCCAGACTCTGCTGAGCGGCACTGTCTGGGGGGTCGACAGCAACCTGATTTCCGGAGCGACAGTAAGCTGCAGTCAGGGCAGCTACACCACTGACTGCACGACGGGCGCCTATTCAATGGTGCTGAACCCCGGACCGATCGAGTTCACGGTCTCAGCCATGGGCTACTCGGATCTTGTCCAGACAGTGGACGTGGCTGGCGGGACCATGAATCACGATTTCACCCTGGACCAGGACCCTGACGATCTCTCCTGGGACGCTAACATAACGGCATCAACGGAGTTGGTGGACGCTTACGCGTCATTCGTCAAGTACGGCGACTCCTGTTATGGATGGCAGGCCGTCGGAACCCCGTACGGGGGAACGGGCTTATCCTACTACGGTGAATGGCTGCAGCTCGAGTGGCCCACCAATGAGACGATCGATACGATCCAGCTTGCGTCAGGTAATGCAGCTGCCCCGATGTTCATCGAGGTCTGGAAAGACGGTAACTGGCAGATGGTGGCGACGGAGATGTCGCCTTCGCTGCCCGCCACGATTCAGTTCAATCCGGTTCAAACGACAAAGCTCAGACTGAAGAACCTCTGGAAGCTCTCTGAGATCGCGGTCTACAACAAGCTCGGCGCGGTCCAGGAGCCGAATCTGACAGGCGTTGTCACCGGAAGCCGCACCGGTGGACCGGTCGCGGGCGCTCAGGTGGAGGTCGGCGGCGTCACCTGCACTACAGGCGCAAATGGAGCTTACAGCCTCAGGGCACCGGAGGGCTCGGGCCAGATCAATATCTCACGGATGGGCTATGAGGACTATACCTCGACCGTGACGGTCCCGTCCATCGGGAGCGCCGCCAAGAACGCGGTTATGCAGACCAGGAACATTGCGCCGTTGGCTAGCAGCGTTCTGGTGAGCAGCGAAGTTCCGGGCTGCGAGGCCGCCAACTGCAAAGATGACCTGATCGACACTCTCTGGCTGGCAAATGAGAGTTCGGGCGCATGGGTCGAGTTCGAGTGGGCTTCCCCCGTCACAGTCAACCAGGTCAAGGCGCACGGCGGAAGCGTGAGCAGCCTGGTTGTCGAATACTGGGACGGCTTGGGCTGGATGTCCACGCACAACAGCTATGCCGCTGGCGTGGCGACCTTCTACCCGTTCACGACTACAAAGATCAGGGTCAGTGGACTGACCTCAGCAGTAGAGCTCGAGGTTGATGAGTCCAATGTCACACCTGTCGCCGCCGATATCGGTCAACTAAAGGCCCTTCCGGATGGCACGCCGGTACAGACGACCGGCGTTGTGACCAGCACTGATGGCTGGTTGGCAGCATATGTTGAGTCCTCCGACAAGTCCTCGGCGATCAAGGTGACGCCGCGAATGCCTGGACGGACAGGAGAGAACATAGCCCCAACGGCTATCGCCAGCGCATCCTTTGACAACGGCAATCCTACCTACGGCCCTGACAAGGCGATCGACGGTATCTACGGCAACCCCTCCGAGTACTGGCCTGGGTGGGATCTGACATTCACAGCCCCGAACCATGTCTGGGTGCAGCTCGATTGGGCCGCCCCTCAGACGTTCAACGAGGTCAGCTTGTTCCTGGGTCACCACTGGCTGGCATACGAGCGAATCTCCGAAGTCCAGCAGTACAATGCTGGGACGGGCTCATGGGAGACTATAGGTACCGGACGAGCCGCCCACCTCGGCTTTACGGCGCCGGCTACCGACGCGGACCTCGCGAAGACCACAATCCGTTTCGCCGAGCCTGTGACCCTCAATCAGATCCGCGTGGTCGACTTCAACGACCTGTTCGAGATCGAGGTGCGCCTTACGGATGATGCGTTCATGCTGGATCGAGAGGTCGAAATCGCCGGCACGCTTGCAACGGACGCGAACGGCGAGCGCTACATCAACGCCATACCCATTACGATGGGCGCAGAGAAGAAGCTCGGCGCACTCGGAATGACCGGCAAGGCCCTTCAGGGCAGCGGTCTCAACGTGAGCCCGCTCCTGGTAACTGTCTGGGGTAAAGTCACGGCAGAGATTGCCTACGACAATACCACCGAATACCTCTACATCGACGACGGCTCGGGTGTCGCGTCTGATCTCCCCGGAGTGGCCGGCGTCAAGTTCGGTCCGGTCGCCAGGACATTGGCGAACGAGGGTGACTCCGTGAGCGCTACTGGTATTGCGTTGTATGGAGCTCCCCACGTGGTGTCACCGCGGTCGGACGACGATCTGGTTGTCAACGACGACGTCCCAGGGTTGGTCAACATCGCCACAGAGGCGACAGCCACCGGCAGCTCGACTGGAACTCCGGAGGATCCCAGGTTGGATGTAACCCGCGCCAACGACGGGAGCCTCGTCTACTGCTACGATGCAGGCAACCCCGACAACGTGACCTCCAATGAGGACTGGCTGCAGCTTGTCTGGGCCGGACCTCAGACTGTCAACCAAGTAGTGGTCTACTTCCACACGTGGAACACGGGCGCGATGGTCGACCGGGTCTGTCGTCTGCAACAGCAGGTCGACGGGATATGGACCGACATAGCGACCACGACTGTGTCGGCCAACGAGAACCACTACATAGCTCGATTCGTTCTCGCGAGTCCAGTGACTTTGGATCAACTGCGCGTCGTCAATATGGCGCGCTTGAGAGAGATCGAAGTCTACTAGACCTGATCGAATGCTGTTGTTGCTGTGCCGATGACGGCCAACTTCGGCACAGAGGCAACAACAGCATAGGAAAGTGGGAGGGACTCCACAGAGAGTCCCTCCCAGCCGTTAAGCTTACAAGGAAGAGAATAGAGGAAAAGCAAAATGCAGAGAAGAACAAGAGGTTTCACGCTGATTGAGTTGCTGGTTGTTATTGCCATTATCGCGATACTGGCGGCAATTCTGTTCCCCGTGTTCGCAAGGGCTAAGGAAAGCGCAAGGCGGACCAGCTGCATGAACAACCTGCGCCAGATCAACATTGCCAACAATCTCTACTTGGAAGCAAGTGGCAATAAATTCCCATGTGTCATCACGACGACTGGGTCGTGGTCAACAATGCCGTGGGTGGAGGTATGGAACGGTCTGAAGCCATACATAAAGAGCGCTGGGATGCTGGTCTGCCCCAGCGATGGTAAGCCCGCGTGGAACATCGCTTATGCGAAGCACCCGTCGTTCGCCCACCTGAACCTACTGAGTCGTATCAAGTACCCCTGCTCGTATTACTACTACTACCCGTTTTACAACGCGGGAGTTTATCCATCAACTATGAAAACCAGGTCGCTTTCGGAGGTGAGATACCCGACGAAAAAAGCCATATTCCCGTGCTATGCATCCGATGGTAGTACTCCGAATGGGATGGCGCACAGCCCCTCGGGCTTGGAGCATGACTTTCTGAACGGGGCTCTAATGCTGGCATTCGTGGATGGTCACGTCGGCCTGATTCCGTGCGCCAAGCTCAATACCACGCACGGCATAAACCTGGACATGAGTCCGCTTGATGGCAAAGACGTGAAGTAGCCTCAGACCCGTGCCCAACACGTCGCCACCGGCTCTGGCAGGACCAACTTGCCATCATTCCGCGCACTATCGGAGCATTATGAAATACCTGGTTGCTACCTGTCTGCTGTCCATTGCGATGTCCCACTGTTCGGCACAAGCTGGGGAGGGAAACGCTATGCCATCCACCGCAGGACCCGCGCTTACACGAGCGGAGTATACGGCGATCCTCGAGCGGTTGGGTGAGCAGTATTCACTGGAGAGCGTGGCGCGGGACCGCGTGGACGTGAATTGGAAAGACCTTCAGGGTGGCGCAACTCCTCTGTCGCAGTTCGTTCGCGTGGAGGAGAGGCACCACCCCTCCCACGTGTATGTGCAGGCGGATACGTCTGTTGCGTTGGGCACTCGGGTTGATGCCCAGTCACAGGTCCCCAATCCTCAAGCGGTCTCACTTGATGTGACGATCGGGTTAGGATTTGCGCTGGGATCGCCGGCCATGCTTCCGGACTACAACAAGGTTAGCCGGAAGCTGCTCAACAACTACCTGCCGATTGTGCAGAGCCAGTGGCAATCAGGCGATATCAAGATTGATCAGACCGCGTTTGCGTTCCTGCCGAGCGACAACGAGGTCGTTACGGGCAAGGAAACCCAGTACGCCGTGGTCAGGATGCAACTGACCAATACCTCCTCGTCTCCTCGGAACACAAGTTTGCTCGCCCTCGTCTGCCCCAAGCTGAAGGACACGCAGACGATGATGTATGCCTCTTACCAGGCGCCGCCAACTCGATGGCAGCAGGACCCAGCCAACATCCGTTGTTTCGGCGACACCCTGTCCCGAAACATCGGCGACACCCTGTCCCGAAACATCGGCGACACCCTGTCCCGAAACACTGGCGACACCCTGTCCCGAACCGAAACCGCGCTGGAGATGGACGGGAAGTTACTACTTCTCTGCCGACTTGACAGCGGAGTGAGCGCAAGCTACCATCAGACGCTGCCCAACACTCAGGGCGGCGAGCTGCAGCCGGGCAAGTTCACGAACTGCCTGAAGTTTGACGTAAAGCTCGGGCCGAAGCAGACGCGCACAATAGACTTCGTGCTGCCTGGGACCGGCGAACTCTACCCTCTGAGCGAGCTGGCCGCGATGCGCAAGGTGACTTTCAATCGCGCACTCACCAGAGTCAAGCGCCACTGGGAGTCAGCCCTCAAGCCCTCGATGAAGCTCGTAACGCCGGACGAGCGGGTCAACGACGTCTACAAGTATGCGATCCTATCCAACCTGCAGTTCCTGGTCAAAACCCCTGACAGGCCGTGGAGAGCACCCTATCAGACACCGCACGCGATGCCCATGACCTGGCCTTGGGAAGCCGCCACGACGATGACGCCGATGATCTCGGTGGGCTACGCCCGGGAGTGTGAGCCGGCGATCAGCTACTTCACAGAGCGCCAGGTGGGTATCGGCTCATATGCCGAAGGGGACGCTCCGGGATGCTACAGTGTGCCGGCCAAGCCCCTTGGAGAGTTCAAGGCAACCAAGGGCGCCTATGTCGGATACAGCCTCTACTGGGCCAACGAGACTGGCTCAGTCTTGTGGCTGATGGCTGAGCAATACCGCTACTCCGGCGATAAGGCTTGGCTTGAGCGCAACCGGCCGGGCATTCTCGCTGCCTGGAAGTTCATCCAGAACGCAAGGAAGCAGACCGAGGTGCGCGACGAGAAAGGCGAGAGGGTGGCTTACTACGGTCTGCTGCCAAGGGCTCGCTCGCACGACTGGGACGGCTGGAGATACCACTTCACGTTCTCAGACGCGTTCACGTGGTTTGGAATGTCCGAGATGGCCAAGGCGTTTGCCGAGGCTGGGCTGCCTGAGGCAAGGCAACTTGCTGCCGATGTAGCCGAGTATCGAAAGTGCATACTCAGTGCCGTCGAGCGTGCCCAGCACCAGGATCAGGAGACTGGGTTTACGTTCATACCTATCTCGGCCTTGTGGCAGAGGGGCACCGAAAGCGACACCGGTGTCTGGAACCTGGACGGACCGATGTGGCTGTTCTACGTTGGCCTGCTGGACCCGTTCGACAAGCGCTTCGATGCCATGGAAGCCTATGTCGACAGGAAATACGGGCGGATGATGGGGATCTGCGGCCGCATGGGTCCTGGTTCGGATATGTGGTACGTCAACCAGAGTGATGATGCCTACTACAACATGTATCTCGCTCGCGGCGAGTATGAAAAGGCGCTGCTGGTGTTCAACTCCAACTTCGCCTATTGTATGTCGAACGATACCTACCAGGCCGTCGAGAGGATAGACGCGGGCGACCCGGGCTTCTGCCCACTGCAGCCCAATGCCTCCGGCCACGGGCGTCTGATCGAGATGATCCGCCGCATGGTAATCGACGAGCAGGATGCCGGTAATGGTGTGCTGTGGCTCCTTCGCGGCTGCCCGAGAAAGTGGTTCGCAAGAGGCAAGTCGGTAGTCGCTGAGAACGCCCCCACCCTGTTCGGAAAGATGGCGATCCGGACGAAGTCGAGTGGCAACAGCGTGACGATCGAGATCGATCCTCCCGCCAGTTCGTCGCTGCGAGAGATGCGCATTGTAGTGCGTCACCCGAGCCGGACGGCGCCGAAGCAGGCGACAGTCAACGGCGCCGCGGCCAAGGTGGAGAACGACACCCTCGTGATCCCGGCAAGCAAAGATCATCTTCAGGTGGTGCTGGTGTATTAATGGTTGGACGCAACAGGATTGTTGAGACCATGGCTCGTATGCCTTCGATTGCGCTGATTGCAGCAATGCTGGCGCTCATGCCGCACGTGTGTCTGGCGGGTAATCTGCTCGCCCAGCCGGGCTTTGAGTTCCCTGCATTCTCGAATAGCGGCGTGGGGCCGTGGAGCACAAGCTCGAACGGATGGCTGTTCGAGGCTCTTCAGGCAGGCCAAGATCAGGGCGCGGCCAGCGAGACCGTCAACGCCTGGTCGCCGCCTGTGATGACCCACGGCGGGGCCGACGCGATGCGCGTCTACGGTACCGGCGGAAGCGGCCCGTACCATGTGGCTATCTCGCAGGTTGTGCCGGTCTCGCCGAGTGCTGAGTATGAAGCTTCGGCCTGGGTGGTAACGAGGAGCTACGGCGCGGGTGGGTTTGGCCAGAATGCGAGCGACTGGGCCGGGGTGATCGCGCAAGAGCTCGACTGCGCCGGACAAGTCATACTGGAGCACAAGTCCGGCTTCAGTGACCCCAGCGATCTCTGGCGGCAGGCCTCCGTGAGCTTCACCACTACCTGCTACACTCAGGCGATCAAGTTTGTTCTGGACGGCTCGTTCTACTGCCAAGGCGGGATCTCGGGGCATGTGGTCTATGACGACTGCATTCTCGACGGCCCTCAGCCGGAGACAGCTACGGTCAGGGGAATCGTGACGTCCACGGGCGGGCCGACCGTCGGTGCCAACGTGACCCTCGAGGCCCGATCGACCGTGACAGGCGAGGGTGGCGCATACAGTTTTGAGAACGTCCCCGTCACAGGGACGCGAGCACAGGTCACGGCAACGAAGGCAGGCCATTATCCTGCTGCTAAGACTCTGGTCCTGCAGGCCGGCGAGAACATCGTCGATCTGGATCTGGTCGAGCTTCCGGCAAGCAACCTGCTGGTGAATGGCGGGTTCGAGTTCGAGGAATCTCAGCAGGGACCCGCACCGTGGAGCGTGGCCTCTCACGGTTGGCTCTTTGGTGCTTCGCAGACGGGACAGAGCGTCGGCGCGGCGTCCGAGACTCTGAACGCGTGGGGTCTGCCGGCCATGATCCACGGCGAGTCGCAGGCGATGCGCGTCTTCGCCAACAGCGGCACGGGCCCATACAGCTTGTCGGTTTCGCAGGTGGTGTCTGTCGGCCCTAACGTTGACTGCACCGCCTCTGCGTGGATCGCCGCCAGGAGCTATGGCCCGTCCGGTTTCGGCGATACGGCCACGGATTTCGCGGGGATCGTCATCGAAGAGCTGAACGCTGCCGGCGGTGTCGTCAAGACGCACGGCAGGGTCGGCGTAAGGACGCCGAGCTTCGACTGGAGATACGTCGCGGAGAAGTTCAGAACCCTCGCGACCACCGCGAGCGTGCGCTACAGCCTGAAGAGTATGTTCAGTTGCGTCGGGGACGTGTCCGGGCACATCGTCTACGATGATTGCGCGCTCGAGGCGCCGGTCGGAGTCTCGCGGATCAGAGAGCTCCCGGACGAATCCAAGGTCTACATCGGCGGTCAACCGGTTACGTATGCCTCCGACGGCTTCTTCTATGTCGAGTCGCCGGATCGGACCTGCGGGATCCGAGTGACCGGCACGGCCGCCGTCGGCAGCTCTGTGATAGTAAGAGGGGTCGTGCGAACGGTAGACGGCGAGCGGACGGTTGTTGCTGATTCCGTCATGCCGCATGGCACAGCGCAGGTGCCGAGGCCCCTCGGGATGGGCAACCCGGCTCTCGGCGCATCGACCGCGACGGGCTTGTACGCGAAGATGTGGGGCAGGGTAGTATCGACCGGGGCGGGATCATTCGTGATGACCGATGGCGGCGCGATGAGCCTCAAGGTGTATGGTTCGGCAGCCCTTAACGATTATGTTGTGGTAACGGGTGTGCTGGGTGCCGAGATGGCAGGAGACCTTGTGATACCAATACTGCGATCGAAGGACGTTACAAAGATTGACTAGACAGGCTTTAGCTGGGAAATGGGAACAGGCCGCGACTGCCCGGAGGGCGGTGGCAAGCTGGCGCGCGATGCTGCTAGCGTCGTTGATCATCGGGTTGGCGCAGGCCACCGTGCTGAGAGCTGATCCCTGCGTTATCTCCTTCGAGAACACTCTGCTTACGAGCTGCGGGCAGAATCCGGTTCTGTCTCAGAACGTCACCTACACGACCGGCAAGACGGGCCTCGGCGGGGTGTTCAACACAGGCTGCAGGCTAGACTACCCAACCTCCGGCCTGTACGACTCCAAGTGCGGGACCGTGGAGCTGTGGGTCCGGCCGAATTGGGACAGCGCGACGGCACGCGCCGACAAAGTCTTCTGGGGTGTGCCGGCCGCCGGGGGTCAGGCCGCCATTGGATTGGGATTCTACGGCAACGACAGCACGCAGTATGCCTACTTCTGCACATCAGGAATAGACGCCATCACAGTGCCCGTTAGCTGGACCGCGGGGCAGTGGCACAAGCTGGTGGCGTGCTGGGATGAACGAGCCTCGCCCTACTGCCGTGGGCTCTACATCGACGGCGTCCTCAAGAGTGTGGCGAAGTACAGCTCAGCCAATCCAAGCGCTGGTCAGGTGTTTCACGTGGGCTGCTGGCCTGGTTACACGTACGAAGCCCAAGCCACGATTGACGAACTCAGCATATCTCAAACGGTGGAACTGGCAGATTTCCTCGAAGCGGCCGAGGCCTTGCGAACGGAGGTTGATCCCACCCAGGAGTTCCTGGACGCGTACAACCGGCTGAAGACGCAGTACACCCTCGATAGCGTCGCGAGCGATCACATCGAGGTCGGCTGGGATGATGTCGCCGGCGCGGGAGCGCCGTTCACGAAGCGAGTCCCTATCCAGGTAATGCGCCACCCACAGTTCATCTTCGCGCAGCCTGATATGTCGATAGCCTTGGGCAACGCCCCGACTGCTCTCGGGCTGGGTTTTGCGTTTGGCGATCAGTTGGCCCTGCCGGACATACTCAAGGTCACCAGGCGGCTCCACAAGGGATACCAGCCGATCGTGGAATCAGAGTGGGAGTATGGTCCGATCAAGGCTGCGCAGACCGTCTTAACGACACTGCCGTCCGACGCCAAGATAACAACGGGGACGGAGACGCAGTATGTCATCGTCCGGATGACGCTCACCAACTCTTCCGAAAGCCAACGCTCAACCAGCCTGACGCTGTGCGTAGGTCGGATGGCCGATAGCCAGAACACGAACTACGCGCCATTCGTGCAGCCCTTGTCTTGCTGGCAGACGGGCGTGACCGGCGTCACTATGTCGGGCAACTCGCTTCTGAAGGATGGCCGGGTGCTCTTGACCTGGCGGCCTGTTGGTTGCGAGCAGACGCCCGCTCAGTTCTACTCTTCACTGGGTGGGCTCAAGAACTGCCTCAAGTTCGCGATTTCCTTGGGGCCGCTGGAGACCCGCACGATCGACTTCGTGGTCGCCGGCAATCCCGCCCTCTACACCGTCCAGCAGGCAGCAGGTATGAAGCAGATCGACTTCAACGCCACGCTCAAGACCGCGGAAGCCTACTTGGATAGCGCGCTCGAGCCAGGGATGAAGCTCACGACTCCAGAACAGCGGCTCAACGATATCTACAAGACGCTTATCCTCTCCTCGCTGGGCAATCTTCCCAAATCCACGTCGTACTATTGGGATATACCTTACCAGTCGCCGATCTACCTGGACGATGAGGTGAGTTGGGATGCTGTCTGGCCGTGGGAGTACGCTCACATGGCGGCGCCGATGATATCGCTTGGCTTCCACGAAGAGATGAAGCCAACCCTGCGCTTCTTTACCCAGCGGCAGAATGGGATCGGACCACTCAGCGCAAACAGAGGCCCGATTGGCGATGTCAGCACCATTGTAGGTTCGTTCCCAGGGTGCATCCAGTGGATGAATGAGACCGGCTCCGTGCTATGGGCGATGGCCGAGGTCTACCGCTACTCCCGCGATGCTGCCTGGCTGAACGCGAACAGCGCGAGCATCCTGGCGGCGTGGGACTGGATTCAGGGCCAAAGAGCTCGCACCAAAGTATACACTAGCCCAGGTGTCAAGGCCAGCTACTATGGCCTTCTGCCTGCCGGACGGATCTCTGATGCCGGCGGGAACGTTCACTGCATCACGTTCACCGATGGTTACACGTGGATGGGCATGAACGAGATTGCGGCAGCGTTTCGGGGGGCAGGACTCCCCCAGGCGGCGCAGATGACAAGCGATGTCAACGACTATCGCTCGTGCATTCTCGATAGCGTGCAGAGGGTGCAGTACGTCGATCCCGGGACAAACCTCCTGTACATTCCGGACAGCACGGAGGGCACAAACATATACTGGCAGGGCCAAGGGCCAATGCACCTGTTTGGCGTCGGGCTGTTGGATCCATCTGACTCGCGGTTTGAGCCCATGGTGGAATACGTGAAGCGTACCTGGGGAATGTTCATGGGCTTACACAACTTCTTCGGCGGCTATGAGTATTACATCAACCAGGTGGAGCGATCATACTATCTGGCATATCTCGGCCGGGGTGAGTACGAGAAGGCGCTGCTCACGTTCTATTCCAACCTGGTCTACTCGATGTCGGGCGACTGCTACCAGACGGCCGAGCGGATGTATGTGACTACGCCCAACTTGGCGCCATTCCAGCCCAACTTGTCCGGCAACGGACGGATACTCGACATGATGCGGCGCATGGTGATTGACGAGCAGGATGCCGACAATGGAGTGCTGTGGCTTCTGAGAGGCTGCCCGCGGCGGTGGTTCGCTCAGGGGAAGAGTATAGTTGTCCAGAATGCGCCGACTCTCTTCGGCAAGATGGCCCTTGCGACCACGTCAACACGCAACACGATCACAATCGACATCGATTGCCCGGACCGTCAGCCGGTCAGCCAGCTCAAACTGCTCGTGAGGCATCCCGACAACAGGACTATGCTCGGGGTGACCGTGAATGGCTCGACCGTCTCGCACTCCGGCGAGACCATAACCATTGCAGGCGCGCAGGGCCATCTGCGAGTTGTCTGCAGCTACGAATGAACAACGACGTGCATCACTGCTTTGCCCAAGGAGGAATGAACATATGAACATACTAGCACTGGGGGCTCACCCCGACGATGTAGAGATCTTTGCCGGGGGAACTCTGCTGAGATACAAACAGCTCGGGCACAGGATCTTCGTTGCACTCACCACCAGTGGCAACATCGGCTCTCCCACGGCAGCCAGCAGGGAGGAAACCGCCGGAATACGCGAGGCTGAGCAGATAGAGGCGGCGAAGCTCTACGACGCGGAAGTGCGATTCCTCAGGTTCGATGATGAGCTATTGCTCGACACGCGGGAGTCAAGACGGGCAGTTCTCAACGCGATGCGCTGGGCGAACCCCGACGTTATCTTCACCAATCCGCCCTTCGATGTCAGCACAGACCACGGCATGACGGGCAAACTCGTCACAGAGGTACTCCTCTCCATGCCGGCGAGGCTGGTGCCTGCCGACGAACCGCCCGCAACGAAGGTTCCGTCAGTCTTCTTCTGGGGCACTGCCGGTGGACTCGGGTTCGAGCCGGAGACCTACGTTGACATATCCGATGTCATCGACCAGAAGATCGAAGCGGTGGGCAAGCACGTGAGCCAATCGGAGTGGATGTCTCTCTACGGCGAAGAGGATCTGGGCGAGTTCACGAAGGCCATTGCCAGGTTCCGCGGCATTCAGGCGGGATGCAAGTATGCTGAAGGCTTCAGGGCGCACAGGGTGCATGGTTTCATGCCGGACTTCCATCTACTGCCGGCGGCGCGAGCCCACGCGATCCCGGATGAACAAATCGAGCTGGAGCTTATGAGGCCGTCGTCGAGTTCGAGGGGCTGAGTCCAGTCACGGATGTGACGTTGTTTCGGGATTTCGGTGTGCTGGTAGCCCAGGCTAAGCGCTCGCGTCGGGGACGTCACTCACACTACGGTCGTGTACTACCAAAATCCCGAAACACCTGTGGTTATGCCATGTACCAGAGAGCAGTTGCTCGCTTGCCTCTTCCTCGCCTCCTGACCTACAATACAGGAGGCTGGAGGCATAGCATTGGCAAGGGTTTCGGTTATCTGCCCCGTCTACTGCCACACGGAGGCGCATAGGGGTTATCTTCGGGAGACGCTGGAGTCGGTCGCGGCGCAGACGTATCGCGATATGGAACTCGTGATCGTTGACGACGTCTCCCCGATCGACATCACTCCCATTGTTGATAGCGTCAGAGACCTGCCCCCGACAACGATCCTGCGCAACGTTACCAACCTGCGCCACGCAGAATCCCGCAACGTGGGTATTCGTGCGGCCGAGGGCGAGCTCGTTGCGTTCATCGACCATGATGACCTGTGGAAACCGGAGAAGCTGGCGCGGCAGGTTGACGCGCTTGATGCGAACCCCGATGCAGATATGGTCTTCTGCGATGTAGAGATCCTGGGCGAGTTCCCTGAAGGCCTCTATATGGACCAGAAGACAGTCCCCGAGAGGCCCAGCCTCGTCTGGCTGATGTCGCACAACAACTGCGTTATCACGGTAAGTTCGGTGCTGGTGCGCAGGCAGGCTATGCTCGATATCGGCCTTTTCGACAGCCGCTATTCCTCGTGCGACGACTTCGATGCGTGGATCAAGCTGCGCACGCGCGCACCGATTGTGCGTTTGCGCGAGATCCTGGCTAGCTACAGATTGCACGAGCACAACGTCAATTACACGGTGGACCGGCTGACGGACAACAAGCTGCTGACCGCGCTGCTGATTCGAACCGCTCCGGAGCTTGCGCCCATCGACAGGGTTCGCCTGGCGCCGGTCGTGGCTAAGAAGCTTGCCGGACGCTTGGTCTGGACAATGAGGAGGAAGCTGGGCAGGTGAAATACGACGCGGTTATATTCGATCTCTACGGTACTCTCGTGGACTTCGGCCCGGACAGGGCTTACGCTGAGGCTCACGTGCGCGTGTCAGAGCTGTTAGGTATCGATGCAACTGAGTTCAGGCGCAGGTGGCTGGACACGATCCCTGACCGCTGCGCCGGCAAGTTCGGTGGGCTCGAGGACTCGATTGGGCACATCTGCAGACTCATGGGCGCCAACCCCTCACGCGATCTGCTCCGCCAGGCGGCGGGTATCAGGTTGACCATAACCAGACGCTTTCTGGTTCCGCGCGATGGTGTTCCGCAGACAGTTTCCAGCCTCAGGAACCTGGGGATAAAAGTCGGGCTGATCACGGACTGCTCCGCCGAGACCGAGACCGCCTGGCCGGAGACTCCTATGGTCCCGCTGATCGATGTGCCCCTCTTCTCGTGCCGCGAAGGCATCTGCAAACCAGATCCCTTGCTCTACCTCTCCGCCTGCGAACGTCTGGGCACTACGCCCGACCGATGCCTCTACGTCGGTGATGGTGGCAGCCGGGAACTCACTGGTGCAAAGGCCGTCGGGATGTATCCTGTGCTGATAAGGGTTGGCTACGACGAGTTCATGGACAGCTACCGCGCCGACGCGCTCGCTTGGGAGGGCCCCCGCATCTCCTCGATCCCTGAGGTGCTTGGTTTGGTAGCGGCCGCGCAGGTATGACGCCCCTGATCGCCTAAGTAGCCTTAAGAGCCGTTCACACATGAACCCTGACACCCGAGACCCGACACCAAGGACCCAACCATGGACATATCCGACATCCGCAAACGAATTCTATCCCTCCAGGTATCCTACCTGGAGGCTGCCCTAAGGTGGGACTATGGACATATCCGACATCCGCAAGCGAATAGACGAGATCGACCGGCAGGTCGTTGAGTTCCTGAACGAGCGTGCCAACTGCGCGCTTGAAATCGGGAAGGTGAAATCAAAGGGCGAGAAGAGCATCTTCGCGCCCGAACGCGAGCGCCAGGTATTGGGCGGCGTGCTGAAGAACAACAAGGGCCCGCTGAGCGACAACGCCATGAGCGCGGTCTTCCGAGAGATAATCTCCGCCTGTCGCGCGCTCGAGAAACCGATCACTGTCGGATTCCTCGGGCCGAAGGGCAGCTACAGCCACATCGCATCGATCCTCAAGTTCGGCGAGTCGACCGAGTTCCTGCCGACCAACACGATCCCGGATGTCTTCGCCGCGGTCGAGCACAATGAGGCGCATTATGGCGTCGTGCCGGTCGAGAACTCGACCGAGGGCGTCATCAACCATACGCTGGATATGTTCCTGCTCTCCGACCTGCGCATCTGCGCCGAGTGCTACGCGCCGATCTCGCACAACCTGCTTTCGGCGGGCGACGATGTCAACCAGATCAGGCGGGTCTACTCGATCGGGACCGCGATAGCGCAGTGCCGCAACTGGCTGGCGGCTCACCTGCCGGGGGTCGAACTTCTGGAGGTCTCCTCGACCGCCAAAGCAGCCGTGATGTGCGAGGGGTATCCCACCAGCGCGGCGGTCGCGTCCAGCCTGGCCGCCAAAGAATACGGACTGAACATCCTCGCCGAAGGTATCGAGGACAACCCGCACAACAAGACCCGGTTCCTGGTGATCGGCAACTCCAAAGCCGAGCCCAGCGGCAAAGACAAGACCTCGATAGTGTTCTCAGTCCCGCACAAAGCCGGCTCGCTGTATCACGCGATGACGGTCTTCGACTCCGAGGGCATCAACCTCACCATGATCGAATCCCGCCCCACCAAGCAAATGCCGTGGGAGTACATCTTCTTCGTCGACTTCCAAGGCCACGAGCGCGACGACCACGTCCAACGCGCGCTAGCGAAGCTTGGGGATATGGCAATGTTCGTGCGGGTACTGGGAAGCTATCCGGAGGCGGAGTAGGGACAGGAAGAGCCACTGGGCGCAGTAAGAAGAGGAAAACGGCGGGCAACTGGGGAATAGTTACCAGGGTAAATGGTTCCTTGACGCGCGGACGCCTGCTCGGGAACGGTCCAGGCTTTCCGTCCGTCATTCTACGTGTACTGGTGTCCGTTAAGGAGGCGCATTTGGAGCCGCGCAAAGAAGGTTGGAACATCGTCGTTCTTGGCAGCTGGAACGCAAGTATCTTTAGTCCTAACTGGGTCAGCGAGTATCTATTTGATAAGACGGAGGTGCAGGTGGAGTTCCCGCTTACGCCTGGTCTATCGCCTCGCTACACACACGGTGGAGTTATGGTCCATCTGGAGGGTGAGCGCCTCATTGTCGAACTTGAGCGAGCAGATGAAGAATGCCTTGAGTCTGCCGAGACAATGGTCGTATTGGTGCTAGGCCTTCTTCCGCATACCCCGGTTAGGGCCATCGGTGTGAACTTCAGTTACGTGGAGGAGAATGCCAGTTCGGATATCCAGCGGATGTTCCAGCACGATTGTTCGGAAGCCCTCCTGGGCTCCGGCTATACCCTTGGTAACCAGCAAATTGCGCGTGACTATGCAAGCGGCGGCCGCACGCTTCACTTCACTACCACTCTGACCAAGAACGGTGCTGCCGTTTTCGACTTCAACTATCACTGGGACGTGAAGAACGCCGGGGCTGCCGTAGAAGCGGTCAAGGGCCAATCAGTCCAGCTTGAACATAGCGCGCGAGGTCTACTGGATGTCGTGTGCCCAAAGACGAATGTGGAGGTGAGGGCATGACCCCTACATCGAGTTCAATCGGGTCCGGCACCCAGTCGTCAGGCGGACCCAAGGAGTTTTCGGAAAGAAAGAAGACCTCAGAAACCGAGGGGACTTATCCCGGGCCCGGGCACGAATGCACCAGCAACACGATGCGGGCTC
The DNA here is from genome assembly GCA_964523735.1 of uncultured bacterium. Classification (GTDB taxonomy): domain Bacteria; phylum Armatimonadota; class UBA5829; order UBA5829; family UBA5829; genus CAZFYZ01. Next base: position 496 of record CAZFYZ010000019.1, on the reverse strand, counting down.
GACGGTCCCCGCGAGTTGCGCAGAGCAGGTTTCTGGTGCTCGCAGCCGGTCAACTTGAGAGAATCCGTTTTCCCTATGACTACAACAGGGAGAGGGAACGAGAGATCATCAGAAGTCTCAACGAGGAGACGCAATGCTAGAGGTGCCGGAACCTGACGGGTCCCATCTCTCAGTAGACTTTCTATATGAGTTTCGCGGCTTGGACACTGACCTTCGGCAAGGTGACCTCCTTGGCCCAACCGATGATCTAGTATCGTCACTCACAACCGCCACCGGGGATCCGACTCTGCGCGACTGTCGCGGCTTTCTCATCCTCAGCCAATCGTGTGATCTTGTCAGACACCAAGGGAAATGCAAAGCCAAGTATCTCAGTCTGGCAAGGGTGCATAGGGCCGACGATGCGGTAAAGGCTGAGCTTGCACACAAGCAGAGCGAGATAGAAAGGCAAGGCCGCCTCATCAGTCAGCGCACACGGAACTCCCTTGACGACTTCGTA
>CAZFYZ010000018.1:0-46237 GCA_964523735.1 uncultured bacterium | reverse complement strand
TAAGGGGACATTTTCGCTCTGCAATAGAGGGGACATAATCGCTCGGCAATAACAGCCCCCTTGTTGCCGCCGCCATCCGGGGGAGATCGCTGTTGGAGACTCGAGGAATGCAGTTGACATCCGATCTCCGGGTGTGTAGACTGTGTCCAATGGCCATGAGGGTTACGCGGCTATGGAAAGAAACCGACAGGAGCCGAAGACCAGTATTGCGTGGGTGATCGCTATGATCACGCTTCTGGCGCTGCTTTCCCTGGGCATCCTCCTATACGTGCGGATGTCCTCCGGAAGCCAGGCCGGCGGCACACACACTGGGGCCTCGCCAAGCAATTACTGCTGTGCCGCGTTTTCTCAGGTTCGGGAGTATTGCGGCCCTATGCGGGTATAACACAATTGGAGCGCGTTGTGCGCTCGATAACCTGAATGCTGTAGCGCTTCACAGCCCCGCGGGGATAACTCGCGGGGCTTTAATGCGTTTGGGAGGATTCTGGAGGTCTAAAGCCAAAGCTCTTGATTGTCGGCGGTCACGGCCGACGAAAGAAAGGAAACCAGTGAGATGAGCAAAGTGCACTTCGCCTCCGCAAAGATGACCGCAATGCGAGCTGACGCCAGCTTGCCCGCCAAGTTCCGGAGGCTGCTGGACTGCTATCCCCTGAAGGCGATGTTCGAAGGCAAGACTGTTGCCATCAAGATGCACCTCGGCGGGCACATGGGCTATACAACGGTACCCCCGGTGTTTGTCAGGATCTTGGTCAAACAGATCAAGGAGGCGGGCGGGAAGCCCTTTATAACAGATGGCGCGGGCGCTGTGCCGGGGGCGAAGGCAAGAGGTTATACGGAAGAAGTACTTGGCTGCCGTCTGGTCGACGCTGCCGGCTACAACGAGGGCTACTTCGTGGAGGCGCCGGTAGGTTACCGCAGCTTGGAGACGGTCCAGCTATGCGGCGAGGTGGTTAACGCCGACGCGATGATCGTCTACAGCCACGGCAAGGGACACGGGACCTCCGGATGGGGCGGCGCGATCAAGAACATCGGCATGGGCAATGTCACATGCAAGAGCCGTGGGGACATCCACGCCCTCGAGGACCCGGAGTTCGCCTGGCAGAGCGAACTCTGCACTCACTGCTACCTGTGCCGGGATAACTGCCCGACCAACGCCCTCTCTTTCAACGATGCCGGGGAACTCGGGCTATTTCTCCACCACTGCCGGTATTGCATGCACTGCGTCACCTCGTGCCCCCAACAGGCCATTACGGTAGGCGATCAAGGATCGAGGATCTTCCAGGAGGGAATGGCGCGGGTCAACAAGGCCTGCCTGGACCGCTTTGAGCCCGGGCGCGTGCTCTACATCGATCACGTCTGCAACGTCACACCATTGTGCGACTGCTGGGGATTCTCGACGCCGGCTATGGTGCCTGACGTTGGAATCCTCGCAAGCGATGATATAGTGGCGGTCGAGAGGGCTTCCATTGATATGATCAAGACCGAGAACTACATTCCCGGCACACTTCCCCCGCCGCTGGAAGTCCGCGATGTCCCCGGCCACCTGTTCCAGAAGATTCACGGCAAGGACCCGTACGTGCAATGCGAGGAAGCAGAACGGTTGGGACTGGGTAGTCAAATCTACGAGATCGTGGAGGTGCAATGACACCCAGGGAACGCTTTATTGCCGCTCTCAAGCGTCAGCCGGTCACCGGCCGCGTGCCTCACTTCGAGCTCATATTCTATCTTACGATGGAGGCATTCGGCCGCGTACACCCCCAGCACCGACACTACCACCAGTGGCAGCAGATGGAGGAGAGGGAGCGCCAGCTCCATCGTGAGGATGTGGCCGATCTGCAGATTGCCATCGCGGAGAGGTTCGAGCACAGCGCGATTCTGCTGCTGCCACCGGTCGGCGGAATGGAGGAACTCTTCCGATTCATCGACATCATTCGAGAAAAGTCGGGAGACAACTACTCCCTGATGTGCGGCGGTGACCCGACTTTCGCGATCCCGGAAGGCGACGCGATGCTCGAGTTCAGCTACCGAATGGCCGACGACCCGGAGGGACTGAAGAAGCAGGCTGCCGAGGCTGTCGACCGGTCGCTGGCGCAAGCGGAGAGGATAGCGGCACACGCTGGGGTCGATGGCTTCTGCCTATGGGCCGACTATTGTCTCAACACCGGGCCTTTCATGAGTCCGAACCAGTTCTCGGAGTTCGTGACGCCCTATCTGGCTCGCGTGGTCGAGGGCTATCGGGACATGGGGTTCTACTCGATCAAGCACACAGACGGCAACATCATGCCGATCATAGATCAGCTCGTTCAGGCTCAGCCCGATGCCCTGCACTCGATAGACCCGCAGGCGGGGGTGGATATCGCCGAGGTCAAGCGGATCTACGGCGACAGGGTCTGCCTGATCGGGAACGTCAGTTGCGGCCTGCTGGACACCGGTACTGACGAACAAGTGGTCGAATCGGCTCGGTACGCCCTCAAGCAGGGGATGCCTGGCGGCGGATACGTATTCTCGACGTCGAACTGCATCTACACCGGCATGCGGTTGGCGAGATATGAGCTGATGCTCGATGTCTGGCGACAGGAGGGCAACTACGCCGGATGATGGAATTCGAAGTTCTCGCAACGGATCACAACACTCGGGCTCGCAGGGGCAGGTTGACGCTCAACCACTCGACAGTCGAGACTCCGGTCTTCATGCCCGTCGGCACGCAGGGCACGGTCAAATCGACGAGCCAGCAGGAGCTCGCCGAGATGGGCTATGGCATTATCCTCGGCAATACCTATCACCTGTATCTGCGCCCGGGGCACGAGCTTGTCAAGCAAGCGGGTGGGCTGCACAAATTCATTGGCTGGGAGGGCTCGATCCTCACCGACAGCGGCGGATTTCAGGTGTTCAGTCTCGAGCACATAAGGAAGATCGGAGAGGACGGAGTGGTGTTCCGGTCCTATGTTGACGGATCATACCACGAGTTCACCCCTGAGCGGGTGATGGAGGTCCAGGCCGCAATCGGAGCCGATATCGTGATGGCGTTCGATGAATGCGCGCCGTATCCGTGCGAGAAAGATTACGCCAAAGACGCAATGGAACGCACACACCGGTGGGCCGTGCGCTCTCTGGAGTCGCACGACCCAAACCAGGCGTTCTTCGGCATAATCCAGGGCAGCACCTATCCCGACCTCAGGGAGCAGAGCGCCAAGTTCATCGCCTCGCTGGATACTGACGGGATCGCAGTAGGCGGAGTCTCCGTGGGCGCGGGCAAGTATCTGATGGGCGTCGGGACGCCTGAGGACTTGCTGGATGCGGTGGTGCGCGGGATCGATATGTTCGACTGCGTGCTGCCGACGCGGCTCGGGCGCAACGGCTCGCTCTACACCAGCCAGGGGCGGATCAACATAAAGAACAACCGGTTTATCGAGGACTTCGGCCCTGTCGATCCCGAGTGCGACTGCTGGTGCTGCCGGAACTACTCGGCGGCGTATCTGCGGCATCTCTACAAGTGCGATGAAATCATGGCCTCCCGTCTTGCTACCTATCACAACCTGCACTTCTACGCGCGGCTGATGGAGAGAATCCGCGAGGCAATCGAAGCCAACCGCCTCACCGAGTTCCGCAAGGAGTTCCTCGCCAACTACCGCAAGCACCGGGCGTCGGTCCACGACGATGCCTCCCGGCAGGAAGCGTCGACCGAACGATCGGCGAAGCGGCATTGGGCGAGTGAATCGGAGTAACTCGACGATATAATGGCGCATACCGGCCTGGCATAGAGCCGGGGCGGGATCTGATACCCCGCCCCGGCATGTAACCAATCCGCGCCGTCTCCGGCTATTACACCAGAGACGATCCTAATCTTTCACGGCCGACAAGCGGGCCGAAAGAGAGAGGACATCACTGCGGCAACTGCTCATCGACGATGTCGATGTCAGCATCAGAACGCGGATGAACTGCGGCAACGAGGGCAGTCCCTGTGAAGGCAGGGGCGATTATGCCCGTAACCGCCACATTCTGACCCTCGGTAAGTTGCTTGGTGAGTGCCAAGGTCAGACCATTGAGCACGATCCTGATCCCGGTATTGCCAGTCGAGTCAATGACTCCGCTGCCATCGTCGATGTAGACGAAGCCGTCGCCGAGCAGCTTCACCTTTCCCCAGGTTCTGCCAAGGAGACCGGACAGAGCGCTGTCGGCGGCAGCGCTGACAGACTTGTTGATCGTGCCAAGCGGCCGCAGTGGATCGCCGGGACCCACCACGCTCAATGAAGTCGTGTAGAGATAGCGCTCGCCGAGCTCGTCAGTTCCGACGATGCCCTTGAGAACCACTCTATCACCGACCAGGACGCTGGGAATGCCGCCCGCAGGGACGATCTTGAATGCGCTGGTACGGTCCTCGTTTTCCACGTAGAGCGCGCCACCGATGAAGGTGTTCGAGTCAACGGTAACCACCTGCTGCTCCGCAATCTCAACAGCAGTCCCGTCAGCAACGTCCTTCAGGTCGGCAATCGAGCTCACCGAGGTGTATGGCAAGCTGCCCTGACCGCAGACCTGAGCTTCCATAATCATTATCCAGCTAGGGGCGCCCACGAATCTGATCTGTAAGTAGCGACCGGTCGTTCCGGCAGGGAGCCAGCAGTTGCTGGTCTCGCCCTGCGCCACATACTGAGAGAACGTGGATACATTCGTTGCGGCAGAGACCTCGTCGCCGATGGGTAAGTCAGACACCCATATCTCGATGCCGTAGACGCCGGACGAACCCATGTTGACCCAGGACAGAGTGTCTATTCCCTGGACCTGCCCCAGATCGACCTGCAGCCAGCCAGTATAGCTATAGATACACCAGAAGTCGGGGAACAGGAAGCTGCCGTCGAAGGCCATTCTTGAGTACATCTTCCACTCGTAGCCGGAAGCCGTGTACTGCGCCGCGTCAAGCCCCTGTGAAAGCAGCGCACCGCGGGCAATCGGCTTAAGCGTCTGGGCGGTCGATGTCTGTCCTACTGTTACACCGACGAACGTGCTGGAAGGCGTGTAGCCATCAGCAACCGCGACTACCAGGTATGCGCCAGCCGCGACCCTCTGGCGGAAGCTGCCATCTGCCTCGGTTGTCGTTGTGTATCTCTTCGAACTTGCGCCCCAGTCACTGATCTCGGACATATGGACCGTGGCTCCGGCAAACGCAGGCAAGCCTGCCTCATTCTTGAGCACGGTGCCCGTGATCACCCCTTCTACAAGGGAAGTGAGCGTGAAGTCCTGAGTGATGGTATCTCCGCCAATCACTGTGGGCGATGCCGTCTCACTAGCGAATCCGGCTTTGGTTGCGGTCAGCGTAACGGGGCCGGCCTCAGCCTGCATGGTGTAGTCGCCGTATTCGTCAGTCACCGCCGAGTAGATGAGATCACTGGTGGTGATGGACACACCCGCGACTCCACCCTCGCCGGCGATGGAGTCTTCGACATGTCCGGTGACTGTGCCCATCAACGCCGGATTCAGGTAGAAGTCCTGGTCTGTGGTCTGGCCACTCTCCGCCAACAAGGTAGCCGAAGCCTTGGTGTATCCGGCCTTGCCAACGGTGATTGTGTGCGTTCCTGGCGAAACGGCAAGGATATAGTCACCGTTCTCGTCGGTGAGAGTCCTCGCGGTTGCGTCCTCCGTCCAGACAGACGCGCCTTCGAGTGCCGGGTTTCCGGCCTCGGTGCCTCGGACTGTGCCCGAAATGTAGGCCGGTTCCGTAAACACCTGTATCTCGGCGATGTTGATCCACTGATAGCCCTGAGACACGCGAACCTGAACATAGCGGCCAGGCGTTGCATTAAGCTCCAGCACAACCGGGTTGTAGATCCCAAGCACCCCGGTGAAGCTGGAAGCCAGGACAGCAGGAAGCTCAGGATTCGCGCCGATGGGGGAATCCGAGACCCAGACATCGATGGCGATCTGATCCTCAACGACGCCCGGCAGGATGAACACAGACGACAGCGTCATGGATGAGCCGAGGTCTGCCTCCACCCAGCCAACGTTGTTTCCAATGATCCATCTGTTGTCACCGAACTGACCGTCGAACGCGAAGCCAGGATCCCAGGTATCGTATGCCGGCTCCGACGCAGTGTAGGCGGAGGCCCCCAGATTCTGTGACGCCAAGGCGCCTCGGTTCATCATGAAGTCCTGCATGGCCTCAGTTGAGCGAGGGATTGCGATGTTCCCATAGGTCGTCTGATAGCCCGGAGCCGAGCAGATCACTGAGTATGGAGTAGCAAGAGCATCGGAGTATGGTGCTCCGGCCGACACCTCGACCCAATACTCGCCGGCGGGATCCGTCGTGACGTTAAGCGAGTACGCGGAAGGCGGCCACGCGTTCCTCATAACAAGGACGTTGGCACCTGGGATCTCCGTGTATTCGGATGAGACTACCCAGCCCGCGATGGCGCCGCGCTGGAGGCTGTCGAGCCGGAAGTCCACGCCACTGGTGGTTTGGGAAGCCTGAACAGTTATAGGCTGGGACAAGGGAATGTAGGCGTCATACAGCACCGACTTGCTTGCGGTTAACGTGTAGTCGCCGGGAGGTAGTGAAAGCGAGTAGCTGCCATCTGCTCCGGTAACCGTCGAGTGGAAGCCATCAAGTGTGGAGACTGTGACCCCCTCGATCGGAAGCTGGCGGACCAGGCTCAGACTCTTATGGACATAGCCCAGAACAGTGCCATTTCCTCCGGGAGCCAACACCATATTGGCCACGCCAGCGTAGTCAGGCGCGACGGACAGGCTGGCGTCTCCCCGCGCGAATCCATCCGCATAGGCAAGCAGAGCAACATCGCCTGATGGAACCTGAAGCGAATACCCACCACTGCCGTCGGTATTCGTTGACCATCGACCGTTGGCGGTGGCGACTGTGGCGCCGGCTATCGGACCCGATGAGCCCGAGGTTACGTTCCCCGTAATGGTGGCGGACTTGCCGTACACCTTGACATCGTAGAAGCCCATCCATGAGTCGACCACGTTCTCCACGATGGCAACCATCACGTGACGCCCCTTGGTGCTTTCAGGAAACGCCTGCGTGAACGTGCCGCTGTCAGCGACGTACTGGTCTATCAGTTGGATGGCCGGTAGTCCCGAAGGCGCGCCGAGCATGGGACTGTCGGACACATAGATGTCTATAGAGCGGACTCCGCTCTGTGCGCATGTGAGCGATATGCTGTCGAGGTCCATGGAGTATCCCAAGTCAACCTCGATCCAACTGCCCCACTGACCATCGTTCAGGTCTACCCATTGGGTACCGGGGTTTCCGTCGAACCCGTTGCTTACGAAACAGGGACCGTTACCATCCTCCCAGTACCCCCTGCATGAGTATGCGGTTGCCCCCAGACCTTGGGAAACAAGCATGGCGCTTGCGCCGGCACTAGTACAGAGGCCCACAACGGCCAGCACGATGAGCGCGGAAAGCACGAAACATCGGTTGTAGTCCATAACTGATCTCTCCTTTCGCTGCGCAAAGGGCTCAGTCGAGGTAGGCACAAACGCGCCTGACCCAAACTGAGGCTGCCACTTCTTTCAAAGGCAACCCTCGCGAGAAGGCACGTAGCGAGCGCGGCAAGACGGGCGGCGGCAAGACCGCCGCCGCCCGTCAACCACTTACTTCCTGCGCCGAACGTAACCGAAGACGCCGAGTGCTCCTGCCATCAGGGCGACAAGCCCAGAGGGCTCGGGAACGACGTCACCATAGACCTGGAACTCGGTCCACTCGAGCCAGTCGGTGTATGCCACGTTGACTGCATTGAACGCGACGTAGCGGGCGGTAGTGCCCTCAGCGAACTCGAAGCTCGCCGAGGGGTTCGGTAGCCCCGCGGTTACGACCGGTTGGCTGTATACCGGAGCGCCCACAACCGGTGAGCTGTCGACAATCATCGTGGTATCCGAAATGTAGATCTCCACGACTCTGTCCAGCACCTGCCATGTGTACATATCGGCGCGATCCAGCAGTATCGTCTGCCCCAGATCAACCTGGATGAAGTCCCAAGGGTCTCCTGAAACGTGGCCCGTGGCCAAGTTGCCGTCAAAGGCCAACTCCAGCACTTGGCCCGGGTAACCAACGCAACAGGAATACGCGGCTGCGCCCAGGCCCTGTGATACCAGCGAACTGGCTGATGCTCCAAGAGAGACTATGAGCATCAGTGTCACTAGAACGAAGCATGTGTAGTGTTTCATCCTCTTCTCCTTCTGTGGTTGAGCCTTTCATGCTCTGAGTTCGGCCGCTTAGCGGCCCTATGTAACGGATCCGAACGATGTAAGTAGACCACCCCCCTTAGAACTACCTTTGGAGAGAGGCTCCGGCCACGTCACCTCTCACCCTATAATCTTGACGCTGGTATAAAGACTCAAGCATCTCAATGCGTCTCCTCGACTGCCGTGCTTGCTTGCCGGTCGTGCTGAAGTTAGCTCCTAAGTCCTAGCCTGGATTATGATTGCAGAGCATAATCCGGGGCCGGGGAGCGCATTATTCACGCTCCTCGTGAGTAATGCGCGCTAACTCGCGCTTGGGTTCGCTCGTTGATCTGAGAGAGAACATTTCCGAGTTGATCTCCTGCAATCTCTGATACGGGCGCAGTAGAACGAGCGACAAAGCGCCGCGCATCTCGAACTCGCGCAAGATCGGCAGCACTTTGATCTCTACCCCGCCGAAGCGGTTGGTGTCGGGAAACCTCATCATCTCGCGGCGGATCATGTCCGCAACCAGATCGGGCGCGCATTCCAGAAGAGTCCCGCCCAAGTAGATAGTCTGAGGATCGAGCATGCGCACGGCATTGCTCAGGCCGACACCGATATACTTAGTCACATCGACCAAAGCGTCGAGTGCGCGAGGCTCGGATGCGGCTGCCATCGTCATACCACGCTCGAGCAGTTCGGCAGCTTCGTCTGCTCCAAGCCTGTCAACGTCTATTTCAGGCCATATCCTGCGTATGAACGAACCAGTCGATGCATAGACCTCCAGACAGCCCCTCTTGCCACAAGTGCATGGGGGGCCATCCATATCGAGAATCAAGTGCCCCACCACCGGAAAGCACGCGTGACCCGCGCCAAAAAGTCGCTGGCCTGTTACGAATGCTGAGCCAACGCCGGCACAGAACGAAACGTAGAGCGTATTGCCGGTTTCTCCACGCTCCCATTGGTCCGCAAGGGCACTCGCACGAATGTCGGTGTCAACATAGACCGGCACACCGAGCGCCTCCCCCAGCAATCGGCCGATCGGCGTATCATTGAGCCACGGCCGGCGAAACACCTGCGCCATCAGACCAAGAAATGGGTTGATGAAACCGCACGCAGTGACCCCAACGCCTTTGAGGCTCGAGGTATCCCGACCGCTGCCTATGACGCAACCCCTGATCTCATCCGCAATCAGCCTCACCGCTTCTTCAGGGTTTTCGCTGCAGGATTCATAATCGACAACGCTCCTGACGAGAATGGCTCCGTCCATCGCCGCGACCGAGACCCGGATGTCGGTTTCTGAGAACCACACTCCTGCAACGATCGAGTCGCTGGAGTTGACGCTGAGAAGAACTCTGGGGCGGCCCCTGGCTCCGGTCACCAGACCACTCTCCACAAGGATCCCCTCAGCTATGAGATTATCGACTATCTCGCAGAGATGAGAGCGGCTCAGATCAGTGAGCTTTGCAAGCTGGACACGCGAAATGGGTCCGTGCTTGCTAACGATAGCTGTGATCTTGGCACGGCTGTTGCTCTTCATAACCTGCGAACGACTGTAACCTGTTCCCACCCGGGGTATCTCCCTTATTACTCCAGTGACCGGATTAAGTACTCGCAGTGTATCCGCAAAACTACAGTCTGTCAATGGGCAATTTGTCCAGATTATGAGTTCAGTCATCTGCACCCGTCATTTGGAGCGGGGCGAAACACCTGCTTTTGTCCGGTCTGTGTTTGGCGGCCGCGGTCGGACAATCAGCATTCTCATTGCGTTCATAATGACAGTCTCGTAGGAGCGAACTCTTAATGTCCAAGTGACCGCGCACAGATGGCAGTGGGACTGCGTGCAAGGCATGAGGAACGCCCGGAACCGTCACGCTCCGGGCACGCTGTTGCTCCAAGACGCACCTGCAAAAAGATCCAGATGAGTCGAAGCCGTTGCGACAGGGTTGTAGCGGGCGTCTCTGACGCCCCTGGGAGGCGTCGGAGACGCCTGCTACAATAACGGACTGCGGCAGAAGCAATCTATCGCAACAGCCTCGAGTCGGGCCTACTTCTTGAGGGACAGCAGCATCCCCTGACCGGGACCCAGCCAGGTGTCCTCCCCGACCCAGTCCTCGACAACGCCGGTGTACTGATTGAGCATCTGAATAGTACCCGGGTCCTTGAACTGGATTTCGAGTGTAGTAGACTTCGTCATGCTCTTGTTCACAACCATGATATAGGGCTGCCCATCCGGACTCTCGAACTCACCCACCAGCATGTCGCCGGAACCAACCTTGGCCAGGTACTTGCTGGAGTCGATGCCCTGACTGCCCTGGGGCACGATTGGATAGTGGAAGACATTGACGCTCTTGAGCTTCGCATAGGTCTTTGCCAGTCGATGGATCTGCAGGTTGACCCTGCGCGCCATGTCATACGTGGGTGTCTTGTGGCCGAACTGGTCTATCGCGGCCATTTGGTAGTTGCCAATCGTTGGTGTGAAGTAGGTGAAGTAGGTGATGCCCCTGGCGCCGTAGGCCATGCTCGCAAATACCTGAAGACGCAGACTGGCGTCCGTTGGTACGGCGTAGTTGAAATGCGCGTTGCCGAGAATGATGTTCCAGAACGGCAGATTGTGGCGCAGAGCCGCGGCCCTTACGTCCTCGAGGTTCGGATAGAATGTCTCCCTAAGCGAACCATCGTCCATGATCGAGTAGTTGTCGTAGCTGATGAACGCGGGCTTTACGATCTGAACATACATGTCCAGATACTCCTGATAGCTATGGTTCACGCACGACTTACAGAGAAGATTGTAATACGCTATCTTGCCCGGTGCATACTTCTTGTAGGCCGCGGTCCACAAGCCTAGCTCCTGATATGCGTGCGCCCACGGCTCGTCGACCACGAAGTAGCCCATCACCGTGTCGTTATCTCCAACGCGATCCACAAGCGCTTTGACTTTCTTATCGACCTGCTCCTCGGTCAGCACTGACGCTTCTCGCGTCGCCATTGCATCAGCGCTGCTGACAAAGCACTTCAGCCCAGCTGCTTTGACGATGTCCACCTTATCCGGTTCGACGAACATGGACACGTTGAACCCGCACTCCTTCATCTCTTTGAGAGTAGCCAGGTCGACTTTTGCGTCGCCCCAAGGTCCCCCCCAAGGCATGATCACGAAGTCTGCGGGGTCCAGATCGGGCATTGTGTCTTTCCCCGTTTCCGAGTTAGCTGCCACCGCAGCGACGAAGATGAGTAGAGCAACAGACAACATCATATACTTCACTTTCAAGCACCCTTCTGTTAGTTATTAGTCCTACCGGAGCAGATACCAAAGGCCCGCAGTAATGATGACGACTAGCGCAAGCCAGGGCCTGTAGTCGTGTATGAAACCCGCTCGAGCGCCGGCGGCCTCTGTCTCCTCAACCGAGCGCTGTCCGAAGAGGGTGGTCTCTGCGATCTTCTCCTCTGAGTCCTCTCTGGTGAGAAGGCTGACAACCACCAGGACCAGGGTGCAAGCCAGAAACTCCAGGATCGCCGCATTGAGCCACGGGCGCAATATGGGATTATCCGCTATGAACGGGATGAAGTGCAGTTTGGAGTCGAAGAGCATCACCGGCCCGATGACAAACCCCACAGTGACACTCGCCCAGACGCCTGCTGTGGTGATCCGCCTCCAAAGGACCCCCAGGAAGAACACTCCCACGAACGGCATCACCAGGTAGACTCCAACGCTCTGCAGATAGAGGAACAGGGACGGAAACCCGCCGATGATCGGCGCCCAGAGAGCACCCAGCACTGCCACCGCAATCACCGCGATCCGACCGGCACCGATTTGCTGACTGTGCCCGGCGCTTGGCCTGAGCTTGACATAGAAATCCCTGGTGAACATGGTTGCGATGGAGTTGAACGTTGCGCTCAGATGGCCCATAAGGGCAGCGGCGATGCCTGCGACAGTCAAGCCCAGTAATCCGGTGGGCATCAGGTGTTTCAGGAGAGTGGGATACGCCTCGTCAGGTGTCTTGACCTCGTGTGCATACAGGGCCTTGGCAATGAGGCCCGGCATCACCAACAGGAACGGAGTCAGTACCTTCAGAAACGCGCAGAGTACCACGCCTTTTCTGCCTTCGTTAAGATCGCGGGCCGCGAATACCCGCTGCACCAGCACCTGGTCCATAGACCAGTAGAAGCTGCCAGCCAGGAAGACGCCGACGAACATGCCCAGCCAGGGAACATCCGGGTCCGTGATAGGCTTGACCATTTGGAGGAACTCAGGGTCGATCTGGCTTTGGATACCGCTCCACCCGCCGACCTCGCGAAGGCCGATCACTACCATTATCACGGCTGCAACCAGCAGGACTGTGGTCTGGATAGCGTCCGTGTAGACGACGGCACTCAGCCCGCCCTTCATGGTGTATGCGGCGGTTAACAGAGCCACGCCCCATATCACCCAGCTCTGATCCCATCCGAACACACCATGGAACACAACTGCCGAGGCCCACAGCGAGATCGAGATCTTGGTGAGCACCGACAGCACGACCATGAGCGCTGAGAGCAGTGTTCTGACGCCGGGGCTGAATCGGCGTTCAAGGAACTCTGGCACCGTATAGATCTTCGTCTTCAGGTAGAATGGCAGGAAGAGCAACACCAGGGGCAGCATGCAGAAGACGGCCATCCACTCGAATCCGCCCGCCGCCATACCCAGGAAGAACCCGCTGCCTGCAAGGCCCACGATATGCTCTGCCGATATGTTGGAGGCGAAGAGCGACGTGCCGATGAACGGCCATCGCAGGCCGCGGTTAGCAAGGAAGTAGCCTTCGCTGGTCTTGGGCTTCTTGACGACGTAGAGCCCGATCGTGAGCACGATAACCACGTATACGCCAACCACAAGCCAGTCGATCGGATGTAGAACCATAGCCTCCCTATCTCCTTGGGTCACGGCAAGCCATGTGGCACGTGGGGCCTGCGTTCGAGATTACCAGCAGGCCCCACACTAAAGCATTTCTATCGCTCGTTGACGAGCATTAGCCCCGCTTCCTGCGAATGACCGTGAAGACGCCCGCGCATCCGGTAAGAATCGCCAGAATGCTGGAAGGCTCCGGTACTACGCTGCCCATCACGTTGATGTCGCGGACGGCCAAGTAAGGGACGTAAGCGCCCGGGTCACCGCGCAGGATCGGTGTGAACTTGAGTACGAGCACACTGCAGGTGGCGGCCTCCGCGAGCATCGCACGCTCGTCCTGGGTCCCGCAGGGGTCATACATGTGCGGGTGAAGATTGCCCTGCGGGTTCCACTGTGTGCCCATGGTGGCGCCGAGCCCACCGGTGTCACAGTTCTTGTCCACGATGGGTGTGCCATCGAGGCTCGCCCACCAATGCGGGGTCGTCTCAGGGTCCGACCAGTACGCGCCGGCAACACCACCGCTATTCCAGGCGATCCCCGTGATAGAGACTTCCGAGGGGAATGTGATCGTCAGTGTGATATAGTCGGTTATACTCGCTCGCGCATTGCTGTGGAAGTCGTCCGCCCAGTAGGGAGCGATGATACCTTGGGGATCCGAAAAGCGTCCAAGGTTCAGTATGGCGTTTGCGCCAACGAACGTCTCACCAAGGTTGCCATTGTCCACGCATGTTGTGCCGGCGAGCATGACCAGGTTGGTCGCCACGTTGTTGTCCGCGTGACCGAATGCCGGTACGCAGCACACCACTGCTAGCACTACTAGTAGAATCAGTGTCTTCATCTTGTTCTCCTTCTTTCTTGCTGAAGTGTGATACTTTCTTATGCTGCGATATTCTATAGGTAATCGTCGGACCTATCGCCTCCTTTACCGCTGGCGCCCATGCCCGAGGCTGGCTGCCAAACCGGCCAGCCCCGGGCTATCGTTCTGCATCAATGGATATAGCTTGCGGAGGGCACCCTGATCACGGGAACGGTGCTTGCTCCCGCAGTCTCGGCTCCGACACAGCCCGTCAAGGTAACGAAAACCCCATTCAGGTCCGGCAGTGCGGGATCGGGACAGGCAACAGTCAATGGCAGTGGCGAACCATCAGAAACGGTGAACGTCCCATCGAAAGGATCAGCGTCGGTCACTCTACCGGCCACCGTCACGAGCATACCGTTCAGGTTCAGCCCAGGGCCGTAGAGGGCCTTCGCCGTAGTGCCCACAGGCCGCACCGTCACCGTGTCGTAGAACAATATGTCCTTCTTCTCGCCGGCAGGTTCCAGCACCGCTAGAGGCAAGCCGTAGCTCGTGATCTTGTGAACGTTGTCGGGGTTCCACGGGATGGTGGCGCTAGTGCCGAGCCATTCGCTGGTCATCTTGTACCAGCACATCTCGCCGGTATCATTGTCGTGGTATATGATGTCATCCATGCCATCGCCGTCGATGTCGACGCATCTCGGCAGGAACATCCTCTCGGACTCGTCCATCTGGTAGACGGTACCAGCAGGACCTGGCCATACGCCATATGCATATTCATTCGGCACATAGTAGAGGGTCTTGGCAGTACTCGACTTTCGATAGGGAGCCGGGCCCAGCTTGCCTGCAATACAGTTCGTTGTTCCGTCCGGCGTCACCAACCTGGCCCTCTGGATGGCGTTCGTGGCTCCGAAGTTGTACTGCCCGAATTTGGTCGGCGCCCCCGTGTCCTCGATGGTCCAAAGGTCAATCCAGTAGCCGTTGGGATCGTGAATGTACCGGCTATTCGCTGAATCCCAGGATATCTTGCTCCACTGCAGTGCGTGGTTGTAGAAGAGCACGTCATCGGTGCCGCCTACGCGATTGGCGTCCATTCGGGTTATGTCCATGCTCCCCCAGTTGGACGTGATCTCCCATATCTCAGCGACATCTCCGCTCGTACTGATGCAGTACGCGTTGCTGTCGCTTGGGTACCACGCCCATCCCGCAACCGCGAATATCCGGTTGTCAGGCTTGTCCGGAAGTACGTATCCCGTAGCCAAAGGCCAGTAGGGCCCGCGCTCCGGGTGCTGCGATTTCACAAGATGCTCTGGGCCGGAGATCCCCTCTCGCCACATCAAGTCTCCGTTGGGCGCGACATACAGCAGGTCGTTCTTGACTCCGGTGCCTAAGACGTCGCCGGCCGCCACGCCGGTCTCGCCCGGCCAGTAGAAGTCATAGAACTCAGAGCCATCAAGATTCTTCCCAACCATCGTTCGGCCGGTTCCATCCGGGTGTATGGCGAATGTCATCACCTCCGGCTCAGCGATAGTTACTTCACTGACATCGGCCACAAGCACCAGCTCGCCATCCACATTGGCGATCTGCCCGGTAATGCTCACACGGGAGCCGGCCGGGACAGGATCCAGGTCCACGTCGACGCGGATGCCCGCAACGCGGCTGGGCTCCTCGATGTAGAATCCTGTGGTCAATGTCTCCTGCGTTATTTCGTTCCGCTGAACCGCATCCAGGGTCTTGAGCATACCGGAGAGGCTGACGCACTCGCCGACGGGAAGCAGCCGGATATCGGCAATATGCTCCACCGGCGTGACCTCGCGTGGGGCCAGAGCGACACCGGAGGCAACGCCCTTGACGAAGCAGCCGTCACGGACAGGGATTCCAGTGGGCCACTCGGGATCGGTGTTGACATAGTAAGTCGTATCCCAGAGGCACAGATCGCAGAGGAAGGAGGTTTCGTCGGGATAGATCAACTCACCCGCATCGGCGAAGCCTGGTCTGTAGAACTGCAATGGGGCCGTCGACCCGTTGCAGAAGACAATGCTGTCGAGACCGCTCTCATTGTCATCGACCTGTCCGAAGTGTAGATACGGCCGGCCGATTGCAGGTCCCCAGGCGCCGTTGGTGCCGTCCAAAACCGTGAAGTTCCAGGTCGCGTCACATACAGCCAAGACGTTGCCGCCACCGCCCGGGTACGGGATGTTGGTGTAGAAGACCAGGACGCTGTCGGGCCGATTGGGTATCAGTTTGCCAACCCCGTAAGCGTCCCACTGGTAGTTCGGGTGCTCGAGCATGGCATCCGGTATGTGGTCATCGCCGTCGAATCCTTCTCGCCAGCCGTACTGGAAGTAGTTCATAGATGGATCGGGCTGGGCAGTTCCTATCTGGTAGAACAGGTCTCCCTTGAAGCCCTGGTTCCGCAGATCCGCCGCGAACGCCTTGTCCATCATCTGACCGATGACCAGGTCCTGCCACGTATCGTTGCCGTAGTTGAACAGCGCATAGGATGCGTAGTCGAACTCCGACTTGTAGATAATCGTTCCCCAGCCAGTCGCGGCCTGTCGGATGATCGTCTGGGGAATCGGGTCCTGAGCCACTGCCCAGAGTAAGTGGTCGTTCTCCGGATGGTATTGTCCATCGGCGGGAATTTTGTAGTAGCCGATGGTGTTGGGCAGGCCGGTCCGGTAAACGATCTCATCCTCGGCGCCATCGCCATCGAGATCACCAATGATGCAGTCCGCCATCTTCTCCGTGCCATACAGAGGCCGATCAGTGGCCCAGGCAGGCGAGTAGGCCCACAGGCAGCCTTGACCAATGGACCGCTGGTACACTATGTGGCTGCTGACAGCGAGTGCTCCGACGCTGAGGACTGCTACGAGACCAGCCGCCAGAGCCACGACCAGCAACCAACGACGTGCTGATCCCGGCCCTCCACGAGTGCAATAACTCTCCATTTGTTCCTCTCCTCTCAGTATCTTCGTATGCGCGGCTGACTTCTAGTTCGCGCCGTCGCACAGAGCGGGAAGGGGGGCAGGCCATTCTCACCGGCCACTACGCTCGCTGATTGCTTGCCTGCCTCCTCCTTTCCCACGACTCACTCCCATCCTCTCCAGCTCCAGTCGAGGAAAGGATGGATATTGTTCCGTTCCGTCCTGACGTGACCGTCATAGAAGACGAGGTTGGTGCCCCAACCGCCAGTCTGGTGCGGGCAAATCTCCGGGTACCAGTAAGGCATCTCATAGAAAGTGACAGCCATCGAGGGACGCCTTATACGGGAAGCGGGCTGGCCGCTGACCGGATAGTGACGATTCGCCCTCGAGCACCATAGGTGCGTCCACATGTAGTTTGAAGGAGTTCTTCGGCTTGCGTTCGGCCCGATCATGCTCGTAACTTGGGAGCCGAGGCAGTTCGTGCGCCAAGTGAACGGACCAAGGTTAACCCAGCCATCGCCGCCGTGATCAACTCCAGTGAAGTTCGGAATGGTTTGGTCCGGTCCCAGCGAAGGGCAGAGCCAGACTGTCTTGTTCCTGATGTACCTGTCCAGAAGGTCCATTGCGTATGGCCCCCTGGAATCTTGCGGCGACCTGACGCCGTGCGCAATATCGAGCAAGCGGCAGTAGTACATGTTGGGCGAGTCAATGAACCTGCCCGCATTGTCATCGACGTAGAGCAGCAGCGCCGTGTTGATCTGTTTCATGTTGTTGCCGCACGACGAGCATCTGGCGACTTCCTTGGCCTTAGCGAGAACTGGAAACAATATGGCGGCCAGTATCGCAATGATCGCGATCACGACCAGTAGCTCGATCAGCGTAAAGCCTTGCGTGTCGCGTTGTCTGTTCACTTGAGATCTCCTATCTGCAAGCAAGATACCGGGAGCGTATGCTGTTGTGCCACGCCATACCTCCCTACCTGTTTCGACCCGTGATCCTGACTGCCTCAGGCCGCCAACCACCCAATGACAGGCTCTGCTCCTGCAGTTCCCTGTACGGATGACAGAGGATGAGTCCCAGCATGCCGCGCATCAAGAAGCGTTTGTAGTCGATCGCGGCCCTGATCTCTAACCCCATGTGGCGGTGGCTGATGTAGCGAAGAGCGGCTTTCCTTATTTCGTCGATCATCTGAGTGGGGGCAAGGTCGATCAGCTTGCCACAGATCACCACGGTGCGCGGCCCGAAGAGGGCGACGCCGTTTGCGATGCCCATCCCCAGGTAGTTGATAAGGTCTTGCAGCGCCGCCTTGGCCCTGGCATCGCCATGCGCGGCCAGGTCGTAGGCCCGCATCACCAAGCCTTCGCGTTCCTCAGCGGTCATCTCTGCGGGGTTCCTAGCCGCCTCAGGCCACAGCCGGCGGATCAGCGAGATGTCGGAAGTCAGCGCCTCCAGGCATCCGCGGTTTCCGCATGCACATACCGGGCCGTTCGGGTCGATGATCGTGTGGCCCAACTGGTTGCCTGAGTGGTGGATACCTCGCACCACTTCTCGGTCATACAGCAGTGCCGCGCCAACGCCTTCGGCAAGTGCTATGAACAGAGTCCCGCCTTCACGGCGTTCTGAGTTAAACCACTGGTGTGTGATCGCGCCGGCGCGGACACAGTTGTCGGCAACGACAGTGACACCCAGTCGGTCCTCGAGCATATGAGTAATCGGTACGTTCTCCAGGTCCGATCGGTTTGTCATCTCGTCGATGATTCCGAGCACGGGGTCCACCAATCCATGAACGGCGACCCCGACGCCATCCAGTCTGGAGACGTCCACATCTGCCGCCTTGGCGCATCGCTGAACACCGTCGGCTATCGCGTCAGCCAGGGCTTCATGGTCCCGCAGGGGGTCAGGGAATGGGAGAGTTCTTCGTGAGAGCACATCAAGTGTGGGTGTGGCGATGGCTATCTCGATCGACTCCGGCGCGATTCTCACGCCCGCGACGGGCGCTCCCTCGGGGTTAATCATCAGGAGGATCATCGGTCGGCCGCGCGCACCAGTGATCGTCCCTGACTGGACAATCACGTTTTCCTCAAGCAGATCGGAGCACGTCCCGCACACGCACCCAATGCTCAGCCCAGTCATCTTCGCAATCTGGGCCTGCGACATAGGGCCGTGGGTCCGGAGACACAGCAGTATCTTGGCGCGGCTGTTCCGCTTGAGCAGCCCGACCCCCTTCTTATGCGATTCTTTCACGAGACATCCTCCATAGTTAACTTCGCGACGTGAACTAATACAACATTCGCAAGGTATCACAGTTTTTGCGGCTTGTCAAGGGGTGTCAATTGGAAATCTCGAGAAGATAGTTGATAGCGCCTGCCATCGAGCTTGTACTGCCTCAAGAACGATGTGAAGCGGCAAGCGACGCAAGGCAGATTCCGCTGTAAGGAACTTCTCAGCATCCTCTTGACAGACCGGACATTCGGAGGTATCTTGAATTACGTAGTGTGAATTAATGGCGGCGAGGCCTTCGGACTTGAGCTGCCGGGGAGGGACCATTGACCTCACTCGAAAGGGTAATGACGGTACTCAGCGGAGGCATTCCCGACAAAGTGCCAATCGATCTGCACAACTTCCTCATGGCGCCGCGGATGGCCGGTATTCCACTTAGCCGGTGCCTGAACAGTGGGGAGTTGATGGCAGAGTCGCAGCTGGTTGCATGGCGGCGCTTTGGTCACGACATGCTCCTCGTGGAGAATGGGACGACGGCCGTGGCCCAAGCTTTGGGGTGCGGAATCGTGTTCTCAGAGTTCGCCGCTCCGCGTGTCGAGGAACCGGCGCTGAAGAGCCTCAGCGATATATGTAATGTGGAGATCCCTGATCTGGAGACACAGCACCCTGTGTGCGAGGTGCTGAAGGCCGTCAGGATTCTCAAGCGCGAACTGGGGGACAGCGTCTTCATTATGGGAAGGGCTGACCAAGCGCCCATGGCGCTCGCTGCCGCACTGAGAGGTCACGGAGACTTCTGGCTTGACCTGGGCCTGAGCGAGGACATCGCACTCATCGAACATGTTCTCGATGTATGTACAGAGACCACGATTCGGTACGCCCTCGCGCTCAAGAGAGCAGGCGCGCACGGGACCAGCTTGGGCGAGGTTGGATCGGATATTGTCTCTCCAACCATCTACAGAACGCTTGTATTGCCGAGGCTCAAGAGGTTCTTCGACGCGATGGCGAGGGCAAACTTCCCCGCGTCGCTTCATCAGTGTGGCAACACGGAGTCGGTCCTGCCGGAGATGGTCCAGACAGGAGCCGATATCCTGGAGCTAGACCCATCCACAAGTCTGGTCGCCGCAAAGCACGCGACCCAGCGCAAGACGACGGTTCTGGGAATGGTGGATCCCGCAAACGTGCTGCACAGAGGCACACCTGAACTCGTTAAGCAGAAGACGCTTGAAGCGCTTGACATTATGGCCCCTAATGGAGGGTTCATCCTGGGGCCCGGATGCGCCCTCGTACCGGAGACACCGGAGCAAAACGTGATGGCGCTGATAGAGACAGGACGGAGGCACGGTGTCTATCGGGCCGATGGAACCCTCGCGGGCCATTGCGTCGTGGAGACGTTGTAGCTGCTACAGCGGACTGCCTCCGATGCCAGGGCTAGATAGGAGAAGCTATGAGAGGTAAGCTTATCTCGCTGATCACGCTGGCAACCATTCAGTTGGTTCAGCCCGCGGTGGCTCACCGAGACCCAGATCCCGCCACCAATCTTGTGATGACGCCGGGCGTGACGTGCATATCCAACGGCACTCTGAGCACCGACTATGCGGCTAGCTATGCCATCGCCAACCCGGCGCGCGATGGCGATCCGCAGTACTCGTTTGTCAAGAGCTGCTGGCACAGCAACAATAGGCTCAGCCCAAGCAATCTGGCAAAGCTGACAATCACATTCCCACAGCCGGTCACGTTCAACTACATCGCCTGGAACAGCGGCGGAACCGCAGGCAGTTACTGGCATGACTCCGGGCAGACCACGGAGCATTGGACGGCGACGCTTGACGGAGTGACCATTGTCGATAAGGACGACGACCGTGGCGGCAGCAGCCTCTCCAGCATGCCATACCAGCACGACCCTTGCGGCCCGGCGCCCGATGGTGATCAGGACGAGCGAGCGGTGTTGAGTCAGCCGGTGACCGGCCAGGTGGTGGTGCTTTCGTTCAACCCCATCTCACGCTCCGGAGGATACTACTGGTCTGTGCGCGACATCAATGTGGGCACGACCGATCCCCCCGCCGATTACAAGGGAGACCCCATGGACTTGTACAACGTGACCTGGACATCCCCCAGCACCGACTACAACGGCTCGATGCCGATCGGCAACGGCGACATCGCGCTGAACGCATGGGTCGAGAGCGGCGGTGATCTCATGCTTCTCATTGCCAAGAGCGACGCGTGGGATGAGAACTGCCGCCTCGTCAAGCTCGGCAGGGTTCGCATCAAGCTGACACCAAACCCCTTTACGGCGGGATTGCCATTTGCCCAGACGCTGCGGCTCAGGCAGGGAGAGATCCTGATAATGGCAGGGCAACTAAGCTCCCAAGTGACCCTCAGGGTTTGGGTGGACGCCAACCAGCCGGTGATAAGGGTCGAGGCACAAGGCAAATCACCTGTCTCGGTACAGGCTTCGCTCGAGTTATGGAGGACTGTTGATCGGGAACTGATTGGCAAGTCGCTCGATAGCGCTTATGGTCTGCAGTCCTATGCAGGCAATGAGAACCCCGACCCTCAGCCCGTGATCTCAAGGCGGGACACGGTCCTTCCGGGGAGCGGAGGTAGAGTCGTCTGGCTTCACCGCAATCCTACGTCCATCTGGCAGAGCACAATGAGTCTGCAAGGCCTCAGCGCACAAATTCCTCTGCAGACTGACCCGCTCCTCAACCGGGCGTTCGGCGCTATCATGGCGGGCACCGGGATGACCAACCAGAGCAGCACATCGATCAGCTCCACCGCGACGACCGATCCGCAACTAGTCTCGATCTACGTCCTCACCAGTCAGGCTGCCAGCGACAATGCGTGGCACACGCAGGCGCAAGCCGTGCGATCGCAGGTGGATGCAAAGTCGCTCGAGACAGCGCGTGTCGATCATCAGAATTGGTGGAATGACTTCTGGAATAGGAGCTGGATCCGAGTCTCGAAAGCCTCGCAAGGTTCCGGTGTGGACATGTCACAGGGGTATGCTCTGCAGCGCTTCGTCACGGCGTGCGCCGGGCGGGGGGCATTCCCGATCAAGTTCAACGGGACTCTATTCACAATAGGCTCGACCGATGAGTTGGGGCTGGATCCTGACTACCGGCTGTGGGGTGGCCCCTACTGGCAGCAGAACACGAGGCTGATGTACTGGCCGATGCTTGCTTCGGGCGACTTCGAGATGATGCGCCCTTACTTCAGCATGTTCAAGAACGCCCTGCCGACTGCGAGCGCGCGTACGCAGGCATACTTCGGACACGACGGCGCCTACTTCCCCGAAGTGATGTACTTCTGGGGGACGTACACCAATACGAACTACTATTGGGATCGCACGGGGCATCCGATCTCCTGGATCGGAGAAGCCTTCATCCGCTATCACTACACGGGCAGCCTGGAACTGCTCGCGATGATGCTGGACTACTACGCTTACACCGGCGACTCCCAGTTCATGCAAAACGATCTTCTTCCGCTGGCGGATGCCTTGCTGACGTTCTGGGACCAGCACTACTCGCGCAACTTGAGCGGCCAGATAGTAATGGAGCCAGCCCAGGCTCTGGAGACATGGCACGATGTCGTTAACCCAACCCCGGATGTGGCGGGCCTGAGATGGGTGCTTGATGGGCTGTTGGCTCTGCCCGACAGCACGATTGGCTCCGAAAGGCGGACCAACTGGACCCGTTTCAGGGGCGAGATCCCGCCGATTCCCCTGGGTGGAACCACGGGCTCGTATTATGTTAAGCCAGCCTCCGTCGTCAGGGGGGGGATATCCAACTACGAGAATCCTGAGCTCTATGCCGTATTCCCGTTCAAGTTCTACGGAATTGGCAAGCCCGACCTTTCGATCGGGACCAACACGTTCTCACGACGCACCTACACGAATAACTTCTGCTGGACGCAGGACCCTATTCAGGCAGCCCTGCTGGGGTTGTCAGACCAGGCCAGAACCATGCTAGCTCAGCGCTATGCCGCTAAGGATGCGTCCGCTCGATTCCCCGCATTCTGGGGACCGAACTACGATTGGACACCTGATGAAGACCACGGAGGTGTTGCCAACATGGCGCTGCAGACCATGCTGATGCAGTGCGACGGCATCACGATCCGTCTCCTGCCTGCCTGGCCGGATAACCTCGACGTTAACTTCAAGCTCCGCGCGCCACAGAGCACGACCGTTGAAGGCAGGTTCGTTGGAGGCAAGCTGATACACCTGAAGGTCAGCCCCGAATCACGGCGGAAGGATGTCACGATCATGAAGCCCACCTCCATCCCGATAGCCAAGGAGGGAGCCAACGACTCAAGCATCACCTGTGGTAATGTGGTCGTCAGCGCGGTGCATGGCAGCTACCACTTCCACGTGCAGGAACTCGACCGGTCCGCGGGAATACTCGTGGTTTCTAATGAGTCTCTGCCGACCGTGACCGAAGGAGAGCTTGTATCCGTGCAGGGAACACTGACTACTATCTCGGGTGAGCGCGCGATCGAGGCCACGGCCGTTGTCGGTCTATAGCGGCAGAACAGTGGAGTCGGAGACTCTGTAGTTGTCATGGAATACTGGTCAATAGGCTTGTCGTGCGCTGTAGCCGTCCTCGCTCTGGCCTCCGGCACCGTTGTTGTTGAGGCAGGAGGGCAGTCGATGGACACAGTCAGCACCTACGCGGTCATAGCCGGGGAGACCGTGGGCGCCCAACCGTCCGCGCAGTGGCTTTCAGCGGGAATTTCGTTCGACCTGGAGAAGAGACTCGGCCGCCTGTCGGGTCTGTCGCCGACCGACCGGCTGCAGACTGTGGCGGCCGTGCAGTCCGCTTCCTCATCGGACCCACAAGCCAGAGTCAATGCTGTCATGGAACGACTGAGGCCTGCATTCGTGCTCTACATAGACACTGCTGTGGCGGGATCCTGGCTGGATGTCACCGTCAGAATCTTCACCAGCAGAAACGGGGAGGCGAAGTCCCTCCACTGCCGCGACAGCCAGGACCACCTGTTCGCGCTGATCGGCAGCCTGACCGGGAGGCTAGTATCAGCCCTGCGAGACACTAACATCGATCCGGGGACCCCTTGTTCTTCGTCGGCGCTGTGCAAAGCCCCCGCCAAGTCCGTCGACGTCTTCCGACGGGTCATATGCGGTATGCTGGCCGTTCAAGGCGGGCGGCCGTCGGAGGCAAAGCCGGAGCTTGTGAGTGCGCTTGAGATCGAACCGGACAACTGGTGGGGGCACTACTTTCTTGGAGCGCTCGAGTTCCAACGAGGACGATTGCCTCAGGCCGCTACGGAGTGCGAGAAGGCAATAGCCCTTGACCCTGATCTGTACGCCGGAGTCTACGCCAATCTTGCGTACTGCTATCAGGGCCTGGGCCAGATGGAGCAGGCCGGACGGGCACAACGGGAGTTCGAGCAACGGACGGGCAAACTGCTCCCCCCGGGCTCACTGCCTGGTGGGCCGTTCTCCGTCCGATACCCCGGAGCCCGGAAATGAACTCTAACCTATAACTGCGAGTGCAACAGCTCAAGGAGGATGCAATGCGGTTTCGTCTGGTATCTACAGTGCTGGTAGGAGTAGCCCTGGCGACGATTCCGGCTGTGAGTGACACCATGAAGATTATGAACGACTTTCAAGGCATCGCTTACACGGAAGTGGGCCGCCCTGTCGGAATGCCGATGGGCGGCATCGGAGCCGGCTCCATGGAGGTCTCCAGTCAGGGCACGCTGATGGAGTTCCGCAACGTCAACAACTGGTGTGCCTCACTCAAGTCGATCCCGGGCAGCGCCCTGTGGCTCACCTACAAGACCAGCGGCAAGACCCAGGTATTCCCGCTTGGGGAGGGAAAGGTGCTGTTTGAGGGCAACTTCCCATTCGCCAAGCTCAAGTTCCCAGATCTGCCCGTCGATGTCACCCTCTGGTGCTGGTCGCCGTTTGTCATGCACGACGTTCGCCGCAGCGCCTATCCGGTGGCTATCTTCGACGCCCAGATAACCAACACTGGATCGGAGAAGGCTGATATCGGCCTCGTCCTGTCCTACGGAACGGACTACGGAGACTGGCTTGGCGCGCAGGCAACCGGTGCTCACGGCACAGGCGTGGTCAAGGTGGCAAGCACAGCCGCCCCATATTCAGGCAAGGCCGCTTCCGGCATCAGCTTCACCGCGAAGGCGAGCGCGAACGATCCCACCAACCCCAAGCTCATCGAACTAAGAAAGGACCTCAGGGATGCTTATCTGAGAGCCTACGATTGCCAGCCCGTTGACATCAGCGGTGTCTGCAATCGCAGCTACCTGAACCATCCATTCGGCGTCGATCCAGTAAACGCTTCACTGAGCTTTTCCGATCTCAAACCCGGCGATACCCGGGTGTTCGACCTGCCTTTCCATATCCTGGACGACGCAGCCACCGAAGGTAAGTCGATGATAATGGTCGGCGGGCCCGCCGGGACACAGAGCGTCACCATTCCGGTCAACCGGAAGGCGGACTGTCTGTTCTTCCTTGGCAACTGCGCTGGTTGGGCAAACGCCGTATTGTCGGAGTGTGAGTACATTATCCGCTACAAGGACGGCACCGAGAAGCGCGTTCCGTTAAGGAGTGAATTCGAGCTGAGCGACTGGATGGGCGGATCGATGGCCTACTCCCCCGCGCAACTGACGGGCAAGATCGGGAACGGCCAGAACTACACCATCAATGTGTTCGCAGTGACCACCGACAGCTCCAAGGAGATCGAGTCCGTCGTGTTGAGCCAGTACGGAGGCAAGGCGCCGATGCTGTTTGCTCTGACGACGGGTGTGGTCTCAAAGACGCCCTACACCGAGGGCGTGGCGCAGATGCGCGAGACCCAGGTGAACCGGATGGCGGGCAGCGAGAATGCATTCAAGCAGATCTACCGAACCGATGCCGGATACACGGTTGCCGCCAGAAAGAGCGCCGGGGGTGAAGTAGTCACCTACCAGGCGACCGACCCAGAGAGCCTGAAGCGCATCCTGACGGATGGCCGACCGGCCTCCGAGGAGAACCCCAGCGTCTACGCTGTCGAGCAGCGGTTCAGCCTTGCGCCTGGCAAGAGGGCCGAGGCCGGGCTTCTGTGCGCCTGGTTCGCCCCGGACCACTACGCAACCTCAGGCCGGATGTTCGGACACAAGTACGAGGAGTGGTTCGCCGATGCGTCGGCGGTCGCGGAGGAGGTCGCGCGAGATCACGACAGCTTACTGCGAGACACCAAGAAGCATTACGACGTGATCGCCACGAGCACGCTGCCCAAGTGGTACCGCGAGATGGTCCAAAGCAACTTCTACCTGTTGCCGGCGTGCACGTGGATGACCAAGGACGGGCTCGTGTTCACCTACGAGACCCCGGACGGCTGCCCGTGCTTCGGAACAATGGACGTACGCTACTACGGCTCGCTCATGATGCTGGCGGCGTTCCCCGAACTCGACAAGACAGTCCTGCGCCAGTATGTCAAGGCTCAGCATGCTGACGGCTTCATACCTCACGACCTTGGCGGTTCGACCGGACTCAACGATACGTACACGGCTTCAGAGGAAGCGCCAAAGAGCTTCGTCGAGCCCAGCAAGAACAGGGCTGATTACCAGGGATACTGGGTGAACCTGCCAATCAAGTACTGCCTTCAGGTTGCCCGCGATTATCAGTGGACAGGCGATATGAAGTTCCTGCGCGAGATGTGGCCAAGCGTCAAGCAGGCTGTCAAGTGGATCGATGCGCAGGACGAGGACCGTGATGGCCTGCCCGAGACAAGCTACGGATACGACGGCTGGCGCATGATCGACAAGTGCGGCTACGATGCCAACCAATGGGCTGCCATGCTCGTCGCTGTTGCGCGACTGGCCAATGATCTTGGAGAGCCCGACTACGCGGCATCCCTTATGGCAACTCACAAGAAGGCTGTCGCCCAGATCGAGAAGCTCATCTGGACAGGCACGTATTACAAGCAATCGGCGACCGGGGATGGAGGCGGCCTCGACTGGGTGTCGATTCTGCAGGTTGCCGGCTCATGGTATGCCGACATGCTCGGCTTCGACGAAGGACTATCAAGGGATCGCGTGACAACCGCCCTTGGGACCATGGACGACATACTCAGCAAAGAGGCAATGTACGGCCTCTATGACGCTCTACAGGCGGACGGAAGCCTGATCAAGTGGTGGATCTGCGACGCACAGGCCATCGGCTGGCAGTACTTCTTCGCCTCTCACTGCATGTATCGTGGACTGGACGACCGGGCTCTGCGGGTTGCGGACGAGATATGGCGAGGGCTCACCGTCGAAAAGGCCAGGATCCCCTGGTGCCAGGAGGAGTGCCTCCTCGACCCCAAGAAAGGCGAGTGCACCTATTGGCTCACCCGTGATATGCGCATGGGCTCGGCGATGGCTATGTCATACGCAGCCGCTGGGCTCCTGATGGATGTTCCCGCCGGGACAGCGTCCGTGAGACCGGCTGAGTGGGTGTGGAAAGATGCCTCGTTCACCCTGCCGGTGACGCTGCCGAAATGGCTGGGACAGGTAAAGTACAGTCGCAAGAACTCTGAAGAGAAATGGGAGATCACGAACCTGCTCCCAGCCGTCGAACTGAAGTCGCTGAAGCTCCGCACCGGATTCACGGGAACGGTGGAAGTGACTGTCTCTGCCCAGAAGACCCGCGCGTCAGTCGCACCTGACGGTACAGTTGACGTGGGTCGGATCAAGTTAGGCAAAGCACCGGCGAAGATCAGCGTCCGCCGAGTGTAGTGAGCCGTGTAGCGGAACTGTGGTCCCGGCGCGGTAGTTGAGAGGGGTAGTAATATGAAACTGAGTCGGTTAGTCGAGACACACGGCCGCGCCCTGTTGGGCACTGTCATGATGCTGGCATTGGGCATCGCTGTCAACTCGCCCGTGGTCTGGGCGGCCGTTCGCCCGGCTGCGGTGTATCAGCCTGCCGAGGGCGGCAACTACTGCCTCTACATGGCCGACACCCGACAGCGTGTTACTCTGATAGGGACTAGCCAACTGCAGGACGGCATCATCGGCGACGTGGACGGAGACAGCCTTGATAACGATCTAGTGTTCCGTGACCCCGCAACTGGCGGCCTGTGGTACTACGACATTCCGCCTGATGGGGCTTGGCACGCCGAGAACGTTCACGCGGTTCCTGGAGCGCACTCCGACGCTGTCCCTCTCACCGTGCTCAGGCAAGGCGGTGTCAGCACTCGCGGCTTGGTCGTCTATCGATCCGAATCCGCCGGGCAGGCCTACGCCGTGCGTGTTGACACCACAAGCCTGACGCCCCTGGGCGCGATGAGCCGTGCCTACGCCGTTGACGCACGCCTCCAGGGGTTCAAGGGCGACTTGTTGTGGTGGAGACAGGATGCCGGCACGTTCTGGCGCGCGGGGCTGGATGGAGAGGACTTGCAGTCGCCTTACTATGATGCCGTTCCCCTTGGCGGAGGAAAGACCATCCCGAACCAGCTTGCGAAGACCATGATGGTCTACTCTCCCTCCTACGGAGCGGCGGGTGTGTTCCGCGCCGCTGACGCCTCATGGAATACCACCGTCATTGACGGGACCAACGGGCAATGGGGCCCGGACTTCGGCTACCCCGTCCAGTTCGGCGACGTGGACAGCGACGGACTCGACGAGATCGTCTTCGTCAACATGGCAGACTATCCGCTTCAGTGGTATAGCGTGCCTCCGGACGGCGGCCCGTGGAACTCCAATAACGGGTACTTCTACGACAACGACACATGGTTCGGATGGCGTCTACATGGCGTCGCTCAGCTCGACTTTCCGGAGCCATACGTTATCTCCGTTGATGCAATCAGCGACCTGCGGACGCTGCCGGATGGACAAGGCGTCCGTCTTGAGTCCAAGGTCCTGACAATGGCGACCACCGGGCTGGACTCATCCCAGCAACCCGTGACCACCGGGTTCTACATTGAGGAACCCGACCGAACCTCTGGAATCCGAGTGACTGGCGCTTCGTCGGCCACCGAGAACACTCTTCTGAACCTCAACGGGGTGCTGGCGACAGTGGATGGCGAGCGAGTCGTACAGCTCGCCGGCCAGCCGGAAGTCCTTGGCAAGCAGACTGTCCGACCGGTTGGTATGAACATCACGTCGCTCCACGGATCGGGCGCGCCTACCTGTGGTCTGCTCGTGCGCGTGGCGGGCAGGATCATCGAGGCCGATCCCAACTTCGCTTGGTTCAGAATATCGGACGGCTCGCCCCTACCCATCAAGGTCTACTGCCCGAACTTCGCTCGACGCGAGGGCTTTGCCGTAGTCACTGGCTGTGCTGGCGCCGAGATGGGGGAGGCCGGCGTCGTCCCAGTCATCCGTTCTTCGGACTCCGACAAGATCGACTACCTGCCCGACGCAAGCGATCTTCAGGGACCGCTGGGTGTACTGGCCGATTTCCGAGGGATTCCGTTCAACCAAAATGGCAGGGCGGTGGGAATGCCGCTTGGCGGACTGGGGGCGGGCAGCATCGAGGTATCAAGCCAGGGCACGCTCATGGAGTTTGGCAATGTCAACAACTGGAATGCTCGCATTGCCTCGATTCCCGGCTCCGGTATCTGGCTTTCGTATAAGACCGACGGGAGCACGCAGGTCTACTCACTTTCTAGTGGCAGAGTGTGTTTCGAGGGCAACTTCCCGTTCGCCAGGCTTACCTTCCCCGATCTTCCGGTGGACCTTACTCTCTGGTGCTGGTCGCCGCTCATCCTGCACGATGTTCGTCGCAGCGGCTATCCAGGAGCCATCTTCGACGCCGAGATCCGCAACCGCACCGGTGAACCGGCCGAGGTTGGACTTGTTCTGTCCTACGGTACTGATATCGCGAGCTGGCTATCGGGACTCTCCGGAGGCGTGCCGGTAGAGATCGAGGGTACCGCCGCGTCTTATGTGGCCGAATCCAGCTCGGGGATCAACTTCTCTGTCACTGCGTCCGGCACGTCCGACATACGGAAAACGCTGGAGGACGCCTACCTGCGCGGGTACAACTTCACCTCTCTCGACATGCGCCAGGCGTGCAACCGCAGCTACCTCCTAAGTCCTTTTGGAACCACTGGCGGCAATGGGCCACTCAAGTTCGGTGATCTGCCGGCGGGCCCGATCTCCATCTACGGAATCCCCTTCCAGATCATTGACGACGCCGCCAACAACAACAAGTCGATCGTCATGGCGGGGCCAAAAACGTCCACCACTTCGGTCACCATACCCGTGAACCGGCAGACCGACTGTCTCTTCATCTTCGGCAACTGTGCGGGATGGGCTAGCAGCGGCACGGCTCAATATGTGATCCATTACTCAGATGGAGCCGACTCGACGGTCCCGCTCCGGGACGGCTACGAGATCGGGGACTGGATGGGCGGCTCGGCGCTCTACTCACCCACTCGCTACACGGGATATGACAACGGCGTCGGCGGGACCTATCAGGTATTCCTCTACGCGATCCCAACTGACGGCACAAGAACCGTTCAATCGATAGAGCTGCGGAAATCGGGGCAGATCGCGCCCATAGTCTTCGCCGTAACCACGGGCCAACTCTCCGGTATTCCACTCACACCGGAGGTCCTGGCCGCGCGGCAGGCAGACATCGACCGCATGCTCCTCGGATCCGGGAGCGGGGTGTACAAGAACGCGGATGCCGGCTACACTCTCGCCGCTCGCGCGCTGCCGGGCGCTCAGGTCCTGACGTACCAGGTCGCGAGCCCTGGCGCACTGCCAACCGCCGTCGCCAGCTCCGATACCACTCCTCAGCCCAACGCAACGGTGTATGCAGTTCAACAGAGGTTCGTGCTGGCGCCTGGCGAGAAGACAGTCGCGGGGCTGGTCTGCACTTGGTACGCCCCGAATCACTTTGATGTCAGCGGCTACCGGTTCGGGCATGCCTATGAGAACTGGTTCGCGGATTCGTGCGAGGTTGCGGAGGAGATCGCAAGCGACCACGCCGTTCTTCTTCAGGACACCAAGCGGCATTACGACGTAATCAACACCAGCACGCTGCCCAGGTGGTACCGGGAAATGGCCCAGAGCAACTTCTACCTGATGCCCGTCGGCACCTGGAACACGCTTGACGGAATCCAGTTCACCTACGAATCGCCGACCGGTTGCGCGTTCTACGGTACCATGGATGTGCGCTACTACGGTTCGTTCACCCAGCTTGCCGGCTTCCCCGAAGTCGATGCGACCGTTCTCAGGCAGTACTGTAGCGTGCAGGATGCCGACGGCTTCATAATCCACGATCTTGGCGGGTCTTGCTGCACCGTAACCCTGAACGACAACTACAAGTTCGCAACCAACCTGCCGGCGGTCTCGCCGAATCCAAACACGAGCGTCTATGCGGGCTACTGGGTCAACCTGCCGATCAAGTTCTGCATGGAAGTCGCGAGGCACTATCAGTGGACCGGCGACAGTGCGTTCCTTCAGGAGATGTGGCCGCACGTCAAACGCGCCGTCGCCTGGGTCGATAACATGGACTCCGACCGAGACGGCCTGCCCGAGACATCCTACGGCTATGACGGCTGGAGTATGATTGACAAATGCGGCTACGATGCGAACCAGTGGAACGTGATGCTCCTCGCGGTGGCGCGGCTGGCCGACGATCTGGGCGAGCCCGGATATGCCGCCCAACTCCGGGCAACGCAGCAGAAGGCTCGGGCTCAGATAGAAGCGTTGATCTGGACGGGCAGCTACTACAAGCAATCAGCCACGGCGGACGGCGGTGGACTGGACTGGGTATCTCTTCTGCAGTTGGCGGGAACCTGGTACGCAGATATACTTGGTATCGACGACGGCTTACCAAACGATCATGTCTGTTCGGCGCTCCAGGTCATGGACGACGTGCTCGGCGGTAATGCCCTGTATGGCCTGACAGACGCTCTTCGCCCTGATGGGACAAGCACCGGCTCCGGAATCGCCGACGTGGAGGCCGTTGGGTGGCAGTATCCCTATGCCTCGCATTGCATGTATCGCGATCTTGACGACATAGGGCTAAGGGTCACCAGCGAGGTCTGGCGGGGCCTGACCGTGGGCAAGGGACGTATCCCGTGGTGCCAGGAGGAGTGGATCAACGATCCCCCGAACTGCAGCATCCCCTACTTCCTGCTCAGGGACCAGCGCATGGGCTCGACCATGGTCATGACCTATGCCGCCGCGGGTCTGCGCATGGACGTTCCGCGCGGCACTGCTTCAATCAAGCCCGCCGAGTGGGTCTGGCAGAACGGCCAGTTCGTTCTGCCGATAATGCTGCCGAAGTGGCTAGGGCAGGTGAAGTACCACCGCCAGGGGCCCACAGAGATCTACGAGATCACCAATCTTCTCGACCCGGTTGCGATCAACTCGCTGAGACTCAGAACTCAGCTCACCGGTGGTGTGGCAGTCACGGTGTCCGGCCAGACAAGGCAGGTTCAGGTAGGCACAGACGGTACTGTGGACGTGGGCCCAGTGGTACTCGGCAGCGCAACGTTCGTGACTCTGAGTACTCAATAGGACGGCAGCGTTTCGCACGCGCGATGATACTTGAGAGAGACAAAGGATGATACCAGTTCTGGAGTCTGAAGTACTACTTTCGATGAGAATCGACCTCGACCGGCGCGAGGAACTGATCCGTTCGGCTGTCTATCAGGTCCTCGATGACCTGCCTCGGCCCGGTCTCTCCGATCAGATCGTTGTCACCTACTGGGTTCACGCCGCGTCTCTCACACCGGCGCAGGTCGGCAAAGAGATCAGCTACCATATGACCAGCGGCGTTCGGAAGCCTCCGGCCGGATCGCTGCTCGAGGAGTGCACGGGGCGGGTGCTGGACGCCGTCGAGTTCGACTCGACCGGCAGGCTCGGGGTCGTGCGAGTGGGATTCCCCCTCAAGATGCTGCGGCACGAGGACGGGAGTCTTTACTCGTCTGACATCCTGCATATAACGGCGGGTGAGGGCGTGTTTGGCCTGACGGAGAACATCGACGCCAAGCTCTGTCATATAGCCATGTCCGACGAAACCCTGGGTCTCTTTCCTGGCCCTGCCTATGGCGCGTCGGGAGTGAGAAGACTGACCGACTTTGGCGATGAGATAGCATTCGGCACAATTCTCAAGCCATGCACCGGCATGACTCCGGAGGAGGAGGCCGTAATCGTCGCCGAAGCCGCCGCAAACCCGATGTTTCTGTTCGTCAAGGAAGACGAGAACTACATCCCCGGCGTGCCTTTTGCACCACTGCGGAAGAGGCTGGCTGGCGCGCTCGAAGCATGCAGGAAGACAGCCGACAAACGCGGCGGCAGGGGGCTCATCTACGCCCCCCACATCACGGCCCCGCCGGATATACTGCGGGAGAACGTGAAGCAGTGCATCGATGCCGGCGTCAACGGGGTCATGTTCAGCGATCAGTTCGCGGGCGGGGCGCTGCGTATGGTGCGAGACATGACCAGGCACTTGTCTCAGCCGCCGGCGATCTATGCCCACAACAGCGGCATCTCGGTTCGAACCCGGCACGTATACCGTGAGGTGCTGGACATGTTCGTCCGGTTGGACGGCGGCGACTTCCGGCAGACTGCTCCCATCACCGCCGGGAGGAGTCTGCTGAGACCGTTCGGTCTCGAGTGGCGCAAGTGTGAGGAAGTGCTGAGCAAGCCTCTGGGTGAGCATCCGGCTGTCATGATGGCGCGCGCGGGCGGGCTCGACCAGGGCAACATAATCACGAACCTGCTCGATGTCGAACGTGGCGCGGGAGCGGGTAACTACCTGTTCCTCGCCGGATCGGCGATAAACGGAATCAAGAACACGAAAGGAGAGTATGATCCGGCGGTGGGAGCTGAAGCGATGAGACAGGCGCTGCAGGTCTACCACGACGGCATCTTCACAACTGCCGATGGTGATCACGCGCGTCAGCTCAAGGACTACGCGGACTCGAATCGTCTTCACACTCTGGCCGCCGCTCTCTCTCAAAGGTACGGTCTTTAGTTATGGCAACAGCAACAAAACGCAAGGCATCTGCCACTCCCAGACTGGATCGGGAAGAGGCACTGCACTTTCTGCGGCAGATGATGCTCATTCGAGAGTTCGAGGAAAGGGCTCTCAAGCTCTTCACCGATCAGGAGCTGGTCGGCATGTGTCACGTCTCGGTCGGGCAGGAAGCTGTGGCGGTGGGTGTGTGCTCGGAGCTTCGGGTAGACGACTACGTAGCCTCGACTCACCGCGGGCACGGTCACTGCATCGCCAAGGGCGCCGACATCGGCCGGATGTTCGCCGAGCTCCTCTGCCGCGAGGAGGGCTACTGCAAAGGCCGAGGAGGATCGATGCACATGGCCGACGTGAATCTGGGGTTCATCGGCTGCAACGGAATCGTCGGCGCGGGCATCCCCATCGCGGTCGGCGCGGCGCTCTCGATCAAGTATCGCGAGACGGACCAGGTGACAGTGGCGTTCTTCGGCGACGGGGCGACCAACATCGGCGCGTTCCACGAGGGGCTCAACTTCGCCGCGGCATTCAGTCTGCCGATCTTGTTCGTCTGCGAGAACAACATGTATGCGCTATCGACCGAGACCAGCCGCGTCTCCGGCGCAAAGTGCGTGGCCGATAAGGGGGCCGCATATTGCATGGAGACGGTGATCGTAGACGGGATGGATGTCTACGCGGTTCGTGACGAGGCAAAGAAGCTCCTGGACCGCACGCGTTCGGGCGGAGGGCCAGCCTTGCTGGAGTGCAACACCTATCGCTACTATGGTCACTCCAAGTCCGATACGCGTCCATATCGGACGCGCGAGGAAGAGGCAGACTGGAGGTCGCGCGACTGCATCGACAGCCAGGCCGCACGCCTGATCGAGGTCAGTCTCATCTCCCGGGAGTCAGTCGAGACGCTGCACCGGGAGGTGCTCGCGCAGGTCGAAGATTCCCTGAACTGGGCCCGTGGGTGCAAACCAACAAATGCGGAAGAAGTCGGGCGATACGTTTTCGCGGACTAGAGGGGGGAGGCTGGTGCGGGAGGCTATGCGCCTCTCGCACGGCCCGTTGAAAGGAATGGCTATGCGAGAAGTCCTGTATTGGCAGGCGATTAACGAAGCGATGTGCGAAGAGATGGAGCGCGATGATCGCGTCATGCTCATGGGCGAGGATGTTGGCTTCTTCGGCGGGGCAATGCGCGTGTCGAGGGGCATGTTCGACAAGTTCGGGCCCAAGCGCGTGATGGACACCCCATTGGCTGAGACAGCCATCATCGGCGCGGCACTCGGCGCGGCCCTAACCGGATTGAGGCCCATCGCGGAGATAATGTTCGTTGATTTCACCACGGTCTGCTTCGATCAGATCGTGAACCAGGCAGCCAAGGTCAGATACATGCTTGGGGGCCAGGTGAACGTGCCACTGGTAATACGCACGCAAGGCTCGGCGGGCAAGAGTTACGCCGCTCAGCATTCTCAGAGCTTTGAGATGCTGTTCGCGCACTTTCCCGGTCTCAAGGTCGTCATGCCCTGCACCCCTTACGACGCAAAGGGTCTGCTCAAGTCAGCGATCCGTGAGGACAACCCCGTAGTCTTCATCGAGCACGGCGCGCTCTACAACACGAAGGGTCTTATCCCGGATGGTGAGTATCTGCTTCCCATTGGCAAGGCCGACATCAAGCGGGAAGGCTCGGATGTCACTATCGTCGCCCATGGTCGATGTGCCCTGCAGGCAATCGAGGCGGCCGATCGATTGCAGGCGGAGGACGGACTCAGCGTAGAGGTTGTGGATCTGCGCACGATCTCTCCAATGGACGAGCAGACCATATTCGAGTCGGTAATTAAGACCAGTCGATTGGTATGCTACGAAGAGGGCCATCGCAACATCGGTGTAGGGGCCGAGGTGGCGGCGAGGGTCGTCGAAAACTGCTTCGACTACCTGGACGCTCCTATCACACGCGTCGCCGCGCTGGACGTCCCTATCCCCTGCGCGCGTGAACTCGAGGCGGCAATGCTGCCTAACACGGACAAGCTGATTGCGGCTGTTCGGAGGCTGTTTGGAGACCCTGCTCAAGGTATCCCGGCATCCGCCGGCACAATGGCGAGGTTAAGATGATGAGCACTGATTTCAAAGATAGCATACAGACCTACATCAACGGCGTTCAGGAGGTCTTCTCCCGCCTACCGGTGGATGATATCGATCGCGCCGCCAACGAGATATACCGGGCTTTCCAGGAAGGCAAGACTGTCTTCACGATGGGCAACGGCGGACACGGCTCGACCGCAGCGCACAACGTCAATGATCTGCAAAAGCACTTGGTCTCGTCGGACGCGCGGGATGAGATCGTGGTCCGCGACAAGCGCCTAAGGGCGATGTGCCTCTGCGACAGCATCTCCACGCTCACCGGCTGGGCGAATGACGCCGGCTATGAGCGCGCCTTTGCGGAGCAACTCCGAAACTGGATCCAGCGCGGCGACGTCGTGATCGGGATCACGGGCAGCGGGA
This sequence comes from uncultured bacterium, assembly GCA_964523735.1. Classification (GTDB taxonomy): domain Bacteria; phylum Armatimonadota; class UBA5829; order UBA5829; family UBA5829; genus CAZFYZ01. Next base: position 9,821 of record CAZFYZ010000018.1, on the reverse strand, counting down.
ACTCCGCCAACATCATCAATGCGTACAAGCTCGCCAGAGAGGTCGGCGCCACCACCATCACATTCGGCGGCGCGAAGCGCGGAAAAGACGAACCCTATACCGACATCTACATCAACGTCCCCACGCCCAACATCCTGTGGGTCGAAGACATCCACATGGCGCTGGCCCACCTGCTGGCTTCGGTCGTCCGAGACAAAGTGCAGGCTGCGGCGCTTGCGGACGCGTAGTCCCGGTGGATGGAGGGATTCTCCTCCGTTCCGGCATACTGTACTTCAGGCAATGCACTACCAGCATTCCAGAAAGGCTAAAGTAATGACCCGTCTCTCCTCTACAATACGCTTCAGCGCATTGGTGCTGAGTATTGCCATCGGTCTACTCTGTTGCGCGGTCGGTCTGGCCGCTGACGCCCGCCAGTTCCACTGCACTGCGCCTCAGCTCTGGCAATCGGACTTCGGCGCTCCTCCTCGGACCCCATGCGTCGGGGATGTGGATGGAGATGGTTACCATGATCTGCTCTGCCTGTGGCCGGGCATGGAAGACGGCTGCATCGTCGATGTCAGCCTCAACGCCAATGGAGAGAAAGCCATCTGGCATAGTCAGGCTCGCACTCAGTTCGGCCGCGACGGATCGAGCGCCACGTGCGGCACATTCACGGATGACAAACGTGTTACCTTGCTGGGACTCATGGCCGATGGATCTCTTCGACTAGCCCACGGGTTCGACTCATCGAAGACGAGGTATGCGAAGGACGATGTGATCGGCAAACTGCCCGAGCGCGTGAAAGAGCCTGTCAAGATGGCCGCCGGAGACGTTGACGGGGACGGCCGGGCTGAAGGCCTTGTGGTACTGGCAGATGGCAAAGTCTACCTGGTGGATGTGAATTCTCAGGAACCAGCGAAGAGTTCGATCAGACGAATCGGCCGAGTGGCCGCTGGCGTGACAGCCATCACCTTGGGCGACTTCGACGGGAGCGGAAGGGTCGAGCTGGTGTATTCGGATCGTAAAGGCCAGGTAGCCCGATGCTCTGTGTCCTCACAGGCGCTGGGGAAGCCGACCAGGGTCGCCAGAGCAACAAACGGCCCTGAGCTTGTGGCGGCTCACCTGGACGATGACAGCCGTGCCGATCTGGTGGTGGGTACTACCATCATGTGGGGTGGCGATCCCAATAACACAAGCGAATGGCCCGAGTTGGCTGCCTCACGGCCCGGAATTCTTGTCGCCGGTAACATACGGGGCGGCAAACGGAACGATCTGGTCCGATTCCGCAGGACAAGCGATCGCCAGGAGGACAGCGGTTGGGGCATCGAGCCTTACAGCCACAATAGCTCTTACGTACACTTCAGCTACAAAGAGGGTGACCCGGACCCAACAAACTGTGGGCTTACCCTGGAAGAGAAGAAGAAGCTGGGTCTGGACCCGATGAAGCGAGACACCTCGGGCGATGGTTTGCTCGACGGGTGGAAGGTGAATGGCGCCCGAGGCCTGGACCTGCCTGCGCTCGGCGTCAAACCGCTGAAGAAGAACATAATATGCGAGATCACGCCGATCGACTTCCCCGATTCCGAGCTCCCGAAGCTGCGTGCGGAGTGCGACAGGATAAGCAACTTCTATGGCAGTCTCCGAACGACAAACCCTGACGGCTCCAGGGGGATCAACATGGTGTTCATCATCCTCAAGACCCAGCCAAAGACCGTAAACAACAGGAGTTGGGGAGAGAATGGAGAGGAGTTCCACGACAATTCCCATCGGGGCGTGACCCACTGGATGCAGGTAACCTACAACGCCGGGGGCGGCCAGTCCTCCCAGATGAATGACCGCGGCTCTTGCGGCTACGGCGGGTTCTACGCCACGTTCATCCACGAGTTCGGGCATCAATTAGGTCTTGACCACAACGGGTTCTGGTCGAACTGGGGACCTACCTACAAGAGTCTGATGAACTACGCCTACAGCTACACTGATCCCCTCTACTACAGCAACGGCAAGTTCAGGGGCCTGGTATTGCGGCAGAACGATCTCTCGGAGGTTCTGCCCTACAAGATCAAGTACGTCAAGTTCCTCGGCGAGGGGCCGTATCACTTCAAACTGAAGGAAGACGGTGACAGAACTCTCATCGACTGGAACCGCAACGGCGTGTTCGACACAGAGCGAGTGAAGGGTCGGATCGCCGACGGCTACAGCGTGGACACCGGTCCCACATTCGAGGGGGGGCTGACCGTCACGGCGCCACTCGTGACGGCCTGCGGCAAAGACGACATACTGCTGTTCTACGGCAAAGAGAAGGAAGCAGGGGCGGACGGGAGCAAGCCTGTCGCAGTCATGATGGCGAGCTACAAACCCGTTGATCAGTTCGGTGACGCGGAGGAGATCGACCCTGCAGGCATAACCGGAGACCCAAGAGCCGCTTCCGATGGCAGTTCCGTTTGGCTGTTCTACGCCACCGAAAAGGGAACGCTCTACCGGCAGGTCGTGAAGAAGGGCGGGAAGTGGCATGCCGAAGAGGCCAAGCTGATGCCCGACACCGTTGGGGTGCAGGTGGAGCCTTGTTTCTACCAGGGCAAGCTCTACGTGTTCCTGTGGTCCGCTCGAGACAAAGACCTGGAATACACGATCCTGTCGAATGGCGCTTGGAGCGAGCGGAAGTCTCTCGGAGTGGGCAGCAATGTCCCGGTCGGCGCTAACGTCGATACCATCAAGAACCAGATCATAGTCGCCTGCGCGAAAGACGACGGCGAATGGCCGAACAGGTGGGACCTCCGCTACTTTGCTGCCGACGCCGGCGGAACCCTGACAGAGAAGCAGATGCGCCGGACGATGGGTAAGAAGGGCTGGGCGCGAGGAGACAGTCAGCCGAACATCATCTTCGAGACAGGCAAAGATGCCGGCCCCGACGGACGAATCCACATGATCTTCGGCCAGGCCCGGAATAACCCCGAGAAGATCGGCGGCATCTGGGTCGTTGAAGAGATAGCCGACAAGAGCATCGATGGCGGCTGGGTACTCAAGCGACACGGTAACGAATGGGTCAACTCGCTCAATGGCCCCACGGCAACATGGTTCAACAACGATATCGTCACTGCCTACAGGTGGTACGGCGAGACCGGCCACAATCACGACAACGATCTCCACGTGAACTTTCACTGCCTTGGAATTAACGGCCTGCCGATGGGCGACTTTGATGATATCACGTTCCTCGATACGGTCGGTGTGCAGCACTCGGTCCTGAGGGCAGGCACAAAGGAATAGCGGAAGGCGCTGCCTCGAAATAGGAACCGGCCCTGCGATATCCGAAACCGCAGGGCCGGTACTTCCTCTACAAGCTGCTGATGCCCAGAGGCAATGTCAGAACCTCACGTACTCCGGCTTCGCCTCCGCCTCCGGCTTCTCGAAACCAGGCTTGCCGAGCAGCTCGAACATGTGCTTCTTGTAGGCTTCGACTCCGGGCTGGTCGAATGGGTCGACGCCGAGCATCAGGCCGCCGACTGCGCAGGAGATCTCGAAGAAGTAGAGCAGTGCGCCGAGCGAATGGGCATCCAGCTTCTCCAGCAGGATCGTCATGTTCGGCACGCCGCCCTCACGATGAGCCTGAGCCGTGGCCTCGTAGGCCTTGCCGTTGACGTAGCTGACCTCTTTGCCCGCCAGGTACTCCAGCCCGTCGGAGTCATCGCCCGAGGGAATCGTGCAGGATGGCTCTCCGCCCTCGATGATCACGAACGTTTCCGCGAGCATCCGCCGCCCTTCCTGCATATACTGGCCCATCGAGTGGAGGTCGGTCGTGAAATCGACAGAGGCTGGGAAGAGCGAGATGCCGTCCTTGCCCTGGCTCTCGCCGAAGAGCTGCTTCCACCACTCCGCAACATGGTGCAGCCTCGGCTCGAACGACGCCAGCACCTCGACTGCCGTGCCTTGCTGGTACAAAGCGTGCCTGGCGGCAGCGTAGTAGTAGGCCGGGTTGGCAAATGGATCGGTGTTCGAGCAAAGCGCGGCGCAGTCGACCGCGCCCTTTACCAGCGCGTCGACATCCACGCCTGCATACGCGATCGGCAGCAGCCCTACGGCGGATAGCACGGAGTAGCGCCCGCCTATGTCATCCGGCACCACGAACGTCTCATATCCCTCGGCCTTCGCGAGCTTGAGCAGGGCGCCCTTGGCTTGATCATTTGTCGCGACAATCCGAGACTTTGCCTGATCGCCGACAAGCCCCTTCAGCACGCGAGACGCGATCGCGGGCTCGGTGGTCGTGCCGGACTTGGAGATCACGTTGATCGCGACCCGCTTGCCCGCGAGCTGCTTCTTGAGCCGGTTCATGTAGTGCGCCGATATGTTCTGCCCGGCATAGACCACGCAGTCGGGGTCATCGGCCAGGGCCTCAATCACCGTGCGCTCACCCAGATAGGAGCCGCCTATCCCGATCACCAGCAGCACGTCCGTCTCCTCGCGCAGCTTCTTGGCCGTCTCCTTGATGCGAGCGAACTCCTCCGGGGCAAGTATCTTGTCCGGCTGGAGCCACCCAGTGAACTCGCAACCCGGGCACTTGCCGGAGCGGAGCAACCAATCGGCGCACTCGATGAGTGGCCGGAGTTGGGCTATCATCTCGTCGGTTACGTTGGGTTTCAGGTAATCGGTGCGTAATGCTATGGGTAGAGACATGCGTGATCCCTTCTGTCTACTGTTTACTGTCTACTTTCTACTAGTTACCCGTCAGCGCGATTGTACACATTCATCGCCGCTTCCAACCCCTCTTCCAGAATCATATTCAGAGCGTCGGCGGCGGAGGTGATGGCTTCGTCCATAACGGCCCTGTCGCGGCGGTTGAAGCGCGAGAGGACGTGATCGATGGCCTCGCCCTGATGTCCAATGCCGATGCGGATGCGCGGAAAGTCGGTCGAGTGGATGGAGTGGATGATCGAGTTCATTCCCTTGTGCCCACCGGAAGAGCCCGAGGGGCGGATTCTGATCTTGCCCAGGGGCAGGTCCATGTCGTCGTAGACTACCAGAATGTCCCCGGGGTCCAAATGCCGCCCGCGCACTATCGAGCCGACCGCTGACCCGCTGTCGTTCATGTAGGTCTGCGGCTTGACTAGCATGATCTGCTCACCGTAGTGCTCGAAAGTGCCAAAGAGGGCGCGATTGCCACGGCTCAGCACTCGCACCTTGCGCCGCTTGGCGAAGAGATCGATAACACCAAAGCCCACGTTGTGACGGGTATGCGCGTAGGCCCGGCCAGGGTTCCCGAGCCCCACGATCAGTTTCACGACTGGCCTTTCCAGTGCTTGCTGAAGAGCTGGCTGATGCTGCCCTCGCCATGGATGCTCGTGATGGCGTCCGCCAGGAGCTTGGAGACCGAGACCACTTCGATCTTGCCGTTGCGCCGATCCTCGGGCAGCGGGATTGTGTCGGTGATAATGATCTTCTTGATCGGTGATTCCAGCAGCTTATTGACTGCTTCGCCCGAGAAGACGGCGTGGGTGCAGGCGGCGTAGACGTCTTTCGCTCCTCGCTCGAGGATCGCCTTCGCGCCGCAGATGATTGAGCCGCCGGTGTCGATCAGGTCGTCGATCATGATAGCGATCTTGCCCGAGACATCGCCGATGACTTCCATCACTTCCGACTGGTTGGGAGCAGGCCGACGCTTGGCAATGATCGCCAACGGCGTTCCCAGGAACTCAGCGAGTGCCCTTGCTCTGGTGACTCCACCGACGTCGGGCGAGACTACCACCGCTCCTTCTGATATCGGCACGTTCTTGACTATGTAGTCGGCTATAATCGGCCCTGCGTAGAGATGGTCGGCCGGTATATCGAAGAAGCCCATCGTCTGGCCGGAGTGCAGGTCAACGGTCAGCATTCTGTCCGCCCCTGCCACAGTCAGCAGGTTTGCGACCAGCTTGGCAGTTACAGGCTCACGGGGCTTTGCTTTCCTGTCCTGGCGGGCGTAGAAGTAGTATGGCAGGACGACGTTAACACGGCGGGCCGAGGCACGCTTGAACGTGTCGATCATGATGAGCAGTTCCATCAGATACTCGTTCACGGGCCCTGCGCAGGACTGGATCAGGAACACGTCGTCTCCGCGCACGCTCTGGCAGACCTGCATGTAAATCTCGCCATCGAGGAAGCGCTGGATCACGATCTCCCCAAGCGGCACCTTCAGTTGTGCCGATATCTTGTTCGCCAGCTCAGGGTTTCCTGTTCCCGAGAATAGCATGAGATCGTTCATTGTCTGCTGCTCCTTTCGCGCCGGGGTAGCCTGTCCGCCGGGCGGTGTCCCGGGCACTATTATAGCAGAAAGCCGCGGATCGCGGGGACGGCGCGTTTCGGGATTTGGGTAGTGCGCGATACCTGGGCCGAGTGATGTCCACTGCGAAAGCACGCGGCCATGGGATGACAGCCCACCCAAATCCCGAAACAACGCCCAGCTTATGGAGGTTAGTCGCTGGGTTTTGCCCAACTCTTGAATAAGCGCCCGGCCGCGATGGAGCGGACTACCATGGCGCATTCCATCCTGCTGGGAGTACCTATGAAACCCATGTTTCTTATGCTCGAAGATGGCGCTGTCTTCGAGGGTCGAAGCGTCACTGAAGCGCTCGAATGTGGGGGACTGCTTTCTTTCTACACCGGCGTGGTCGGCTACCAGGAGTTAATCACCGATCCCGCCAACCTTGGTAAGATTGTTGTCTACACCTATCCTCTGATCGGCAATGCTGGCGTTAATGCCGCCGATGCGGAGTCTGCCTCACCCAAAGCCGCTGGAGTACTGGCAAAGGAATATCCACCATACTACAGCAACTTCCGGGCCGAGGGTAGCCTGAAGGACTATCTGGACAAGAGCGGTGGGACCGTCCTCGGCGACTGCTTTGACACCCGCGCAATCATGCTCCACCTGCGCAAGCACGGCGAGATGATGGCGGTAGTGAGCGGCGAGAAGCTTGAGGGTCACGCGCTCAAGGATCGGCTTGTCCCGACGGTTCTCGATTACGTCCCGGAGAATACGCCGATAGCCTGCGCCGCCGCTAAGCCAATAGCGAAAGCTGCCGTGCTCGACTTCGGGGCCTCGAAGACTTTCTACAAGCACCTTGCGGCGCTGGGGATCGACGCGACCTTCGCACCGCAAGACGCTGACGTCGTCATAGTGAGCGATGCGCCTTTCTATGCCGTTCAGGATCCGGAGAAGCTGATCGTGGTATCTGAGTGGGTGGGCGAGAAGCCGCTGATCGGCTTCGGCCACGGATGTTCGATGGTCGCACTGGCCTGTGAGGGAGAGGTCGAGGCATTGCCGTTCGGAGACCACGGTGTGAACGTCCCAGTGAAATACACCGGTGGCGGGCGAAACGAGATCACGGTCCAGAACCATAACTACGCTGTTGTGCCCGGCGGCGACTTTGTGAGCATCTTCGAGAACGTCCACGACGGAACCTGCGAGGGTTTCGCCAACAAAGGCTGCAAGGCCGGAGGTGCCAACTTCCTGCCTAATGAAGCCTGGTTCCGGGCAATCTTGACCGAAGTGGGGGTGGCGTAGATGCCTAAGCGAACTGACATCAAGAAGATACTGATCATCGGCAGCGGGCCGATTGTGATAGGCCAGGCTTGCGAGTTTGATTACTCCGGTTCGCAAGCGTGCAAGGCATTCCGGGAAGAGGGATACGAGGTCGTGCTCGTGAACTCGAACCCCGCCACGATCATGACCGACCCCGGCATGGCCGACCACACCTACATCGAGCCACTGACGCTGGAGTCGGTTACCAGGATCATCGAGAAAGAGCGACCTGACGCCTTGCTGCCGACGCTGGGTGGGCAGACGGGGCTCAACCTCGGGACATTCCTCGAGCGCGAGGGGGTGCTGAGGAAGTATGGCTGTGAGATGATCGGCTGCAACGAGCGCGCCATCGCCCGCGCAGAAGACAGACAGCTCTTCAAGGACACGATGCAGTCGATCGGCATCCGCGTGCCTCGCAGCGGCGTCGCCAACTCTACCGAAGAGGGGATGCGCATCATCAAGGACGTCGGCTTCCCCGCGATTCTGCGGCCCGCCTATACGATGGGCGGGGCCGGCGGAGCGACTGCCTACAACATGGAGGAGTACGAGCGCATGCTCGCATTCGCCCTCGATACAAGCCCCGTTCACCAGACCCTGATCGAGGAGTCGGTCCTGGGCTGGAAAGAGGTCGAGTTCGAGGTGATGCGCGACTGCGCCGACAACGTCATAATCATCACCTCGATGGAGAACATCGACCCGATGGGCGTTCATACTGGTGATTCCATCGTGGTGGCCCCGGCGCAGACGCTGACGACACCGGAGATGACCCACCTTATCGATATGTCCAAGAGAATCATCCGGGCGATCGATATCACCGGCGGCGGCACGAACATCCAGTATGGCGTGAACCCGGCCAATGGCGAGGTCGTGATCATCGAAATCAACCCGCGCGTCAGTCGGTCCTCAGCCCTGGCATCGAAGGCGACTGGCTTCCCGATCGCCCGGGTGGCGGCGAAACTGGCCGTCGGGCTTCGTCTGGATGAGATCAAGAACGACATCACTGGCAAGACCTACTCGGATTTCGAGCCCACGGTCGATTACTGCGTCATGAAAGTCTGCCGGTTCACGTTCGAGAAGTTCCCGGGCGCCGACACCACGCTCAACACCTCCATGAAGGCCGTCGGTGAGGCGATGTCCATCGGCCGCAACTTCAAAGAGTCGCTGCAGAAGGGAATCAGATCGCTGGAGATCGGCCGGTACGGGCTGGGGTCGGACGGCAAAGACTTGCAGGCCAAGGAGCGGCGGGATCTCGATCTCATCCGCGGCAAGCTAGTCAAGCCTAACGCGGACAGGCTCTTCTACCTGCGCTACGCTATTGAGAACGGGATGACCACGCAGGAGATCCACGACCTCTCGAAGATCGACCCGTGGTTCATCGAGAACGTCCGTGAGCTCGTCGAGTTCGAGAAGAAGCTCACCGGCAAGTCGCTTGTCAGTGTGCCTGCGGAGACCCTGCGAGAGGCCAAGCAGCTTGGTTACTCAGATATCCAGTTAGCCAGACTACTGGAGACGGACGAAGAGCAGGTGCGCACGCGCCGAAAGATACTCGGAATCGAGAGCACGTTCTACCTGGTAGACACCTGCGCCGGCGAGTTCGAAGCTGAGAGGCCATACTTCTACTCGACCTACGAGACTGTGGACGAAAGCCGGGCAACCACGAACCCCAAGAAGGTTATCATCCTTGGCGGCGGGCCGAACAGGATTGGCCAGGGGATCGAGTTCGACTACTGCTGCGTGCACGCTTCCTACGCTCTGAAAGACGAGGGATATGAGGCGATCATTATCAACTGCAACCCGGAGACGGTCTCGACCGACTTCGACACCTCAGACAAGCTCTACTTCGAGCCGCTGACGCGCGAGGACGTGCTGGACATCGTCGATCGCGAGAACCCGATGGGGGTGATCGTCCAGCTCGGCGGGCAGACGCCGCTGAATCTCAGCCTGCCCCTCAAGAAGGCGGGCGTGCATATCCTGGGAACCGCGCCGGAGCAGATCGACCGCGCTGAGAACCGAAAGCTCTTCAGCCAGCTTGTGGAGAAGCTCGGATTGCGGCAGACCGTGAATGATACGGCGACTTCGGTCAACGAGGCGCTAGAGAAGGCGCGGAAGATCGGTTACCCCGTGCTTGTGCGACCAAGTTATGTCCTGGGCGGACGGGCAATGCAGATCGTCTACGATGACAACGACCTGACGGCGTTCATGGAGCTTGCGACCGAGGCATCACCGGAGCGGCCGGTGCTGATCGACAAGTTCCTCGAGGACGCGATCGAGGTGGACGTCGATGCCATCTCCG
>CAZFYZ010000017.1:19292-46254 GCA_964523735.1 uncultured bacterium | reverse complement strand
AACCTATTGGGACGATCTGCGGCCGCTGAACGATTACTTCACCCGTGTAGCGCACGCCCTGACCAGGGGCAAGGCCAAGGTGGACGTTCTGATGCTTCACTCGGTCGAAGGCGCGACCGCTTCGCGCAGGATCGGTGTCGGGACAGTCGGGACGGTCAAGGACAATGCCCGAATGACGCCGGTTGACGTGCCGAACGACGACTGGAACGCGGTAAACTATCTGGACAATCAGATGCGGAAGGCATTCGACGCGATTCTGAACGCGGGTTACGAGTGCGACCTCGGTGACGAGGGCTACATCGAGGATATGGGCAGCGTCAAAGGCGCCAACTTCATCGTTGGCGAGATGAGCTACAAGCTGGTGGTTGTACCGCCCGCGATCACCTGGCGGCCGAAGACGTTCAAGCTCCTGAAGCAGTTCGTCGCCAACGGCGGCAAGGTGCTGGTGCTGGGTGAGATTCCGTCCGAGCTGGATTGCGAAGATGCCAAGAGCCAGTGGGTCGAGTTCGTCTCAGGCCCGAATGTCAAGACCGTTGCTTGCTCTACCCGCGAGGTCCAGCAGGCGGTTGACGAGCTTGCACCAGGCAGCTTCACCCTCAGAGGCACGGATGGCGAGGCAGTTCCGCTGACTTATCTCCACCACCGCGTGGACGGCGACCAGGAGATCTTCTTCATAGTCAGCTCCGACCGCAACAACGCGCGTGACTACGTGCTCACGCTGAAGAACGCCAAGGGCAAACCGGTCACGCAGTGGGACCCGGTTGCGGGGACATGTGACGCAGTAGATCTGCCCGAACTCGGCGACGATCTGAGGTGTGAGTTCTCTCTCCCGCAGTCCGGCTCCATCCTGCTGACCGTCGGCGGCAAGCAGGAGGGCACTCAGGCCGAGGAAGATGACTACGAAGGAGACGTCTGCGAGGTCGATATCATAGGCCAAGGCACTGAACTCGACTTCGAGCGGCTGAACCCGAACGTGCTGGTGATGGACCGGCTGAGCGTCTCGTATGACGGTGGGAAGACGTTCGAGGCCGAAGGCTTGGACCATCGCGTCCGCAGGTCGATAGCTGAGCACTTCGGAACATCCGACTCGCTCGAGTGGCAGCCGTGGGTTTCGATTCGCAAGAAGCTCTACGACGGCAAGGGCGGCTCGATCGTCCTGCGCTACAAGTTCGCCAGCGATCTCGACAAACCTAAGTCCTGGATCGTGATAGAGAACATCTGGAAGGGCGAGCTGTTCATCAACGGGACCGGTGTCGACACGGCGAACCCCGACTGGCACTGGGACCGCAACTTCGGCAAGATCGGGATCACGGACCAGGTCAAGAAGGGCGAGAACATCGTCGACTTCAAGGTGAGCTACGACTTCCTGACTGAAGTAGAGCCTGCGTATATCATCGGCGACTTCGGCGTCGCGATGGCGGACCCGTTCAGAGGCAAGATTGTGGCAGAGCCGAAGAAGCTCGCGATCGGGGCATGGAACGATCAGGGCTACCCGTTCTACTCAGGTCGAATGGTCTACAAGACAACTGTCGAGGGCAAGCAAGGCGGCGCAACCATCCTCCGGCTCGTGAACCCCTCGGGGATCCTCTACAAGGTCCGAGTGAATGGCGAAGAGGCTGGCAATATCCTCTGGAGACCGTTTGAGCTGGACATCACGGAGCACGTGAAGGCCGGCGCCAACGAAGTTGAGATCGAGGTCGTCTCGAGCCTACAGAACAGTTGGGGGCCGCTGCACGAGAAAGAGGGCGATGATTACCTCTGGTGCGGACCCAACGCGTTTGAGGACGACAACGCGCTGCGTGAGGAACTCAACAGCTTCCCCTATGGACTGATGGGGGGCGTGGAGATCGTCTCACTCTAGATAGGTTGTGGCCGGCGTCTCCGACGCCGAGGCTGCTGCAATAGAGTTGTAGCTGGCGTCTCTGACGCCCCCGAAAGGCGTCGGAGACGCCAGTTACACGACTACGGCGCCGGAATGATGAGATCGCAGAGCGCCTTGGCTTTTATCCAGTAGCCCTGCCACGGCTGGATTGAGGTGACTTGGCCGGAGGCCGTGTTGGGATCGCAGACCAGATAGTACTCCCCAGCCGTATTGTCCCAGCCCCACAGGTAGGAGGCGACCAGGGCAGACGCTTGCGACAGCGGCATCTGTGCGTAGCCGGCAGCCTGGACCTGTATAGCGCTCGTGCTCCAGGCAACCGGGCTGACGAATGGGTTCCCGATGATGTTCCAGCCCGGCTGCAGGTGAATCGTAAAGGGCTGATCCTGTCTTGGAGCAGTGCCGGAGAGTGAGAAAGCGGCGCCGGCATCTGCGAACCTGGCCCAGAACCCGCGCCCCGGGGTCGGATTGTCGCCGCCAAACCAGAGCCAGGAGTCAGGATACTGAACGTATCCGCCCATGCTCAGGCAGTATCCCAGCCAGTAGTCCCCATCAAAGCCAAGGACCGTCTTGGGGTCGGTCTCATCTGGTTCAAACGGCAAAGATACCATCGCCAAGCCGCTCCACGCATCCCCCGGATCAGGCTCGATACGATCCATATTCAGCACAAGCTCGCCTGTGTTGCCCTGACCGTCAGTCGCAAAGACGGTGACTGTGTTGCGCCCGGGCTGGAGCGTTAGATCGACGCTCCACGAGGTGGTTCCACTGCACAAGCCGCCTGCGGAGCCATCGGACCAGAAGACCTTCGTGATGCCATCGTAGTCTGAGGCCGTCCCGGCCAGACTTACGTTCGCACACGTGCGGCCGAATGTAGTGTCATGCGTCGGTTGGCTGAGCTTGATCAGGGGCACGGCGGCCTGGTAGACGACAGAGGCAGTGTTGGACGCGGTGTTCGGATTCCCGGAAGCGTCAACTGCGGCACCCGCGGGTATGCGGCAGGTAACGGTGCCGTAGCCTGTGGGTCGGACGCGGACGGTATAGCTCTTCCCGCTCCCAAGCCAACTGGTCACGGTACCACCAGTGACAATGGCACTTGACCCTGACTGGACGCTAACTGGCTCAGAGAACTCAACATCGAAATCGATTGGCGACACAGTGGTCGGACTCGCCGGTGCCATCACATTGCAGCTTGGCGATTGCGTGTCGGCGGCCGCCGTCATCCGCAGGCACCACGAGACGAGCGTTCCTGTCGTGCCGGCGACGGAGTCAACCACCCTCAGCTTCCATACTCCCGCGGCAGGGGTGTTATCCAACGCCGACAACGCCTGTGCCGGCCTATAGCTGCCGGCGAAGGGCGTAGAGCCTGACGTGATCGCTGAAGATGCCTCATCATTCAAGATCGTGTTGAGGAAGTCGATACCGGTTCCGCCGATTCCAGAGAACAGCGTGATTGAGTCTCCGCCGGGGCTGATAAGATAGAGAGACAGGTCCGACTCCCGCCCGTGCAGTATGCTCACCGCGACATCCAGGTCGGAAACTACCCCGGCATCGTTGATATAGAAGGATACTTCGAGCCCGCTCTGGCTCGCGTCGGGAATAGCCGCCGGCGCGCCCGTGGGACCCCTCCACCCTGATTGGGCGATCAGGTCGATGCCTGACAAGTTGCCGGAGGTCTTGGCAAAGTCGGCGGACCTGCCCGTGGATACAGTGCGGGAGGAGAACACGCAGCCCGGCGCGCACGCGATGACGGTGTGGCTTGTGCCTGATCTGGCTCCGGGCAAGGCATAGACTCCACTTTCGCTGGACTCATCACTGAGAGCCGCGACGCCACCTCGCATCCCAACAACGGTCGCTCCTTCGATAGGCTGGCTGCTGCTATCGAACACGCGACCGCTGATGATCTCGCCGATTCCCGTGGTGAAGATGTTGTAGAGGCACTGCTCCACGGTCCTGTAGTCGCCAACGGAGGTCTTCACACTTGGCAGGTTATACCAGATGTCTCCCTCGCCCGACCAACCCATGTTCAGGTGGTGGTAAAGAGTGGAGTAGTTGTAGCCGTAGCCGTCGCAGATTGCAGCATGGCCTTCCGCGGCGCCGCCAAGGGCCAGTATTACCGGCAGGCCGGCGTCCAGGTTGGGGTTGATCATCCCGTTGAGCCCGGGGCCGATGTCGGCGCTGTTGTTGTATCCGAATATGACATTGGAGTAACCGAACGTGTCTCTCAATGCTTTCTGGGCGTCGGTGAAGGATGCCGACGACCCGTCTGGATCATAGCTCGTGAGGCTGGCGACTCCGGCGTCATGGCAGATAGCCCCTATGGCCCGGCGCTGCTCGTCTGTGATCGACCAGTTCGGCCGTGCAACCATGCTAGCGTAGTCGTAGGCCCCGCCCTCGCCATCCCCGCCCACGAGCGAGCGTGTCTTGCTGACGTTGTCTACCTTGATCGGAAAGGACTTCGCGCCGACAGCTTGGACCGGATGCCTGAAGTGGCGCATCACCTGCGCCATTGCCGTGGCAACGCAGCCGCATGGGTAGTTGGTGGCAACCCCCGGAGAGTGGGGTGGAGTGTAGTAGTTGTAGCAGGCTGAGCTGGCGACCGTTTCCTGCGACCATTTGCTGTTGGTGATCGGCGCCACACGCAGATCGGAGGGCGAGTACATCAGGGACAGGGTACTGAAGCCCAGGAGCCGTCGCCATTTGCGCCTTGCGTCCATCACGTGTGAGTAGAACGCTGGGCCGATGATGCGCTGCGGTCTCTGCACTGCAGCCATTCGGGCTGACAGATCGCCGGAAAGCATTGCCTCAAGCGGTCCGGCGGAAGACGGGTCGAACTCATCATCAGGCGAGAACGCGATAATCGGCTCTACTCGATCGTCCGCGGCGACTACAGCGAAGCCCGTTGGTGAAAGACGCACGACGTAGTAGCCCGCTTGCGCCTCAACTCCGGCAACGCATCCACCCATCGGAGCGCCAAGAGGGTCGGCATCAACAGCCAGCCAGGTCTGCACCGCACGCTCGGCCTGCCAGGGGGATATGGGCGCGCTGAGAGCGGGCAGGCTGAGCAAGACGGCCAGACACGGCAGCAGTAGGCTTTGCCTGAGGCTAATGGACACCTGGTGAACGGTCACTCTTAAGAGATCTCCTCGGACTGCGCGTTATCCTCTATAGTACCCTCACGTGCCAGGTGCATATGTTCTTGACCGGAATCGGCGCGGGAGATTCTGGGCTCTCCTGCAAGGATCAGGCAGTCCCCGCAGCAGTAACCTATGTGGGTGGGAGGGGCGGCCCCTCGACTGTCAATGTCATAGCGGCCGAGGTCGCTGTGTTGTTCTGGGCGTCCCTGGCGACCACGCGGACCTGGTATGTTCCAGGGCTCTTGGCTATGTTGGCGCCCCAGGTTCCGGAGTAGTTGCCGCCCGAACCTGTCAATGTGATCGTAACAACCGGACCAGACGTCGGGGTGAGAGTGCCGACGACAGAGCTGACTCCGGTGTTGTCCGTGACGCGGGCAGTGATCGTCAGAACTTGGTCGACGGGCTGCAAGATGGATGCACTGATCGTTGGACTCGTGATGCTGGGTGCAGTTGTGTCCGTAGTGGACCCGCCCCCACCGCCTCCGCCGCCGCAACCCGCAGCCGAGAAGCCCAACGCAAGCGCAAGCGCCACGATTACCATTCTGCAAAGAGCCCTGCCGTATCTCATCGCCAACTCAGCGTCCCCCTTGTGTGGTGCCGTAACATGTAATCTGTTCCTCAACCAGTTCGATATGCCGCTACCGGGTTCCTCCCGGTCAAGCGACCACCAATGAACAGACGAACGGGAGTGACGTAGTGTTCCGGAACCGGCCTTTACGGAAACGGCAGGGTATGTCATAATATCGAGGGCGCCGAAAGGGCAACCATTCTGTAGATATGACGAGTAACATCAAGCAAGCGAGTAAGACTGGCGACGTTGACGAACGCGCGACTGCATTGGTCACCAATGCGCAGGCCATTGCCGCGCTGGCTTCGGCGGTGGAGGGCACGATCGGGCCTAAGGGGCTGGATTGTATGCTCGTGGATCGCTTCGGCGATGTCACGGTCACTAACGACGGAGCGACGATCCTTGATAAGATCGATACCACCCATCCCGCCGCCCGGATGCTGATAAAGGCAGCCCGCGCGCAGGAAGAGGCCATAGGCGACGGCACCACCACCACCACACTTCTGGCGAGCGCTCTGATCTTGGAGGGCGCGGGGCACGTGAGCCGAGGCGTGCCAGTGGCGAAAGTGATCGAGGGTATGCGAGCCGGTGTCGATCAGGCGCTGGAGCATATTCAGGCGTCGGCGAGAGAGATCACTGACCTCGACGATCCCGCCCTCGTGCAGACCGCACTGATCGCGGCGAGAGGCCATCACGACATCGCTGAACTGATCGTAGAGTCAGCCCGCCTGACGGGTATGGATACTCTGCGAGACCCCGGTTTCTCGCTTAGTGACACGGTGCTCGCGCAAGAGGGCGCGCCGAGCCAGGTCTTTGCGGGGATCATCATCGACAAGCAGCGCGTGAATCGGCAGATGCCGCGCGAAGTGCGAGACGCCAAGGTGCTGGTGATTGATGATGCGCTGGAGCCTCCGAAAGTCGAGGACGATGCACTCGGCACCGAGTCCGGATTCGCGAAGCACCTGGCCCTCCAGGAGGAGTTCGCGGCCAATGTCCTCAAAGTCATCGACCTGGGCGTCAGATTTGTCGCTGCTGCCAAGGCCATCGATCCGATTGCCGAGGAACTGCTGACGGATGCGGGCGTGCTGGCTGTTCGCAGATTATCGTCGCGGGACATCGCCCGGCTGGTCGAGTTGACAGGCGCACGCACGATGAAGCGCGCGGGTTTGGCTAAGCACGCGGCTGAGCTGGAGAGTTTCCTCGGTCACTGCGACCGGGTATACGAGGATGAGCGACTCGACCATATCAGAGTGGTCGGCGGGGCGGACGGCAAGGTCGCCACAGTGCTCGTCGGCGCATCGACGCGTGAGGTCAAGGACGAACGAGAGCGCATCGCTCGTGATGCCGCTGGAGCTGTTCAGGCCGCTGTCAACTCGGGCGTTGTAGCCGGCGGCGGGGCGATCGAAGTGGCGGCGGCCAGGCACGTCATCAGCTCTCGCGATGGAGTTCGCGGGATGGCGGCGTATGGAATGGACTCCGTCGCCGCGGCACTGAAGAAGCCGATGGCGCAGATCGTCTCCAACGCCGGGTTCAATCCTCTGGAGAAAGTCGAAGACGCGGTCGCGGCGCAGGCGGAATCGGGGAATACTTGTCTGGCGGTCGACTGCGACAGCGGAGAGATCGCTGACATGTCGAAGCTGGGGATCGTGGACCCGGCGGCGGTGAAGCTTTACGCGCTGAGATCGGCCTTCGAAGTCGCGGAGGCCATCCTGCGCATCAACACAATCATCAGAAAACGCGACGAATCCGCCGGGACCGCCTTGGCCGATTGACATATCCTTATCGCGAAAGCCCGAAAGAAGCGAAAGCCCGAAAAGCGCGCATTAAGTCTTTCCCTTTCGAGGTTTCGCCCGTTTCGGGGTTTCGCGATTGAGCAAGGTACGGAAGTAGGACATGAAGCACAGGGGCACAGAGCATAGCGAGGAGCCGAGGAAGGTGGAAGTCGAGGCGGAGGAACAGGCCGAAGTGACGGAAGAGACGGAGCAGGACATTCTGGATACCGATCTTGCAGAGCTGCGAGATGAGATAGACAAGCTTCGGGCGGATGCCGAGGAATCGCGCAACAGCTACCTCAGGACGCTTGCCGACTTCGACAACTACCGCAAGCGTCAGCGAGACGAGACCGCACGGCAGATCGGCTGCGCTCGTGAAGAACTTATCCTCAAGCTCTTGCCCATTCTTGATAACTTCCAGCGCGCAATGGATGCCGCGGAGGCTCAGCACTCCTACGAATCGCTAGTCGAAGGGGTCGCGCTCACGATGCGGCAGATCGGCGATGTGTTGACCAAAGAGGGCCTCAAGCCGATCGATGCCGTCGGCCAGGAGTTCAACCCCGAGCTTCACGAGGCCATGATGCGCACCGAGACCGACGATTACCCCGAGAATACGATCATCGAGGAGTTCGAGAAGGGCTACACGCTCGATGGCAAGGTGCTGAGGCCGGCGAGGGTGAGGGTAGCGGCGAAGGGGTGACCCGTGGGGAGTGCGGCGTCTTTAGCGCCGCTTCGTAATCACGAAGCACATCCGCTCCGGATTGTACCGCCGCTGGAACTTTGACCACGTATAGTACTTCCGACCACTCAAGGGCTCTCCCACCGTGACCCCGCGCTTGTCCTTGTCCAGGAAGACCACAACGTGACCGAGCGACCCGACCTTCACCCCGACGATGGAATGAACCGGGGCCTCGGAGGCCTTGCGGATGTTGACGAATGTCAGCTCATAGCCGCGCTTCCGCAGGGCACGCTTCATATACCAGCACTCAGTTCCCCCGACACAGCTCCCGGCGGCGCGGGCAAGCTCCGGCTCCGTCACGCTGCCGCCAAGCAATCGAATCACTGTCACGCAGCAGGCGGGAACGCAGGTGTAGCCGGTAGACTGCAGGCAGACCCCGTCATTCCATTCGCTCTTGAGATCGCCGTAGTAAGTGACGCTGAAGAAGAGCTGCTTAACGAAAGGCGTGATGACCAGTCCGAGGGCCAGCGCGCCGCAGACCAGCAGCACCGGCCTGTTCAGCGGATCCGGACGGAGCTTTGAGGAAGCGAACATGATCCCGAGCATCCCGCCGACGAGTCCCGACAGCGCCTCCACCCCTGGCAGTGCGTGGAACTCGATGAACCAATCGGCGCAGGGGATCAAGAGCAGGTAGTTGCTGACGAACCACACTCCCGGGACCATCAGCACGGCAGCAACCAGCACCAGCCCCACCCGCGCGGGCTTTGATGCCCATCTCAGATACGCCGCGCGGAAGACCACGAATGTCACAACCGAGATCAGGACCGCCGGGATCAGGTTGATTCTCATCTTGTCACCTGATCACTAGACTGGCTGTCAGTAGATATCGTTCCAACGTGCGGTTCACGCTCTGCAACTTGCGATAGTGCCGCCTGCGCAAAATGTCCAAGCTTCATGTGACGATCCCACGGGAGACTGAATCCAATCTCTTGGTATATCCTGCTGTCTGTGTATGGGAACCAGCAGGGCTTTCTCGTACAATCGGCGCATTACCCCATGTTGAAGCCATGAACTCATCATTCAGCGTAACTCAAAAGCAGCTTTCTGACTTCCTCCTGAACGTCGCCCTGGTTCGGCCGGTGTTCATCTGGGGGCCTCCAGGCGCGGGAAAGTCATCACTGGTCACTCAGTTTGCGGAGCGGCTGGGGCTTCCGTGCGTCTCGCTCCTCGGCAGCCAGCTTGCGCCCGAGGATATCATCGGCGTGCCTCAGATCATCGATGGCACGAGCCGCTTTTGCCCGCCAAGCACGATCGCGCGCAAGGAGCCGTATTGCCTTTTTCTGGATGAACTCAACGCCTGCTCTCACGAGGTGCAGAAGTCGTTCTACAGCCTCATTCACGAGCGCAGGATTGGTGAGTACTACCTGCCCGAGGGATCCATCGTGGTCGGCGCGGGCAACAGGGCGCAGGACAGCGCGATCGTGAAGCCGATGTCCTCCGCGCTACTCAACCGCATGGTACACGTCCATCTGCGGGTGTCGCATCGCGACTGGCTGGAGTGGGCACTGGCGGAGGGGATTCATCCGCTGGTGATCGAGTACATCCAGACCCGGCCCGACCACCTCTGGAGTCAGCCGCCGAAGCACGAGGAGTGCTTCTCCAGCCCCAGGTCGTGGCATATGCTCAGCGATGCGCTGCAGGCCTACGGCGACGCCATCACGGACGAGTGCATGGAGGTGCTTGCCTACGGTTGTCTCTCGCCAAATCACGCGGGTCAGTTCAAGGCGTTCGTGAAGCAGATCAGGAGCAGATACCGCCTGGCCGCGATTCTGAAGGGCGAGGTCGGCTGGCCTCGAGAGCCCGACGAGCGCGATGTGCTCTACTTCCTCGCACAGTCGTTCCGCGCGCAGATTGCGAAGGAACTGCCCC
This sequence comes from uncultured bacterium, assembly GCA_964523735.1. Classification (GTDB taxonomy): domain Bacteria; phylum Armatimonadota; class UBA5829; order UBA5829; family UBA5829; genus CAZFYZ01. The sequence goes on along the minus strand of CAZFYZ010000017.1, from coordinate 36,293 downwards.
CGGAGAATGCCTCAGTCACGCCCGCCGGGCGCGAGTTGGCGATCACCGCGAAGTCGCTTATCAAGGACCTGGCGTCGATCAGCCTCGAAATCGCTCAGATGGTTGTCGCGACTGACGAGGGGCTGAATGCACTGCCCGGGTGGTTTGTCGTCGAGGTAATCCGCGATCTGCCGAGGCTGGCGGAGAAGCAGAATGGCTCGCAGTAGAGGAGGAAACGCAAAGGCCGAAGACGCTGCTGAGCGTGACTTCGTGCGGGCGACTGAACTGATTGAGCAGCACCCAATGTTCGCTCCGCTGGCGGCGCGCGTCCTCTTCTGGCGCCAGGATCAGCCCGGCACGCACATCGTGTGGCCGACAGACAGCTACGGGGTCGTCACGAAGGGCGGTTACGTGATCGGCAACCCACATCGTAGGGCTGAAGTCGACGAATGGGTCTATGTGATCGCTCACTGCCTACTGCACCTGGGGTTCGGACATCTCCAGGATAGGCCCAAGGCCACTGAATGGAACATCGCGTGCGACTGCTTCGTTGCGCAGTTCCTGAAGGACCTGAGGCTGGGCCGCCCGCCTCAGGGCATCGAGGCGCAGCCGGAGTTCGCCGGCAGGAGTGAGGAGCAGTTGTACGCCGCGCTGTGCGAGGATGGTGTTCCCCCCAATCTTCAGCGGTCAGGTGTCGCCGGCATGGGAGCGCGGGATATGCTGATCGACCACGACTCCTACTGGGGGCGTGATGTGGATTGGAAGGGCCTCTTCGGAGTCGGGCTCTCCGCCGCTGTCGCCAGCGCGATCAGCGTTGCGGCAGGGTATGAGACCGCGATGGGCGCCGCCAACCAGGCGATGACTCCGGCTCGCCGGGCGCAGAACTGGATCATCAACAACTACCCGCTCCTGGGAGCGATGGCCGCCAACTTCCAGCTTGTCGAGGAGCCCAGGATCTGCCAGCAGATGGGCATTTCCATAGCGGCGGTCGACTGCTACAGCAAGGAGATCTTCGTCAACCCCGGAGCGGGGCTCGGTGAACAGGAAGCCAGGTTCGTTATCGCGCACGAGCTCCTGCACGTGGGGCTTAGGCACGACGCCAGACAACAGGGCCGTGACCCGCTTCTCTGGAACCTTGCCTGCGACTTCGTGATCAACGGCTGGCTAGTGGAGATGGCGGTTGGGGAGCTGCCCAAGATGGGCTTGTTGCACGATCCGCAGCTCAAGGGCGAGTCCGCGGAGTCCATCTACGACCGGATCGCCACGGACCTCCGCCGATGCCGGAAGCTGGCAACACTCGCGGGCCGCGGAGTATGCGACATTCTCGAGCGCGGCAAGGCCGATTGGTGGAGGCGCGGCGATGGTATGGACCTCGACGAGCTCTACAGGCGATGTATGGCTCAGGGGCTCGAATACCATCGGGAACAGTGCCGCGGCTACCTGCCTGTCGGCCTCGTGGAGGAGATCAGATCGCTCGCGCAGCCGCCGATTCCCTGGGATGTGGAGCTGGCGGAGTGGTTCGACGATCACTTCGCTCCGCTGGAGAAGGTCCGCTCATATGCGCGCCCAAGCCGGAGGCAATCATCCACACCGGATATCCCAAGACCGCGCTACGTGCCATCGACCGGGGCCGAAGATGGCCGGACGTTTGGCGTCGTTCTGGACACATCCGGCTCGATGGAGCGGGGGACATTGGGCAAGGCCCTGGGCGCAATCGCGAGCTACAGCGTGTCGCGTGATGTGCCTATGGTTCGCGTGGTCTTCTGCGACGCCGCCGCCTACGATCAGGGCTACATGCCGCCGGAGGACCTGGCGGGCCGAGTGAGGATCAGGGGCCGGGGCGGGACTGTTCTGCAGCCGGGGATCGACCTGCTGGAGCGCGCCGAGGACTTCCCCAAGGACGGCCCCATCTTGGTTATCACGGACGGCTACTGCGACCGCTTGCGCATCCGCCGCGAGCATGGAATACTTCTGCCGGAGGGGCACACGCTGCCGTTTGCGCCGAGGGGGAAAGTGTTCAGGATCAGGTAAGCCGGCGGATGGCCGGGATTTCGGTGCTCCTGAGGCCTGATCAGGCTAGATGGCGGGTGGCAGGCCGACCGCTGACTCACCACTACGCCAAATCCCGAAACCCCTCAGCAAACGCACAAGCCTCGGGCTTCTCATTCAGCCAGCATCTAGGGATCCGGCCTCGCCTTGGCATGTCGCTTGCCTTCGTGCCAAGAGAGACGTCAGTGGCACACCGAAATGTCGAAACACCAGAGTCCTGACCCATCCTCAGGCGCACCAACAACTCGTCCAGCGTATCCGCGCTAGATGGCCTCTCCGGCAGCGTGCTCTTCTCGAATGCGGATTCCAACTCGGTCGCGGCTTTCGCGGCAGGTTTCAACCCTCCTTACGTCGCTGGCTATCTATCCGGTATAATAGACGGGGGCCTCGCGGCAAAGATCAGAGAGATCGGCTACACGGTCTCCGGAGGATAATGGATAGCTTTCAGCATATAGACGCATACAAATTCGGGCTGTCCATGGCGGCGTTGGTCATAGCCATCACGATCCACGAGTTCGGCCACGCCTATGCCGCTTACCGGGCAGGCGACGACACGCCTCGGGCACAGGGGAGGATCTCTCTTAATCCGCTGGATCACCTGGACCCGATGGGCACGATCATGATGGTTGTCAGCTCGCTCTCGGGCTTCGGCTTCGGCTGGGGCAAGCCTGTCATGACTAACCCCGCCAACTTCAACCATCCGAGGTGGGATAATCTGCGGGTATCGCTGTGGGGACCGCTCTCTAACATTCTGACCGCAGCCGTACTGGGCTTAGCGATCAGGTTCGTAGGCAGTGGACTTCCGATGAACGTGGAGACATTCCTGCTGCGGGTGGCGCTGATCAGCATCGTGCTGGCGCTCTTCAACCTGATCCCGATCGCGCCCTTGGACGGCTCTCACATCGTCTCCTCACTGCTGCCTTACGAGCAGGCGCGGACGTACGATATGTTCATGATGCGATACGGGTTCATGATCTTCCTCGGGCTCATCTTCCTCGCGCCAGGCGTGCTGCCAATGATAATCGGGCCGCCAATGAGACTGCTGATGCGTCTATTTCTAGGTTACTGAGGAGCGTCCTAGTGCCAAGACCCAGGCTTCTCTCAGGAATGCAGCCGACCGGCCCCCTCCATCTGGGCAACCTGGAGGGGGCGCTGGCGAACTGGGTGAGGCTGCAGGATGAGTATGAAGCGTTCTACGTGATTGTGGACTGGCACGCGCTCACGACCCTCTACGACAAGACCGAGCTGATCAAGGACTACACGCGCGAACTCGCGGTCGATTTCCTGGCCGTCGGGCTCGACCCCGCCAAGTGCGCGGTCTTTGTTCAGTCCCACGTCAAAGAACACTCCGAGCTGCATCTGCTGCTCTCGATGATCACGCCAGTCTCCTGGCTCGAGCGCGTGCCCACGTACAAGGAGAAGCAGGAGGAGCTCAAGATCGGCTCCGCGAGCTACGGCCTCCTGGGTTATCCGGTCCTGCAGGCGGCGGATATCCTGCTCTACAAGGCCAACGCCGTCCCCGTCGGCCAGGACCAGCTCCCGCATCTGGAGCTTGCGCGAGAGATCGGCCGCCGCTTCAACTACCTCTATGGCGACATATTCCCCGACTGCAAGGCGCTGCTGACTCAGTATCCGATCATGCCTGGGCTGGACGGCCGCAAGATGTCCAAAAGCTACGGCAACGCGATCTACATCGCCGACTCGCCGGACGAGACTATCGCCAAGGTCCGCACTATGTACACCGACCCCACCAAGCTCCGCAAGACCGACCCCGGCCACCCTGAGGGCTGCGCGGTCTACGCAATGCAGAAAGCCTACGGTCACGAAGAGATGCACCACGACTGCGAGGCCGGCCTGATCGGCTGCGTCGAATGCAAGATGCGCCTCGCGACCTTCCTCAACGACCGCCTCGCCCCGATCCGGGAGCGCCGGGCGGAGCTTCTCGCGCAGCCTGAGAGGGTTGCCGCCATCCTTGCCGAGGGGGCTGACAAGGCTCGGCGAGTGGCGGAGGAGACGATAGCCGAAGTGCGGAAAGCGATGGGGCTGACTAGCTGATCAGTGGCTGCGCAGGCGCTGGTTGCCTCTGCCATCGAGCTTGAGCCTTTGCTCAATGGAAGCGAGGGTTGCACTGCTGATTGCGCCGTGGTCCCGGTATGCTCTCATAACAGCTATGTACTGTGTCTCGAGTTCGGGAGTCCGCTTGACTGGCGAGCCGGGGCACCAGCATCCCAAGGGAAACAACATGCTTGCGCAGATTCCGCCGATGCCGAGTGCAACCAGAACGGCGACAAGGCCGGAAGACACAGCCTGATGAGCTCTGATCTTCCAGGGCTCATCTTGTATCTGGCGAAGAGCGCCCCGAACGTACACGAAGATCAGAACAGAACAGAGGATGAGAGTTGCTAGGTCCACCGAAGTGTTAATCAGCTTCCTCTTCGCCTCCCTCCTTGCAGCCATCTTGGCCCCGACCGACCACAGCCGTATGCCGCCGTCAACGCGGTGGACGTAGATGGCCCGGTCCGGCACGTGTGGTTCGCGGATAGTGCCCTTTCCCTCAGGCCAGTTGCCAGTGTTCTCGTAGATGATAGGGTCGCCCCACCACGCCAGAGGTCCGCTCTTGGTCACCCTGCAACGGGCGAGCGGGCCACCGTGGCTGCGATCATGCTCAGCCATCGGCGCGATGGTGCTCAGGATAGGGAAGAGCCCTTCGTCGTTACTCGGGTACCTGCCGTAGGTCTGACGGAATCGGTGCAGCTCTGATGCTATTGCGGTCGCAGTTCCGCGAAACGCGGCGATCCCACGTGCGTCGCCGTCATCACCATGCCCCCCGGCTCTAAGTGTGAGGAATCCTGTACCAAGACTCAGTACGAGCCCGGCGAAGAGTGGGCACAAGCGGACTAGCCAGGGTGACTTGGCAGGCATGCTAATCAGACGAGTCAGGAATGCGGCTTGTTCCTTGTCTGCTCATCCAGCACCCACCACCTTACAAACGTCACCTTCACGTTGAACCACCCTCTGCCGTTGCGGGCGTAGGCTTCGTTGGTTACGACGCGCTGATCGTCTGGGCTGGCCTCGATCCAGCGGTTGCCGCCGACGTAGATGAGCACGTGGACGCCACTTTCGGCGACGGCAAGATCACCCGGCAGGAGACGGGATGTGTCGCAGCCGGAGAGCTTCTCGGCACGACCAATTACGTGAGTGTAACCATAGGAGCCATTGAGCATGTCCTTCGCGCTCATGTCACGCCACCAGAACCGCCAGAGCATTGGACCCAGAAGCCGTGGATTCCCTCGCCGGATGCCTTCCTCCACCATCGTCTGCCAGAACGCGACCCGCGCCAAGCCGGAGCAATCGATCCGCCGTCCAGTCTCCCCGCCCCAAAAGTAGCGAGCGCCCTCTAACGACCGAAGCCGGCGCACGTAAGTGTCCCTGAGTTTGGCCCGATCAGGAGGCCTTCCCGCGATCGCTCCCCAGCCAGCAAGTAGCGCCACCAATACAGCCACTACGATGAGCGCACGAGCCGTGCCTCCCATCAGGCAGCGCAGGCGCAGGAAGCCGAACAGGAGCATTGCGGCGATGGTTACCACGAAGAGTGTCCTGACCGGAGTCGTGATCACCGCCCGATAGTAAGCCACTGCGCACGCCGCCAACAGCAGCCCGAAGAGCAGCCAGCACCTGACCCTTGCGCTGAGCGGCTGGCCGCGCCGAATCTTGGAGCGGAAAGATGACGTCTGCTTCATGATCGGAGTGACGACTCCGCGAGGGAGCGTGTTCCATCTACCCCGCGATCATCTTCACAGCCCCAACAGTCGCCAGGGCGATCACTACGCGCTCGAAGGTCTTCTGGGGGATGCGTGGGAGGAGCCATCTGCCGAAGTAGACACCCGCGATGATCGCGGGCAGAACGACGAGGTTGAGCGTGAGAGAGGACGTCGTTACCAGCGGCTTGGTCGGGAACAACCGGCTCATCACCACGTAGATCGGGAACTTGCTCATATTGACGATGCAGAAATACCACGCTGTCGTGCCCATAAACTGGTGCTTTGGCAGTTTGTGCGCAGTGAAGTACATCTGCATGACAGGTCCGGCCGCGTTGGAGACAGTGGTCGCGAATCCCGCCGCCACTCCGGTTCCGGCGACGCCGATCGAGGATGTGGGAGCGAAACTGTCGCCCAGCTTTCCCCGCAGCAAATGCAGTGCGACCATCGCAAGCACCAGGCAGCCGATTATGAGGTCGGTATAGTCCTTGCTGCGGGACGCTCCGCCGGTCAGCCAGAGCACGAACGTGCCCGCCGCCATCCCGACAACTACCCAGGGCAGCAGTCCCACGAGCTTGTCCCACTGCGTGTGGCGTCTGTACCACGTAACAGCAAAGATGTCGCCCACTATCAGCATCGGCAGCATCACGCCGACCGACAGTCGCCCGCCAAAGGCCGTCGCCAGCATAGGAACGATCAGTATCCCCAGTCCCGGCACACCCGTCTTGGATGTCCCGATCATCAGCGCCGCGGCGACGCCCAATACCCATTGCCAAGCTTCGAAATGCATTGTCACCCTCTAATGGCTTAAGCAGCACGGCCTGACGCTCCTTCCGGGCAGAGTCGCTTGCGCGGCAGCCAACGCTGTGGTATAGTTTGCGCGTAGGATCTACCTGTCAAAGGGGAGTAGCAGCCCGTCGACGAGGCGGGACGGACGGAGTCAACATCCTGTCCCGCGGCCGAGCGCGTGGGGCTGGCCCGTCCTGCGGGATATTTCCGCAATGCAAGACCTTTGTCCTCAACGCGGGACAAGGGTCTTTTTTGATGCTAGCCGATTAAGAACCCGGGCTAACGCAATGGAGAGTGATTGATGGCGATTCTTGAGTTCTGCGGTCTACTGGCGGTTATCGTGGTAGCCGCTTACATGCTCAGCCACGGGGCCGAGCGAATGGCCGAGAAGTGGGGCCGTAACATCGTCGGGAGCATTGTTCTAGCGCTCGTGACGACGCTGCCCGAATACGCATTCGTCTTCTGGGCTGCGATGAAGCACCAGTATGCGATGGCCATCGGCTCCGCGGTCGGTGCCTGCGTGCTGCTGATCACGCTGGGCTACGGTCTGGTGATTGTCCTGGCGACCTCACGCCTGGGCAAGAACAAGGTCGACCATGTCCAGCTCTCTAAGGCTACCCGGATCGATGCCGCCTACCTGCTGATCACCGGCGCGGTAGCCTTCGTCTTCGTCTGGAGCAACGACCGCCTCAGCGTGTTCGAGGGAATCATCCTCGCCCTCCTGCTCGGCGGCTACATGTTCCAAGTGATTCGTGGCAGCAAGAAACACCACCAGCAGACCAAGCATGTCTCCCGCAGGCAAATGGCGATCGCCTGGGCCGAGATCGTCTTCGCCGGCGCCATCGTATTCGTCAGTTCGGAACCATTCGTGGACTCGATGATCCACATCGCGGAGATGTTCAGCATCAGCCCGGTCGTCATCGCCGTGATACTCGGGCCGATTGCCTCGGAGATGCCCGAGAAACTCGCCGCTTACATCACAGTCTTGCGAGACAGCAACGCTGCGGAGCTTTCAGTCTGTAATTTCCTGGGCTCGAAAGTCAACCACAACAGCCTGCTTCTGGGGATTATCCCTTTCGTGGCCTGCGCCAACACCGGCCAATGTGCGGTCCCGGGCCTACTGAGCACGACGTTCGTTTTGATGACGGTATTCACCGTTGGGGTATCCGCGCTTCTGATCAACGGCCGGCTGCACAAGTGGCAGGGCTACATGCTAATCGGCTGCTACGTTGCCGCGATGGTGTTCGCCGTCAAGACGCACTGATGAACTGATGCCTGAGATCACGCACTCGATCGGGATCGACATATCGACACAGACGATCACCGCGACCACTTTGGGGGTGGTCGATGCCGATGGATCGCCTCGTGAGATCGTGATCTCCGATTGCATTGCGTCGCGCCCTTGCGTGGCCGAACCTGACCGCAAGAACCCGGTCGTCTGGCTGCAGTTCGTGCGAGAGTGTATTGCCGATCTCAAGGAGATGGCTCCTGAAGCGGAGTCTGCGCGAGGCATCGGCATCAGCACGACGTTCCCCGGAATCTTCTCCATCGGCCACGATGGGACTGCTGATCCAGGGCTGGTCAGCCTCTACGACAACACCGATGACTGCGGCGTTTGCTCCGGCGAGTTCGAGCGACTGCTTGCGGGTGCGGAGTCAGAGACACTGAGCCGGATGTGGCCCGGCAACATGGCCATCGGCCTTGTGAGCCTCGTCCAGTCGCGGCGCCTGCGGCTGGAGGACGTGTCCGCGCTTGTTCCTCCCAATACAGCGTTCGCCAACGAGCTTCTGCGTGCTGCCGGACATCCCGCGGACCCGCGCGACCTCTTCTCCGATTTCACCGAGACTCTGATCGGCGGGCTCTATGATGGTCGAACGGCTGAGCTGCTGCCTCCGGGAGTGGTGGAGCTGCTCGAAGCGGCCTTGCCTGGGCTGGAGATTGAGCGATTGCGGAATCTGCTGCCTCGCGCAGAACCATCGTGGCGGAATGTTGTGCCGGGCTCGGCGCTGCCTGCCGTCGGCGGACTGCTTGGCCTGCCGCGCTTGAAGTCTGTTTCGATCGGCGCGGGAGATAGCCCGCTTGCAGCGTTGGCGCTTCTGCCGGATGTAGACACCGTTCTGAACGTTAGGGGCTCGAGCGATTCGCCGCTGATAATCGTTGATGCTCCCAGGACTCGCACCGGTCCTCGGGAGACTGTTCTTCAGTACCCTCTACCGACAGTGACCGGCGCCGTGGATTCCCCCTGGTGCGTGGTTGCCCCGACGCTCCGGAGCGGACGGGTGTGGGACTGGGTGCGCCGGCTGCGATATTCTGGCCCCGACCCGAACGGGGATCCCGAGCTGGAGAAGCTTGCCTCAGCCGCTCTCGAACGCCGTGCAGGACACCCTGAGGTCGAGCCGTTGGTCTTTGATACCGCCCTCGGTGGTGAGCGAGCCCCCGATTGGGACGCTGGCGCCACGGGTTCGATCAGTGGCCTGCTGGAGTCGCACGACCTCGGTGACATCGCTTTGGCAGCGATGGAGGGGACGTCCAAACGTCTTCGTCTGGCGATCGAGTCGATGGAGTCGCGATACAGCGTCCACCCAAGCCGCCTGCTGATGGCCGGGGGACCAACGCGCAATCAGCTCTGGAACCACATTACGCAGCATGTCACGGGCAAGCAGGCATACGTGACCTCATTCACTCACGCTTCCCTCCTTGGCGCGGCTATGCTCGGCAGCGCGACCTCGTGCGACGGCAGTGAGCCCGACGCCGCGATCTCCCGCCGTCTCCTCTCGCTTTCCTCCATCGCCGCTCGCCACCGCTTGATCACTCCGACTCCAGTCTCCTACTCTTCAGGCGCCGAGTAGGTAGGACGCGCCGGTTAGCTCTGTCGTCACCCTGAACTTGCTTCGGGGCCCCAGCTCAGCCACTGCAGATTTTCTGATAATTCCTGTAACGGCGAGGGAACAGTTGAGCTGGATACGGGGTCTAAATAAGTGTTTACCGGTTCCGCCTACCGGAGGGAGTGAGCAGAAATGGCTAGTCGCACTCTGCAGAGCCTCTTCCGCGAGTCCACGAACCGGGCGACAGACCGCGACACGTTTGTTCAGGTGCTCTCCAGGCTTTCGAGCTGCAAAGAGCCCCCGAAGGACGATGACGCACAACGTTTGCGCGAGAAAGTGGCGGCGGAAAAGGCAGCCTGATACCAGGCAGACCGGTCTGTAAAGACGGATGGGGAGAGACGGAGCAGGTTTCTCCCCATCGCACTTCATCCGCCTCAACGCACGCTTGCCGTACGAAACCTCCCATTGATCGTGTAGACCCCCTCCAATCTGACGAAGCTGCCTGCAGAGACGCCGCCGGACCACTGCACCGTAACAGGAGTTGACCCGTCCGAAATGGTGAAGCCGCCGTCGAAGACCTCAGTCACCCTCCCCCACGTCCGCACGTAACGTCCAGTCGTGCTTGAAAGCCATGACAGACGAACCGCCAGGGGCCTGGGTTGGTAGGCTCCCGGAATCAGCGAACTGCCGGAGTCTGCCTCCAGGACTCTGGCGCCGCTCGGGTCCGTCGAAAGAGTGCCGGAGATCGATGCGATCACATCGCCCTGAGCGCAGCCTGAGAGGCCCCTGACTGCGATCCCGCACGCCCGATCGGGCTCCTGGATATACGCGGTGCCGCCATCCGTGCCGCTTACGATCTTCCCCGCAAGCTGCACTTGGGCTCCGTCGAGCAGAGCTTTCGCAACACCGATCCGTTCTATCCGGCAGACAGGTTCCAGCGGGTACGCGCCCACTCCTGCGCAGGGCGAGCCGGGTGACAGGTGATACTCTCCACAATCCGGCTTGATGAAGAGCGGGTCAGCGAAGAAGTTCGCCGCCATCTGTGGGGGCGCGGGGATGTTGCCAGCCCAGTCGCCGTTCGCGTTCTGCCAGAAGTCACAATGGCTGAATACTGGCATCGCGCCGATACCCTCGCCATACAACCCACCGCCGGATGGCGCCGAGTTGCCGGATATGATGCAGTGGCTGAATGTGGCGGTGCCCTCAGCCAACGCGTGAGCTGCGCCGCCTGTGGCTCCAGCGGTATTGCCGACCAGGGTGCAGTTGGCAAGATACGCTCCGGAATGCCCCGGGCAATAGAGCCCCCCGCCTCCCTGAGTGGCTGTGTTGCCCGCGATCACGATCCTCTGCCATGTGGGGTAGGAGTGGTATTCCACAACGCCGCCGCCCCCGTTAGGCGCGCTGCAGCCTGTGATCACGCAATCCGTCATCTCACCGAGCGTGTACTTGCCATAGTAGACGCCTCCGCCAGTTGTGAGCGCCTTGCAGTTCTCGATGCGGCAGTTGCGTATGTTCACATTCGAGCTCTTGTCGCAGAAGATCCCCCCGCCGTTGTTCGCCAAGCCGTGTCTCACCGTGAGGCCATCCAGCACAACCCAAGCCTCTATCGGAACCGTGACCACGGCTCCCTGCCATCCGGCATCGATCACCGTGGGGAATGCGCCGATGATGCGCTCAGACGGCGAAGTCTCGTGTCCCAGAAATCCCCCGTAGAGGTTCACGTAGCTCTTCGCTCTCACCGTCTCACGGTAAGTGCCAGACTTGATCCAAACGTCCCCGCCATAGGCGACGGAGTTGATCCCCGCGGATATAGTCCTGAATGCGGTGGACCACGAAGCGCCATTGTGGACAGGCCCGGGCGCGCTGGCGTCAACGTATACAACCGCCGCGCCCGCGCTGACAGCAAGCCACGCCGCGAGCGCGACGGTGGCAAAGAATCTAGTGGGCATCAGCTATGCTCCTGACGAGTGAAGTAGGAACATAGTGCCCGGTTGTCGCTATTGCCAAACTCGTGATTAACGCTACGGCACGCGAGGAGCGTGCGGCGGCTCCGCCATGCCGTAGCGGTTCGGGATCAGGTAGCCGCGGTCCCAGAACGTGCTGTAGTTGGTGAACTCGTAGTTGGCGTTGATCGCCCGCACTATCGAGGTGATCGCCTCGTGGTTTGCCAATCCGTAGGCCCGCGGCGAGTCGCCGCCCAGGATCCTGTCGGCAACGTCAAGCACCTGGCCGACCGTGCGGCCTCTCATCTGGCCTGCCGCAATGACGAATAGCTCAAGGTCATAGCCCGGTTGCCGGGGCATCAGGCGCTCGTCGTTGTAGGCGATGTTCAGCGTGAGCGCGACCACCTCGCCGGCCAACGCCCCAGCCTGGGTCCGGGCCCACGGGCTGATGTAGTTGATCCTCAGCGATCCGGATGGCCCGGTCTGTGGCAGGAATCTGCACAGGCGGGAGATGCTTGCGGTGGAAGTGTCGAATCTGATCGTGCAGCGCCGCCCGATGATCAGCCGGTTGGGCGAGTAGACCCCGTAGAAGCTGAACCGCGCGAACGCATACCGAAACGACGGGTACAGCAGGTCGTAGGCGTGATCGCGCCAGCCCTGCTGGGTCAGTGTGACCGGCATGTAGCGGCGTCGGATGTTCGGGTCCTGGCTGGAGCCCGGATACTGCGCGAGGCAGGCAGGCGCAAATGACAGGATGGCTAGCGTGGTGAGGATCAGAAGTCGTGTGGCTCGCAAATCAGTGGCCTCCCTAATGTGCTGCGCGCTTTCAGTTGCGCGTCTGTGTGCAAGGCCACTTGTACCCGGCACGCGCCGGGCAGAAACGCAGCAGGCATAGAGCTGCGTGTCAGTCCCAACTCCTCAGTCATTCGCCCGACGCTACTCCGCCTTTATCACCACAGGCATCTTCCGTGCAACGTCAGAGCCCAGGATTGCGCTCGATTGGGTGATCACCTTGGCCTCGGCCCGCTTGCCCGCAAGGCGTATGATTTCAACCTCAGCGACCATGACGTCTGCCCTGTAGATACCGTACCGGTCCCCCGATCTCGCCGAAGCTGCATCAGGCAACTCGATGAGCATGGTCGATGTCGCCGGGGCTGCGGCAACTGTTGTCGAGGCCGGCTGAACGGGACCGGAGTAGCTTTGTCCCGGAACGATCTGTCCGGGGATGGACGGGTACATTGTCTTCAGCTTCTCGACCAGCTTGCAGGCGGCCTGGTCCGCCGCCTTCCCCACCAGGCTCTTGCGCACTCCATTGATGTTGTAGCCGCCGGCGCCGATCCGCCAGTCGCTGCCTATGGTAACGACAGCCGCTGTCTTGAGTCCGCTCGCGCTGCCGCCCACGGTCAGCGATGACTTGAGCACGCCAGTGGAAGGATCGACGATCTGGCCGGTGAGATCAATGGATGCCCGTGCATAGTCGCCGAGGGTGAAGTACTTGAAGCCGATGGCTCCCTGGATATCTTTGACCTGGACTCTGGCCGCGAGTTCGACAAAGGCTGTCGCCCCCAAGATCTCATTGTCCGGCGGCCTCGTGCCTTCTCTGACGCCGGGAAGCGAGCGTTCATCCTGAACGTGCTGCATTCTCTCGCCACGCACCACGAGGGTCCAGCCCTGCTTCAGGAGTTGGTCCTCAATCAGGGCGGGCAGCCAGTCCTGCACCTGCTCCGAGTAGTCGCCCGAGACCTTAAGGTTCATCACGGCGATGCGTTTCTCGGGGATGGGGTCGCCCGGCTGATATGCGAAAGCGGCGGAGCAGAGGGCAGAGAGCAAGATGGCCAGCGAGGCAGCGTTACACGTCTTCATCGCAAAACCTCCCTAGCGAGAGCGGGCACGTATCCGGCTAACGCTACTTGGTACAGACGTAAGGCCGGGTGCGCGGTTGCAGACCCGACCTCAGTTTACCACATTCACTTGTCGGCGACTCTATTTCTTTCCTTTGCCCTTGCTGCGGTTGTCTTCCTTGATGTCGATCCTGACAATCGGCTTGGCCGGTGCCTTGCTCTTCTTGACCTCGTGATCATGCTTCAGGTTGCCCTTGCCCTTATACCAGCCCTTGTGAAGGCCGCGGTCACGGCGCTCGGCCTGAAGCCGCTCCGGCTCGAACGCCAGCTTTATGCTTGTCCCCATGGGCTTGTAGTTGGCCTTGACAGATCGCCAATGGCCCTGGCGCTCACGAACGCGCTCCTGCTGTGCAATACTGGTGTCGATGATCGCTGTGATGCCGACGCCCTTCACTCGCGAGATCTTGAGCGGATTCAGCGAATTTGACGGCACGAAAGCCTTGATCCGGTACTTGCCCGTGTCAAAGGCTGCCTCATACTGATAGCCTGCCTTGACCTGTGCTACTGCCGCACGTGATCCCGCGACCTGGACCCCGCCGATGTAAGCCTTCTCACCAACGCTGATGATTGGAACGACCTTGGTCGTGCCCTCAGCGCCGCCGGTTACCGTATTGATGGCCTTATTGATGGGATTTGCTGCAGCATTAATGGCTGCCGCGACTGCAGCGGCTTTGATTACGTCGCCGGCGCCGATGCTGCGGCTGTAGGTCTCGCCTTTCCACTGCCCATTGAGGGAGACATCGATCACGGCCGTTATGCCGACTCCCTGAACTTTCGAGAGCTGCAGTGGATTGTAGCTGGCGGTCGGCACGAGTATTCTCAGCCGAAACTCGTTGCCGCTGAAGTTGTCGTCATAGGCCCAAATGGCCTTGGTCCGGTTGACATCGGCCGCCGGGCCCGCTATCTGCGCGGCGCCCACGTAGCCCTTCTCGCCGACGCTCAGGATCGGCACAACTTTGGTGGATAGGCCTCGCGGAGGAGTGCCCTGGAAGGTGACTGTGTTGACGAACTTGTTCAACTGAGGAGCAGTCGCCGCGACGGCGGTTCCTATGGCTGCGCCACGGAACACCTCCGTGCCAAGCGTGATTGCCATTGCCTGCGTCGGGATCGACGCGAGAGAGATCAGTAGAATCGCCAGAACGAGCATACGACGCGATGAGACTGACATGGTAAGATACCTCCCCTGTACTTCTTCCACCGGCGAGCCGACAAAATAGCCGACGGAACTACTAGTTTGACTGACGCTAGAGGCGAGCTCTACGTTCCATCTCTCTGGTCACTCAGCGGGACGGCCTCAGCCGGATCAGTACTTGACCAGTGTCTGCACGTCATATCCGTCGAGCGGTCTGCGGCCATTCAGGAAGGAGAGTTCGATCAGGAAGCACATGCCGGCGACAACCCCGCCAAGCTCCTCGACTAGCTCAGCCGCGGCCTTAGCTGTTCCTCCCGTGGCCAAGAGGTCGTCCACGATGACGATACGCATGCCCGGTTCGATCGCGTCACGATGGATCTCGACAGCATTGGTGCCGTACTCCAGCGCATACTCGGCTTTGATGGTGTCGGCAGGAAGCTTGCCGGCCTTGCGGACGGGCACGAAGCCTACGCCAAGCTCCAGCGCAATCGGTGCTCCGATAATGAAGCCACGGGATTCGATGCCGACTATCACGTCCGGATTGGACGCTTTGACACAATCCGCCATTGAGGAAACGACCTCACCAAAGGCCTTGGGGTCCTGAAGCACAGGAGTAATGTCGCGGAAGAGAATCCCCGGCGAGGGGAAGTCGGGGATATCGCGGATGAGTTCTTTCATCGTCGCTTCGCTGATCATGGCGCCTCCGGCAGTGACCAGTTCGGAGTGAGAAGTGGAAAGACCCCACGCATCAAGCACAAGGTTCGTCTCCGGACTTCTCCACTCGAGACCTTCGACTGGTTACTCAGCTTTCAGGCTTAGCTTGTACGGCGGGCGGGCTATACCCTTCTCAGTGATGATCGCGGTGACTTGCTCGGCGGGGGTGACATCGAAGCTGGGGTTGATCACTTGGACGCCTGTGGGGCAGATTCTGTGACCATCGATGTGGGTGACTTCCTCGTGCGAGCGCTCCTCGATGGGAATCTGATCGCCCGACTTCAGCGAGAAGTCGATGGTGGAGACTGGCGCGGCGACGTAGAACGGGATGCCGTGATGTTTCGCAAGAACTGCAACAGAGTAGGTCCCGATCTTGTTCGCAACATCGCCGTTCGACGCAATCCGATCCGCTCCCACGACGACGCAGTCAATGCACCCGGAGCGCATCAGCGAGCCTGCCATGCCATCCGAGATTACCGTCACGGGAATCCCGTCACGAGCAAGCTCGAAGCAGGTGAGCTTCATGCCCTGCAGACGAGGTCGGGTCTCGTCGGAGTAAACGTGGATCTTCTTTCCCGCCGCGACTGCCGCTCGTATCACCCCAAGTGCCGTGCCATATGAAACACATGCCAGAGCCCCGGCGTTGCAATGGGTGAGCACGTTGCCCTCGTCAGGCAGTAGCGTCGCCCCGTGCTCGCCGATCCTGCGGCAGGTCTTCTCGTCTTCGGCGACCATCGCTTGAGCAAGCTCTTCTATCTCCCGCTGCATCGATTCGCCGGAGCAACCACTCGCTGCGCAGGTCCTCGCGAACTCGAGCATCCGGTCGATCCCCCAGAACAGGTTTACGGCGGTCGGCCTTGTGCTCTTGAGCATCGATGCCGCTTGCTGGATGGCCTCGAGTATCGCCTTGGGATCGTCTGACGTTGCGTTTCTTGCCGCCAATGCTACACCTAACGCCGCGGCGACGCCAATTGCCGGCGCGCCGCGGACCTTCATCGTGCTGATGGCGTCGGCAACCTCCTTGGGGGTTGTAAGCTCGATGGTCGCCAGCTCATGGGGGATTAGGGTCTGGTCGATCATGACGACGCGGCCGTTGATGTAGTCAACCGTGCGGTTCACCGTCACAGCCTCGCGTACTTGAGCGCGGTGGCGCAGGGGCAGTCGCGGGTGTCAGGCATGCGGACGATCATTTCGCAGATCAGGTCTTTCACACGCTCGTTGTTGGCGTTGAGGACTTTGATGATGTCGGCGGCGTTGACGGGTTCGGCGCCACCCTCAGCCACAATGCCAACATCATAGTCGGTGATGAGGGCGATGTTAACGTAGCAGATCTCCTGCTCGAGCGCGAGGATGCACTCCGGGTACTGCGTCATATTCACCACGTGCCAACCCATCTTCGTGAACCAGAGGCTCTCGGCGCGGGTGGAGAATCGCGGGCCTTGAACGACCACACAGGTGCCGCCATCGTGCATCGTAACACCCTGTTCGCGGCCGATCTGGACCGCCAAGTCCCTGAGGATCTTGCAGTAGGGTTCGGCTGACGAGACATGGGTGGTTACGGGGCCATCGTAGAAGGTGTCTTTCCGGCCGGAGGTGCGATCGATGAACTGGTCACAGACAACGAAATCGCCGGGCTTGATGTTTGCCTGCAGGCTGCCGACAGCGTTCGGGCCGATGATTCGCGTCACGCCAAGCTGCTTCATCGCCCACATGTTTGCGCGATAGGGGATCATGTGCGGGGGATGCTGATGGAGCTTGCCGTGGCGCGGCAGGAAGGCGACTCTTCTGCCCGCGACCTCTCCCAGCGCAACGAGATCACTGGGGGCGCCGTAAGGCGTCTCGACCTTGACCTCATCGAACTTGTCCATCAGGGAGTAGAACCCGGTGCCTCCAAAGACACCTATCTCGGCC
>CAZFYZ010000017.1:0-19282 GCA_964523735.1 uncultured bacterium | reverse complement strand
AAGCAAATACATCCGGCAACCCAAGGCACGCACGCTTCTTGCTCTTTCCCTCCCCGCGACCAAGGATAACCTCGTCGAGGCGTGCTTCCACGGTAAATGTCTTGTCGTGATCTGCACCCTTCTCGTCGATCACGACATAAAGCGGAGCCTTCTTGTGCTGGCCCTGAGTGTGTTCCTGGAGAAGGGTCTTGTAATCGCGGATGTGTTCCTTGCGCTCGATGTCCTGCAGGATCGATTCCAGCGCACGCAGCACGAACTGTCTGGCAGCCTCCAGCCCGCAGTCGAGGTAGATGACCGCCACGAGAGCCTCGAACGTATCGGCCAGTATGGACAGCCGCTTCCGGCCGCCGCTGGCCTCCTCGCCGCTGCTCATCAGAACCATCTCAGCCAGGCCCAGCGAGTTGGCGCTCTCTGCCAACACGGGCTCACTCACGGCGACGGCTTTGGCCTTGGCAAGATCACCCTCCGCTCGTTCCGGGAACTCGGCGTGCAGGTATTCCGCCACAACTAGCCCTAGGACCGAATCACCCAGGAACTCCAGCCGCTCGTTGGACAGAGCCTCCGTCGCTTCACCCAAGTAAGACTTGTGCGTCAGGGCTTGTTGCAGCAGCGGGAAATCATGGATATCCAGTCGCAACTTCCGAGCGATCTTGCGGAGTGCTTTCTTATCGAGAGTCATTTGGTTTGCCAAAATCGACCCGCCACTTCCAATGTCTTGGGCCGATGATCTCTATCTTGCCGGTTGCGAGGTACCGCTCAAAACGCGCTATGTCGAGCTTGGTAAGCAGCTTGTCTTTCTCGGGATCACGCGGGCGATTGCCAGGGGCGTGACCCTCGAACTTTTGCTCCAGATCGAGCAACCGCTTGCGGCGCGACTTAAGCTGCAGTTTCCACTTGGCGTAGTCGATGGTTCTCAAGTTCCACCCGCCAGTATCTGTGCAAGAGCCTCGCTCGTGCCTTCTTCGGATGATCGCCGCGCGAGGTAGTCGAAGTCGATCTCGTCCTTGTTCATTGCTATGAGCCTGGCCGCCCAGCGTTCGTCTTCGACCGAATGCCAGTGCACGGCCGCGTTCAGACGATCGACTATCAGGTCCTCGATGCCAATGGTATGCAGGACCAGATCATCCACCTGCACCTGCGTAACCCGGTCAAGATCGCCCGCAAGCTCCTCGCCAGGTGCCTCAAGGACAATGTCAATGTCGTCCCGAAACCAGTGACGCCCTTCGCGGGAGAACCCGAGATCGCTCAACACTCTGCCGAACGCCGGGGCCGCCGGTACTACAAGATCGATGTCCTTGGTGGCATAGCCCCCGCCGGTGTAGAACTCGACCGCGCCTCCACCAACCAGGATCGGTGTGATCCCGGCGGGCTCGAGTGCCTTCGTGATGACGGCGAGCACCCACAGCCGCCGATCGAGCGTATCGGCAATGTCGGCGGCTCTGTTGAGGCGCTCTCTGAGTTCTTCGATATCAGGCATGCCTTGCCTCTGCATGATAGCTCAGTCTTCTTGAGTATCCCCATCCGTTAGTCCTGAGTAGGTGGGGAGCACCGTATCGAAGGACGTTGCCGAAGCACCGGCCCGTTCGATACGCTCCGCTACTCAGGGCCTACGGCCAAAGCCATCACTGCAAGTCTGAGCACTTACTGCCCCGATGCGAGCTTTCCCACGGCCTCAGCCAACCTGTCGAGGCCCTTAACTATGTTCTCCATCGAAGTGGCGTATGAAAGCCGGACGTAGTTGTCCGCGCCGAAGCCGTAGCCACCGACAACGGCAATCTTGGCAACGTCCAGCGCGAAGGCCTCAACATCTTTGGAGCCTGACAGGGCCTTGCCCTCATAGCTCTTGCCGAAGAGGCCGGACACGTTCGGGAACACGTAGAACGCCCCGCCCGGCATCGTGCAGGTGATACCATCGATGGCGTTGAGCCGCTCCACGATATACTTCCGCCGCTTGTCGAACTCGGCGACCATATCGGAGACAACGCTCTGCGGCCCCTCGAGGGCGGCGACGGCGGCAGGCTGAGTGAACGAGACCAGGTTCGACGCGCTGTGGCTCTGAATGCCTTCCATCGCGCTGATGATCTCTTTCTCAGCCGCCACGTAACCCAGCCGCCAGCCGGTCATCGAGTAGGCCTTGGAGAAGCCGTTCACCGTGAGCGTGAGCTTCTTGATCTCAGCCCCCAGTGATCCTATCGACACATGTTCGTTGCCGTCGTAAAGCACTTTCTCGTAGATCTCGTCCGAGAGGACGTAGAAGCCCTTCTCGACTGCAAGATCAGCAATCTGCGCGATCTGCTCGCGGGAGTAGACCCCGCCGGTCGGGTTTGAGGGGCTGTTGAGGATCAGCATCCGGGTCTTTGGCGTAACCGCAGCCCTGAGTTGGTCGATCGACATCGTGAAGCCGGTGGACTCGTTGGTCTCGACGCAGACCATCTTGGCGTCTGCCATCCCAACGATCTCCGGATAGCTCACCCAGTAAGGCGCCGGGACGATGACCTCTTCGCCCGGGTCGACCGTCGTGAGAACGGCGTTGTAGATCGAGTGCTTGGCGCCGAGGGAGACTATCACATTGGCGGGAGCATACTCGAGACCATTGTCTCTCTGGAGCTTGGCGCAGATCGCTTTCTTCAAATCGAGCGTGCCGGAGGTGGGTGTGTACTTGGTAAACCCAGCCTGCAGCGACTTGATCGCGGCGTCTTTGACGTGCTGAGGAGTGTCGAAATCCGGCTCACCAGCTCCGAAGTTGACTACGTCGATGCCTTCCGCCTGCATCTGCTTTGCCTTGGCGGAGATGGCAAGGGTGGGGGACGGGGCTATCCTGGCAGCCCTCTGTGATATGAACAATTGCTTTCCTCCAAACGCTCTGCCAGTCCACCGGGCCCGTAGAACCGGTCCGCCGGCAGGTGTTCTCTAAGAATCGCTATGGTGTCTGCGGTAAGAGGACAATCGTTCGAAGCGCGGACGATCGGCCCGCCACGGAACCAGCAAACTCCAAGGCACTATCATTGACTCTGGATGGCCCGTCCGCGATAGTCAACGCGCTGAAAGACCTCATCCGGCAGCCGCTGCCTTAGGATTTGGACTATCCTCTCAGAGTCTGGACACACTGCGGGCACTGTGATCACGTGTCGTCGCGAGTCATTGATCCAAGCACTAACCGGTGCCACCTCCCGACTCTCAAACGTCGGTCCCTGCTGCAATCGAACCGAACTGATTTGATCCCACAGCACTGTCAGAACTTTGTGTGGCAGTCTGGTCACTTCGGTGAGTCCACGGTCTGTGATCTCGAGCAGACGGGATTTGTCCGCGATGTAGCGCAGGATAAGCACTACAAGAGCAACGACCAGAGCCACCGCCCAGATGACCTGCGCTCCCTTACGGTGGTCACACAGCAACGCGAGCAAGGCGAGGGCGACGTAGAACAGCCCGTTCGCAAGTTGCCAACGCCTCTCGGAAGCGCTCGATAGTGAGAAGGACTGCTTCTCCATCATCTGCTCCAGATAGCCGGCGTCCTCAGGTCAGCCAGCGAACCTCTTGAATACCAGCGTCGCGTTCTGCCCGCCGAAGCCGAACGAGTTGTTCAGGGCGTACTCGACCTTCACTTCCCGAGCCTCGTTCGGAACGTAGTCAAGATCGCAGGCCGGGTCGCGCTCGAACTGGTTGCGAGTCGGCGGAACGATTCCTTCATTGATCGCCTTGATACAGGCGATGCTCTCAACCGCGCCCGCAGCCCCAAGCAAGTGGCCGATCATCGACTTGGTCGAGCTGACGGGAACCTTGTAGGCGTGATCGCCCAACGCCTTTTTGATGGCCTTGGTTTCCTCGGGGTCACCAACGGGCGTCGAGGTTCCGTGAGCATTGACGTAGTCGATCTTGTCCGCCGTGATTTTCGCGCTTCTCAACGCACCAGCCATACTCCGTGCCGCGCCCTCGAAGTTGATCGCGACCATATCATACGCGTCTGCCGACAAGCCATAGCCGACCAACTCAGCGTATATCTTCGCGCCTCTGGCCTTGGCATGCTCCAGTTCCTCAAGAACGAGAACGCCCGAGCCCTCTCCCATCACGAACCCGTCTCGATCTTTGTCGAACGGACGGCTGGCATGCTCCGGGTCATCGTTGCGGCTCGAAACTGCCTTCATGGAGCAGAATCCGGCGTACGAGAGCGGCCTGATCGCAGCTTCGGCACCGCCTGCAATCATGACATCCGCATCGTCGCGCCTGATCATATGCCACGCCTCGCCCATCGAATGGCTGGAGCTTGCGCACGCGGTCACAACGGCCATGTTTGGCCCTTTGGCCCCGGACTGTATCGCGATAACTCCGCTCGCCATATTCGTGATCAGCATCGGCACGAAGAACGGGCTCACCCGGCGCGGACCGCTGGCGTCAATGACATGCTGCTGGGTCTCCCAGGTCTCTGTTCCGCCGATACCCGAGCTGACCAGTACGCCGACCCTGGGCGCGTTCTCGTCGTTGATGACGAGCCCACTGTCCTCCAAGGCAGTCTTGGCCGTGGCGGCGGCGAACTGGGTGAACTTGTCCATCCGCCGCGCCTCTTTGGCGTCCATATACTCGCTGGGGTCGAAGTCTTTGACCTCGGCAGCTATCTTTGTGGAGTGCTGCGACGCGTCAAAGTGCGTGATCGGGCCAATCCCGTTCTTGCACTCGATGATCGCACTCCAGTATTCATCAACCGTCTTGCCTAGAGGCGTAATCGCCCCAAGGCCGGTTACCACAACTCTTCTATCCTGCATTCAGCCCTCTGCCATGTCCATCGACTGAAACAAGCGACCGTCATCTTATCACGAAAGCACGAAAAGGGGAGCAAACACAGAAAGGTGATTTCGTGCTTTCCCGTATTTCGTGCTTTCGTGATTGAGTCTGCTCGGCTTACTCAGCGATCTTCTGATCGATGTAGTCAACTGCTGCTTTAACTGTCTGGATCTTCTCAGCGTCCTCGTCCGGTATCTGTACCTCGAACTCGTCCTCAAAACCGATTACGAGATCGACGACATCCAGCGAATCCGCGCCAAGATCATCAACGAACGACGCATTCTCAGTGCACTCGTCCGGGCTCACCTTGAGCCTGTCAACAACTACCTTCTTCACTCTGTCCAGAGTAGTAGACATCCTAACACCTCCTGTTTCCGAAGTCAGAAGTCAGAAGCTCGAGGTCACAACCTCAAGCCTCCGTCACATCACCATTCCACCGTCCACTGCTATCACCTGTCCGGTGATGTAGCTGGACGCTTCACTGCACAAGAACAGAACCGCCTCGGCCACGTCATCCGGGGTGCCCAGGCGCTTCAGTGGTATCTGGTTCGCTATGCCCTGCTTGGCTTCTTCGGGCATCTCCTCGGTCATTACCGTCTGGATAAACCCAGGAGCAACGGCGTTCACATTGACGCCGCGCGAGCCGAGCTCTTTGGCGGTCGTCTTAGTGAGGGCAATGACGCCGCCTTTGGAGGCCGAGTAATTGGCCTGTCCGGCGTTGCCCATAATCCCCATCACGCTTGCCATGTTGACGATCTTGCCTTTGCGCTCGCGCATCATCAGCTTGGCTACGGACTTCGTGCAGTTGAACGTGCCCTTGAGATTGGTATCAAGCACGCTGTCCCATTCGGACTCGCTCATACGCATGATGAGGTTATCTCGGGTGATCCCCGCGTTGTTGACTAGTATATCGATCTTGCCGAACGCATCGACCGCGCCCTGGACCATTTTGTCGCAGTCCTCCGGCACACTCACGCTGCCGTAGAGGGCGACAGCTTCCCCGCCCATCTCTTTGACTTCGGCTGCGACAGCGTCAGCCGCCTCAGGCACGAAATCCGCGATAGCGATCTTCGCCCCCTCTTTCGCGAGCCTGAGGGCGATGGATCTACCGATGCCTTTGCCCGCTCTTCCCGCGCCGGTAATCAGCGCAACTTGTCCTTCGAGTAGCAAGTGTATCTTCCTTCTGGGATATGTGCGTCGGGGCGCAGACTGTGCTGCCCCACAATCAGACATTATTCTATTGGGCTGAGGTTGCTCGTGTCAAGGCAGGCCTCAAGCCGCAACCAGAGCTTCAAGAGAAGCTCTGTCCCCAACGGAATAGACTTCAGCCTCCGGCGCAATCCTCTTGATGAGCCCAGCAAGCACGTTTCCGGAGCCAAGCTCCACAAATACCTCGGTGCCCATCTCGACCATCTTCCGCACCGAATCGACCCATTTTACGCTGCCGGTGATCTGCCTGGCAAGGTTCTCACGGACCTGTGCCGCGGTTATCTCAGCGTCCGCCGTAAAGTTGGCCACAACGGGAACCGACGGATCAACAATACTAGCAGATGCCAGTGGACCCGCGAGCCCATCAGCAGCAACCTGCATCAACGGCGAGTGAAATCCCCCGCTGACATTCAGCGGAACGACTCGCTTCGCGCCCATCTCCGAGGCTATCTCAGAAGCTCGCGCGACACCAGCAGCGTCACCGGAGATCACCGTCTGAATCGGGCTGTTGAGGTTCGCGGCAACGACAATCCCAGCATCAGCCGCCTTAGCGACTGCCTGCGACACTTGCTCGGGCGATAGGCCCAGTATCGCGGCCATTGCGCCCGGATTGGCTTCTGCCGCCGCCTGCATCAGCTGCGCGCGAGCCCTTACAAGCTTCAGCCCGGTCTCAAACGAGACTGCGCCTGCTGCAAACAGAGCGGCGTATTCCCCAACGCTGTGACCGGCGCATGCAACTGGCGATTTCTGATTTGTGAATTGTGATGTGAGCGCCGCGTAAGCCGCAGCAGAAGTCGTGTAGAGGGCTGGCTGGGTGTTGATGGTCTGCTTCAGCTCGTCTTCAGGGCCACTGAAGCAAAGATCCGAAAGCGAGTATCCAAGGACCGAATCGGCCTGCGCGAAGATATCGGCCGCAGCCGGGTAACTCTCCGCCAACTCCTTGCCCATCCCGACGCCCTGCGATCCCTGCCCGGGAAACACGAGTGCGATCTTCTTTGCCTCTAGAACACCCACTTCATCACTCCCGCTGCCCAGGTGAGCCCGCCGCCGAAGCCAACGGTGACTATAGTGTCGCCTTTCTTGATCTTGCCCTCGCTCACTGCCTCATCCAGAGCGATGGGAATCGACGCGGCCGACGTGTTGCCATATTTCTGCAGGTTCACAAAGACTTTCTCCGCAGGGAGTCCGAGGCGATTCATCGCCGACTCGACAATGCGGATGTTCGCTTGATGCGGGACGAGCATGTCTATATCAGTGGTCGTCATCCCGCACTTAGCCAGAACTCTCTCGGTCGCTTCGCCCTGGATCTTGACCGCAAACTTGAAGACCTCGCGGCCCTCCATGCTGATCTTGTCCATGTGCTCCGCCAGGTTCTCGGGAGTGCAGGGCGTACGGCTTCCGCCTGCGTCAATCCTAAGGGAATTGGATCCGGTGCCATCCGCCCCCAGCTCAAAGGCGAGAAGTCCCTGACCATCCTCAACCGGTCCCACAATGGCCGCACCCGCGCCATCTCCAAAGAGAACGCAGGTCGCGCGGTCGGTCCAGTTCGTGATCCGCGTAATCATGTCGGCGCCGATTACGAGGATATGCCTATAGGTTCCACTCTTGATGAATGAATCCGCGGTGGCCAGCGAGTAGACGAAACCGGAGCAAGCGGCGGCGAGGTCGAACGCCGGCACACCCTTGCACCCCAGTGCTTCCTGGACGAGACAGGCGGTCGAGGGCAGTGGTTTGTCTCCGGTGAATGTGGCTACTATGATAAGGTCGAGGTCGGCGGGCTGAAGCCCGGCCCGGTCTAGTGCCTTTCGAGCGGCCATGACTGCGTAATCTGAAGTAGCTTTGTCCTCATCGGCGATCCGGCGCTCGCAAATGCCGGTCATCGTGCGGATCCACTCGTCACTCGTATCGACGATCTTCTCCATGTCCGCATTCGTCAGCGCCTTGTCCGGCACTGCCGAAGCGATGCTCAAGATTCCTGAGTTGTTGACTCTGCCCATTTCGCCCCAATCTCCCTATCCGACAACTGCTCGGTGGATCGATTCTACGAAGCGTGCGTTCACGGCGTCTTTTGCCGCTCTGACCGCGTTGATGACCGCAGGAGCCTTGGATCTCCCATGGCCTATGATGCATATACCGTTCAATCCCAGCAGAGGCGCGCCGCCGTACTCGCTGTAATCCAGCTTCCTCTTGACGCGCTTGAGCAAAGGGATGAGCATAAGCATAGGGATCTTGTTCAGTGGGTGACGCCTCAGGTCGTCCTCAAATAGATGCGTGACGTGCTCGATCAGCCCCTCTGCCGCCTTCAACACGACGTTGCCGGTGAAACCATCGGTCACGACCACGTCAGCCTCGCCCGCAAGTAGGTGCCTGCCTTCGACGTTTCCCACAAAGTTGAGCCCGCTGGCGGCCATCTTCGGATAGGTCTGCCGCACCATCTCGTTGCCCTTGCCCTCTTCTTCGCCTATCGATAGCAGCGCGACGCGCGGGCTTGACAGGCCGAGGATCTTCTCTGCATAGAGGCTGCCCATGACCCCGAACTGCAGCAGATTCTTAACCGAGCAATCAGCCACTGCGCCGGCATCGAGGAGTATAGTCGGGCCTGTCTTACCCGGCCAGACGGTCGCGATCGCAGGCCGATCGATCCCCTTGATTCGCCCGAGGCGTAATGTGGCAACGGCCATCGCCGCGGCGGTATTGCCGACGCTGACCATAGCATCGGCCTTACCCTCAGCGACCAGAGACGCGGCAACGACAACGGAGGCATCCTTTTTTGTCCGGACGGCATCTACATGCTCGTCCATCTCGATGACTTCCGCTGCGTGGTGAATGCTGATATTGCTGGATTTGACAGATTCCGGCGGAATGAACTTCCTGATCCGGTTCTCATCACCGACGAGGATCACTTCCACGCCGTGGAGCCGGCTTCCGTCTACTGCTCCCTTGACTATCTCCGCAGGGGCGAAATCCCCGCCCATTGCGTCGACGGCAACCTTCATGCGCGAATCCCTTCAGCCCTCCACAGTCATCCCTCCAGGTATCATTCCTATCCCTCCAGGTATCATACCTGGAGGGATAGGGAGGGATGACTGTGGAGGGCGCCGTCACGCTCCCCCATTCCAGGGGGCGTCGATAGCTACTCGGCCTTCTTCTGCTTTTCCTTGATGACCAGCACCATGCGGCCGTTGTAGAACCCACAAGATGGGCACACGTGGTGCGGCATAGCCGCCGCATGGCAGCGCGGGCACTCAGAGACCGTCGGCACGTTCAGCTTGTAGTGCGTTCTGCGCAGTCGTGTCCTCTGATTTGAATGTCGTCTTTTCGGTAGAGGCATCTGTGTCTCCTGTTGGAATGTTGGAAAGTTTGAACGTTCGAAGGTTGGAAAGCCAGACCGATATGATCGGTCCCAGCATTCCAACATTCAAACTTCCTAACCTTCTAACTTCTCGTCTTCGATAAGCGACTCCAGGACCGCGAACGGCCCGGGGTCTTGGTCCGGCGGACACTCGCACGGCCCGTCGTTAAGGTTCTTTCCGCAGTGAGGGCAAAGGCCCTTGCACTCCTCCAGGCAGAGCGTCTTGATCGGCACAGCGACCAGGATACTTTGCCTGATAAGCTCTGTCAGGTCAAAGAGGTTGTCAACGAAGATCGGTTCGGCTTCGGCCTCGACCTCTTCCTCTTCGATATCTTCCTCCGGCATATCCGGCACATGCCCGGCGATCAGGAACTCCTCCTCGATCGGAAGATCCAAGTCCATCCTGAACGGCCTCAGGCACCGCGTGCAGTCGATCTCGACAGTCGTCCTGAACTTCCCGCGCGCCACTATGTGCCTGCCGGAATTGGTGAACGTGATCTCACCCTTGATCGGGGAGACGCACGTGAGCGTGCCGTCGAAATCCGTGATCGGCGGCTCGTCTATATCATACTTGATCCGCTTGCCAAGATTGACAGCGATCTCTGTAAGGTCGAGTTTCATGCCTTCGGCTGTTTGAACGTTCAAACGTTGAAACGTTCTAACGTTTCAACCCTGTCCCACAACTTGCGCCGTCTCGCGAGCTATCATGCGCTCCTCATTGGTCGGCACGAGCAGGATGCGCGCTTTGCCTCCCTCGGCGCTGATGTCGGCGGGGCCTCTCATCGTGCGGTTCTTCTCAGCATCCAGTTCCAGCCCCAGTATCTGCATGTTCTCGCATATCTTCGCGCGAACGGCGGTGCTGTTCTCACCGATACCACCGGTGAAGATGATCGCGTCCAGTCCGCCCATCGCGGCAGCATAGGCGCCAATATACTTCCTTATTCTATAGCAGAAGATCGCGAATGCAAGCTGAGCGAGCTTGTTTCCCTCGCTCGCCGCCTGCTCGACGTCCCGCATATCACTCGATATGCCCGTGACCCCCAGCAACCCGCTCTTCTTGTTGATCAGGTTGTCGATATCGTCGGGGGTGGCCTTCAACTCGCGCGCCAGGTAGAGCAGAATGGCCGGGTCAAGGTCGCCGCTGCGGGTGCCCATCACGAGCCCCTCAGCGGGAGTCATACCCATACTGGTATCGACGACTTTGCCACCAACCACCGCCGCCATCGAGCAGCCATTGCCCAGGTGACATGTCACGATGTGCGTCTTTGCCGGGTCCATGCCCTCAGCCTCGAGCATCTTCAGCGCCTGGCGAGTCACATACCGATGCGACGTGCCATGGAAGCCATAACGCCGCACGCCGTAGTCGGTGTAATACTTGTAAGGCAGCGCGTAGGTATAGGCATAGTCCGGCATCGTCGCGTGAAACGCCGTGTCGAATACTGCAACCTGCGGCACTCCGGGCATCAGCCTCATGCAGGCGCGAATGCCCTCCAGGTTCGGCGGGTTGTGCAGCGGCGCAAGCACACTTACCTTGTCGATCTCCGCGAGAATCGCGTCATCCACCAGTGTGGAGTCAACGAACTTCTCTCCTCCGTGCACGACCCGGTGGCCGACTGCCGAGATATCTTTCACGCTCGAGACGGCGCCCTTCTCGGGGTCTGTGAGCAACTCGAAAACGTGGTCCATGGCCTGCTCATGGTTGCCCATGTCCACGTTAACCTCGGTCACGCCGTTCGAGGACGACTCGTGCTTGATCTTACCGCCGCCTCCCTTTACGCCGATCCGCTCCGCAAGGCCCTTCGCCAGGACTTCCTCGCTCTCCGAATCGATCAACTGATACTTGAGAGACGAACTACCGCTATTCAAAACTAAGATCTTCATCGCAAATGCGAGTTATGAGTTGTGAGTTTTGAGTTTTGAGTTGGGCCTGGTCAACTCATAACTCAGAACTCACGACTCACAACTACCTACTCCTCTATCGCTTGTACCGCGGTGATTGCCGCCACGTTGACTATGTCGTCGGCGTTGCAGCCGCGGGAGAGATCATTGACTGGTTTTCGAAGGCCCTGAAGGACCGGGCCGTAGGCGTCGGCCTTTGCTAGTCGCTCCGTAAGCTTATAGCATATGTTTCCGGCGTTCAGGTCTGGGAAGATCAGAACGTTGGCCTTGCCTGCGACGGGGCTGCCGGGAGATTTCTTCTGCCCGATCCATTCGACCAGCGCCGCGTCGCCCTGCAGTTCGCCGTCCAGCAGGATATCCGGCCGCCGCTCCTTGGCGATGCGGGTCGCCTCGATCACTTTGTCCGCGATCGGGTCAGACGCGCTGCCCTTGGTCGAGAAGCAGAGCATCGCCACTCGCGGCTCAAAGCCCAGAAGTGTCCGCATTGTCTTCGCGCTCTGGATTGCGATCTCAGCGAGTTCATCCGCGTTCGGGTTGATCACCAACCCAGAGTCCGCGTAGATGAACACGCCGTTCTCGCCGTACTCGCAGTTCGGGACGATCATGACGAAGAAGCTCGAGACCAGCTTGCAGTCCGGAGCAGTCTTGAGGATCTGAAGCGCGGGACGGACGGTATCTGCGGTCGAGTGCGTTGCGCCGGAGACCTGGCCATCGGCCTCCCCTTCGTGCACCATCATGCATCCGAAGTAGAGCGGGTCGGAGACAATCTCGAACGCCTTCTCCGGGGTGATCCCCTTGTGCTTGCGCATCTCGTAGAAGACGCTTGCGTACTTCTCCCGCAGAGGAGACTTCGCGGGGTCCTCGATCCGGCACTTGGGCACGGCAATGCCCGCCTGCGCGGAAGCGGCCGCGATCTTCTCTTCGGAATTGATCAGTATGACCTCAGCCAGCCCCTGCTCGATGATCTTCTGCGCGGCAGTGACCGTGCGGACATCATCAGCCTCCGGAAGCGTGATCCGCTTCTTCGCTGCTATGGCTCTAGCGTAGACAGTCTCCATTACGTTCGGCATCTTATCCCTCGTACACGCTCTCATCCCTCCAGGTATCTTACCTGGAGGTGGTTCCAGGATCGGTCTCCAGGTAGGATACCTGGAGGGATGGTTAAGTTAGAATGTTGGAACGTTTGAACGTTGCAGCCCAAGCTGCAAACGCCTCGCCCATCCCAACTTTCTAACTTTCCAACTTGCTAACGTTCAAACTTACCTTCTGATTCCCCGCCCGGCGGGAATGATCGGCTCGGACATCGTCTGGGCGCTCATGCGCGCCTCGAGCTTCTCGCGCCCCTTCTGCAGGGTTCCCATTACCTTGGCCAGGTGATTCTCTATCGAGGCCAAGACCTCGCGGGCATACTCATCAGCGCCGCGCCGGGTTTCTCTCGAAGCAGCTTCGGCAGCAGAAATCAGCTCCTGAGCCTGCGCTTTGGCGAGCCGGTTGATC
The DNA here is from genome assembly GCA_964523735.1 of uncultured bacterium. Lineage (GTDB taxonomy): Bacteria > Armatimonadota > UBA5829 > UBA5829 > UBA5829 > CAZFYZ01. The sequence continues at coordinate 6,549 of CAZFYZ010000017.1, read as the reverse complement.
TCGCTCGTATCGATGAGTTTGGTGGCCATCTGTCTGGCCTCTTCGACCACGCGAGTGGCCTCTTCTGTGGCCTGCTCGCTGATCACCTCGGCCTCTTCCTTGGCGGCTGAGACAATCTTGTCACTATCGATCGCTACTCTGCTTGCGCGCCTGACCTCGTCCGGCAGCGAGGCCCTGATCTTGTTGATGCGCATGTGGAACTCTTCGAGGTCCATCGCCCAGACCTTGCCCATGAACTGGTGCGAGTCCTCGACTAAGTCCTCCAGCGAGTCCAGCAACCTCAGGACATCCTCCTGCGAGTTGCCATTGTTCAGGAACGCCGGCCTCCTGATCACAGTCTGCTCCTGGCTCATACGTCTTCCGCCTCCCGCCCTCGATGTTTCGTAGTGGCCGGACTCTGTTCCGGCCTGCCCTTCCACTTAGCAAGTCCGATACCCAGATCGGACACTACGCTCTCTTCGGTCGAAGCTTCTCCACTAGCTTCGCCGCAACGCATTCGGGTACCAATCCATGCAGCGGCGCCCCAAGCTCCGCAAGCTCTTTGATAAGGCTCGAGCTGAGGAACGAGTAATCCGCGCCGGTCATCATGAACAGCATCTCGATGCTATCGTTCAGGCGCTTGTTCATCAGCGCCATCTGAAGCTCGAACTCAAAATCGGAAACGGCCCGCAGCGATCGTATTATTACCTTCGCTCCCTGCCGCTCTACATAGTCTACCGTAAGACCACGGAAAAAGTCTACCTCTACGTTTGGAATGTGGGCACATGACGCCCGCAGCATCTCGACCCGTTCTTCCGTCGAAAACAGCGGCGACTTCTCCATATTGACCGCGACCGCGACCACGACCTCATCGAAGGTCTTGGCCACACGCTCAACAATATCCAAATGCCCGCAGGTCACGGGGTCAAAGCTTCCGGGATAAACAGCTTTCATAGTTTTGAGTTGTGAGTTTTTGTTTAGCTAACCGCTCACCGCGATCACGTTCTGCTTCTGCCAAAGAACGTCGGGAAGAGACTCCTGAGCGAGACTCCCCTGAACGCGTCCACGAACGCGGGCAGGCTTGTGGCCATTACAGCGACAAGGCCCAAGGGCAACGATCTGTATAGTCCAATGGTCGCCACACCGACCCCGAACGACATGTATCCAAACGACCCGATGAGCAGCCCGACGACCTGATACCACGGGCGCCGCTCTTTGATGCTCGACAGGCCGGATGCCGCGAGCAACGCGCCGAGAGCCAGACTGGCACCAGAAATCAGAATATCCCGCATTCAGCGCCTCCCTTTATCAATGATCGGGCGCGATCTCCGAATCGCCGCCCGAAAGAGAACCTCGGGATGCCCGTAAACACCAGAACTGCTTTCACAGTTATAAGTTGTGAGCTATGAGTTTTGAGCTATCGGCTGCGCGCCGGTTGACTTCAGTAAGTTCTTCACTATTGACTTCGGCCCAACGATTCTGGCCTGTTCGCCGCGGATATGCACAACTAACGAATCGACAACCAGACTATGCGGGAATCCCGCGTTGAATGTGAGCGTGTTCCCGTCTGATGAGACGGGTTTCCACTGCATCTTGATCATCGCTTCCGTAGCTTGGCCAACAAATGCGTCCTTGTCTGCCAACTCAACTTCTGCACTCACAAGACGCGACATTGCGGCGACGACCACTGCAACCACGATGGCGAACAGATTCAGCACGCCCAGCCAGGCATACGGCTGTCCGATTGCGCCCAAGAATGGCATACCCCAAGGCGTACGGTGTACCAGAGAAAAACCGAGCCAGCATAGGTTGACCCATACCAGACCGAAGACCAGCGCTTTCAGAAAGACAACTGGCGCATTGTTCGGGCCCTCAGGCTTCATCTACCTCGCCTCGTCTCCAGGCGCGCGGTCTTCGGGGCGGTCGAAGCCATGACCAAGGTACCACTCCAGCTCGCGCTCGATGGTGCCCATGAACTCCTCGATCGCTCCCTTGTCAGGCGACTCGCCGCCGGCGCTATCATACTTCACTCGCACATATGTCTGCTGGTGTCGCGGGTCGCGCCTCTCATCAGCGGGACGCTGGTCCTTCTGGTAGACATTGATCTCCGCGTTCCACATCCGCCGATGCCGCCCACGGTCGTGTCGACCATCCCTCGAGTCGTAAGCGAGCGCATCGTTTCGATGGATGTTCCTGATGACGATCGTGTGCTCCACCTCATTCACCGACACCTGCTGAGGCCGTGCATAAACTCTGACCGCAGCCAGCGTCGCCCGCCATGTCGAGCGCTCATCAGCCTGAAAGACCTTGACGTAGCTGCTCCCCGACTCACACCCCACGAGAAGCGCAATCACGAACGGTACTACAAACAGAACCTTCTTCATGTTTCAGCCTCCCCCAAGTGTTGCCTTGCGCCACGAAACAGCGCGGTGAAACCGCCTTGCGCGATCTTCATCTGGACAAGAAACGTCAAAGAGAACGACAGAAACTCCCGATTGGTCAAGCGGCCAGGATAGTCATTCATCGACGGCGAAAGCGCGGGAAGCGGATGGGCTTTCGCCACTCGTCGGGAGCGCCGATGAGTGTGCCTGCAAACCATACTATCCATCCCGCGATAAACACGGGAAACGGGTCCCACCACACGCCCTTCTGCAGCAAGAGCATCCAGGAAGCGTATGCGGCTGCGCCGACAGCCTGCATCAGGTTCCCGACCCTCTTGCGCTGGCTCAGGCTCCGCCACAGCCAGACAGTGCGCCTGACAAGCTCCAGGGCGCAGACCGCAACACAGCAACCTAGGACTAGGTATAGTAGCTTCACAGCTGCCCTCCTTCATCGACCGGACTCTAGTTAGCCTCCGGCATTCGTCCGCAGTTGCGCGGTGTTCTGCTCATCAACCGATCAGAAAGCGTCCTCTCCAATTACTGAACCGTCCCCCCGCCTTTGCATCCTATGGCCGCATTCTCGACAGCGCAGATCCGACTCATACCACCAATGCCCAATGTCTCTCCATAGCTCAAATGTCGCGAGGAGGAGACAAGAAGCGATGAACGCGATCCAGATCACATAGCACACTGGTGCGGCGCGAAGATTGCCAACTCTCCGAATGAATACGGGAGTCTGCCAAGCCGCCAGAGCCGCGATCAAATACCACAGTGCGGCGCTGAAGCTGATTACAAACCGCACCCTCACTACCCTGTCTGACCCGCATCGGGCGCAAGTGTGGTGCTTGGCTGGCGAATTGCCAATACTCCGCATCATAGGCTCTCCGCTAACTCACCGTCACCAACTGCAGCCCCTCGTACTTCCTCGCCAGATCCCGCCTCAGCATCCTGAATGCCGGGTTCTTGAGTTCGGGGTCTTTGTCGATCAGGTCAAAGGCCTCCTTGCGGGCGACCTCCAGGATCGGTACGTCGCGGAAGATGTCGGCGATCTTCATCCCTGCCAATCCGCTCTGCTTCGTGCCGTAGAACTCGCCTGGGCCGCGCAGCTTCAGGTCCTCCTCAGCGATCACAAAACCATCCGTCGTCGCTGACATAACCTGCATCCGCTTGATCGAGTCCTCGCTGTTCCCTTCGCAGATCAGCACGCAGAACGACTGCTCGTCGCCTCGCCCGACCCGGCCCCTGAGCTGATGCAACTGCGCCAGACCGAATCTGTCAGCGTCCTCGATCACGATACAAGTCGCATTCGCCACATCGACGCCGACCTCGATCACAGTGGTCGATACGAGTATCTGAACCTCGCCGGCCCTGAACGCCTTCATCACGGCGTCCTTCTCGTCGGTCTTCATCTGCCCGTGCAGGAGGCCGATCTTGAGGTCCGGGAACATCTCATTCTGCAGGAACTCCGCCAAGTCAGTCGCGGCGCGCACCTGGAGCTTGTCGCTCTCCTCGATCAGCGGGCAGACCACATACGCCTGCTTGCCCTGATCGATGAGCGTCCGCAGCGCCTTGTAGACCCGCTTGCGCTCACCGATCTGCTTCCAATGCGTCTTCACCGGCTTGCGGCCGGGCGGAAGCTCGTCGATGATCGACACATCCAAATCACCATATACTGTCAATGTCAATGTGCGCGGGATCGGCGTCGCTGTCATCACGAGCATATCCGGCGTCAGGCCCTTATCCATCAACGCGGCCCGCTGCATCACCCCAAACCGGTGCTGCTCGTCGACAATCACCAACCCAAGCTTATGAAACTCGACGCCCTCCTGTATCAGAGCGTGAGTGCCTATAACGATATGCGCCTCACCCGAGGCTATCTGCCGCAGAGCATCCTGCCGCTGCTTCGATCGCAGGCTGCCCTTGAGCAAGCTTACGTGGATGCCCAGCACGTCCAGATTGCCGACCAGGCTCGATATCCCAAGGTAATGCTGCTCGGCCAGAATCTCCGTCGGCGCCATCAGCGCGGCCTGATAGCCGTTCTTCACCGCGATCAGCATAGCCGCCAGCGCAACCGCCGTCTTTCCCGACCCGACATCCCCCTGCAGCAGGCGGTTCATGCAGATCGGCTTCGACATATCGCGCGCGATCTCTTTGATCACCCGCTTCTGTGCGCCGGTCAGCTCGAAAGGCAGAATCTGCCGGAGCTCCTCGAAGAACCCCTTGGGCAGCTTGAACTCGATCCCCCGCCCGGGAGCCTCGATCCCCCGCTTGCGCATCGCCAGCGCGAGCTGCAGCAGGAACAGCTCCTCAAAAACCAGCCGCTTCCGCGCCGCATCGAGCGCCGCCTCGCTCTCAGGAAAGTGAATGTTCCTGATAGCGTCCTGCGCGTCCATCAGGTCGAGCCGGTCCCGCGTCTCCTCCGGCAGTGTCTCCGGCACGAACGACAGATACCGGTCGATCGCCGTCTGCACGGCTTTGCGGACCTGGCTCTGGAACAACCCCTCGGTCAGACCATAAACCGGAGCCCACCGACCGCTCGACAGCGGATCGATCTCACCGGATTCGATCTCCCACTCGGGGTTGGGTATCTCAAAGCCCCAGCGGTCAGCGGCGACGGTCCCGTAGGCCACAACCCGCCGGCCCCTCATCTTGAGGAACTGCTCCTTGCGGAACTTCTGGTTAAACCACGTCAGCGCGACAACGCCGGAGCCATCATCCACCGCGACCTTGGTCAGAACGAGCGACCCGCGCGTGTAGATATTATCCGCCGCGATCACTGTCCCCGAAATCGTCGCCTGCTCCCCATGCTGCAGATCGGCCACTCGAACGAACTTCGTCCGGTCCTCGTGGCGTTTGGGAAAGTAGTACAAGAGGTCCTGTACACTAAAAACGCCCAGCTTACTCAGGATTGCGGCCAACCGTGGCCCTACGCCCTTTACAAACTGGACGTTAGTCTCCAGTGAGTGAGCCGGGGCCTTAGAGTTGGACTTGCTTCCAGACCTCTCTATCGGCGCGTCATCGCGTGCCATAGGGACTCCCGTCAACCCTGGTATTATATCCGCGTGAACCCCTGCTTGTCAATGTTTTCTGACCGCTCAATCCGTACGAAGGCGGAGGTGGATGGGGTCCTGAGACAGGCTCAAGATGGCGAAGATACTACCAAACAAGAGGATGAGCGCCGATGAGGCAGACGCTAGAAGCGGGGTGGAGCGTTGAGAGGATGTAGTGCTAACCGGCCTTTCGCCACCACGACTTGCGGCGGGGCGCGAAGACCGGGGCGTCCGAGACGTCGGATACAGACTCGTGATCCGGCGCGGCGGCCGCGTCCACTACCACAAGCTCTGGTTCCTGCACGCGTATCTGTGGCTGAGATGGCTCTTCTTCGACAGGTTCCGCGTGGACTTCCGGAGGGGCCGACTGTCTTGGCGAATCCCAGACAGACGCTTTGTGGAACGTCTGCTCAGACTCCTGTCGGAGTTCGTTCGTGTCCAGAGACTCCGTGAGCGGAGGAGGATTCGTCCCCTGCAGGCCCACTACTTCGGCGTCCTCCACCCCGCTCTTCTTGAAAAGCTCGTTGATGCGGGCGACTCGATCCGCCCACTCCTGTTTCTTGGGCTCGGGCAGCGCCTTTGCCATCTCATTGAACTCGACCGAGGTCAGCGCCATGGTCTCCTGAGTGCGGTTGAGCATGATGTTCGCCCTGTTGAGCATCACGTTCAGCTCGCGCTGCCTCTCGAGAAGCTCCATGATGAGGTCGTTTGTGTTCTTCTCGCGCGAGCGCGAGTCCTCATACTGCAGCTCGAGGTACTTGCCCTTCTGCCTTAGCCCGGACACCTGCCGCTGAGCGCGCTGGAGCTTATCCTTGAGTTCAGATACCTCAGCCAAGAGATCCTTGATGTTGTTTGCCAATACAGCCCTCCGACACGACCATTATCGGCCGAAACCCCCTCACACGCAAGAGCAACCTCGTCCTATCATACGCTTTGCCTGCCTGAGGGGTTCCGAAGCCCGTGGCAGAGCTGATCTTACCCCATCTGCAGGCAAACTGAACACGAAGTAGGAGTTCGGTCATCTGCGGGTGTCATTTCGAGTAGCGCGAGAAATCTGCTTTTTGCGGGGGTTCTTGGCAGATGCCGAAAAGCAGATTTCTTGTATGATTGGGCTTGTCTGTCTGATAATGTGGCGGGGC
>CAZFYZ010000016.1:0-46303 GCA_964523735.1 uncultured bacterium | reverse complement strand
TGTTCGCGGACGGCTCACAGACATTCCCATCAGAGTCGACCACTGTTCCAGGCAAGACCTTGTCCATTTCGCCACGCTGGCTAATCAGCACCGCATACTCGTGTTGCTTGCCATCCTTGCCCGTGCCGATCACCTTGGCAGTCAACCCATAGCGTGTCCATTCGAGCCAACCGAACTGCGGAAACCAGGAGTCCAGCCCGGATTCCCGTAGCTTACCTCCCGATAGAACATCACTCTGGTCTCTTGTCCAAATGAGCTTCCCGTTTCCATCCAGATAGGATAGGTTGTTCAGGCCAGCGCCCCAAGCCAGGTATACTCCGCCGTTGGAATCCACGGCGTAATACCCAAGGTTCTCGAAGGGCTGCGTTTCCCACACGAGCGTTCCCGGAGACCTGAACAGCTTGATGGTATCGGCGACGGCGTCGATGAAGTAGAAGCCGTCTCCGACAACTCGCATGTTAGTCACGGATGCTGGTGATCGGAAGTCACTCTCTGAGCCACCGTGTCCCCATTCCACTCGGATCTTTGCAGGAGAGTTTCCGTAGTCCACATGGAGCACCGCCCGCGATCCGTAGCCAGCCGGTATGGTAGCAGCGTAGTCAAACCCAGCAACCGCCAACTGCAGTGTTCCTATGCAGAGACTACTGAACAAGACCACAAAGAGACATACGGACCTTCTATGCATCGATGTCCTCCTGTTTGTTCCTAGTAGGCTGTGAGTTGACGTGGTGTGTAGTGGTCGTCTAACTGAACTGCCCCTGACTACTTGACCTTCGACATGTCCAGCACGTAGTACAGAGGGTAATCGCCTTCCTTGTCGCAGGCATACACGAAGGCAGCCAGGTATTGGCTGTTGGGGGACCAGCTCAGCCTGGTGACAGCACGCCGGTCGGTTCGGTCATCAGGATCGCCAAAGACACCGACAATGGCCTTCTTGTTGCCCTCCGAGTCCAGCAGCACGACGGTCTTTCCATCGCCGTATGCAATCGACCTGCCGTCCGGTGACCACGCCACCGCGCCGATGTGCGGGCCATTGGCCAACTCTTTGCCGGCCAGAGCATCGCCTTTGACAAGCCTGAGAGATATCGGCTCGTTTGGCTGGTTCTGCACCATGATCGCAGACTCCGAGCCGTCGGGGCTGAAGCTCTGATCGACGATTCCCTCACTGGTCCTGCTTTCGACTCGCCCGAGGTACTTTCCGGAGAGGTCATACTCCTCAACGCCGAGCATGGGGAACTGCGTGAACTCCAAAGTCCTCAGCGCCACCGATCGACGTTCGGGCATGTAGGCAAATGCGGTGACCCGCGGCCAAGTATCAAGCTTCTTCAGTGCGGCGCCAACCTCCACGTCACGGCCAGTGGAGAGACTGCGTTTGAAAATGGTCTTCGGCGAACTGCAGAGGTACAAAAACTCGTCGTCGGTTACGCAGTTGGGAGAGGTTCCCCCGACCACCATCTCCAGATCATTCTCCCCCACTTTCCACCGGAACAGCCTGTTGCGCTGGGACTTGAGGGCGAAAACGGAGAAGACTACTGATCTGGAATCAGGGGTCCAGGACAGGAATGGGTCTGTGACTCCCATTGCCCGGTAGGTACCCTTCGACAGGAGCTGCCAGGCCTGCACCGGCCTCACGGGGGCGGAGGGGCGTCCCACAGTCAGCACTGTAATAGCCGCCGCAGCAACAACTAGAGCTATAATAACGATGAGCTTCGTCTTCATTCAGTCTCTCCTACTTCACTTTCACTTCCGTGCACACTTCGCCAATCGCCGCTCTGACTCCTCGGTTCGGTACCGAGGGGTCCCACGTGATGCCGACCGTGAACTCGCCATTGGCGGCGATAGGCCCCAGGTCGAGGTCTGGCTTTCCGCCCGTTACAGTCACCGAAACATCCCCTGTGACTACCCGGTTTCCGTTCACATCAGCGGCCTTGACTGTCAGGATAGCGCGGAGGGGGTCAGTATTATCAGGCGTCAGGGCGGCTGTCAGCTTGGTGGGGGCGCCAGGGACTACATTGACATCGAGTGATACCAACTGCGATCCCACGAGCGCCGTCACCTTACCCCGGCGCGCCTTGATCGGCGTGAAGTAGCCACTCTGATTTACGAAGCCCACGCCTCGGGTTGTTCCCCAGACCACGTCCTTAAGCTCGTCGGCTGTGAGCGGCCTGGCCTCATCGCCACAGACGAGGCCGAGGAGCATCCCAGGACCCGACGGAACGTCGCCCGCTATACCCGTGATAGCCAGTTTGGGCACTGCCTCGCAAACGGCTTGCGGCGCGCAAACAATAAGCCCGTTCGCCACGGGGCGCTCGATGCCTTCCGACGGACTGTTGGTGACAGTGCCCCTTACTGAGAGCGTGGTCGAACCTCCGCCATCAAGGTTGATCGCTGTGATCGCTCCAAGCCGGATCATCAGAGTGGCGAGGTCAGACAGGCTGATGCCCCCACTGATCATCTGCCGCCCATCGACGGTCACCAGAAGCAGCTTGTTGTCGGCTGTCAACCCGACAGCGGTTCGAGGGTGTCTTGTGACTGCAAAGCTGCGCTCCCACCCCTCTGCAGGGTAATCGATCCACTCCTTGCCATCGCGCACCAGCCACGGCCCACCCGCAACCGACTGCTGGACATTCGCCCAGTCGCGGTCCGTTGCGCTCTTGATGTTGACGCAGGCCGTTATGACGTCGCCTACCGTGATGTTGTCTTTCAGAAATGCAGCACCCACCCCTCCGCCGGAGATCACCACCCCGCCCGGCGGGATTGGAGTATCGACTGCGTCGTTCCTGACCTCGTTCACAGTCAGCTTGATCGTCTTGCCTGCTTTGATGGGAAGGTCGTCCGTGGTGCAGACGATCTCTGTCGCCTTGAACTTGTTGCGCGTGCTGGCCCCGAACTTGTCGGTGTAGATGACGATTTGGCCAGTGTCGCGGATACGGTTGATGCCGTCGATCCTGCACGACTGGCCATTGGCGGCCGTGAGCGATGCGCTCCAACCAGGAATATCGAAGAACACGCTCCTGTCGGCATTTATGGCCACGGCGGCGCGGTTGCCAGGAGGCTCACTCACAATCGCTCCATCGACAATGCAGATACCAAGGGGATCGCCCGTAAAGGGGAAGAAATCGGCATTCAGTCCCACCGTTGCCTTGCGGCGGCCAGTGAGCGTGCTGATGATCTCACGGCCCTTAGTCGAGTCATCTGCGTAGACGATGTCCTGTCCAAGCGCGGCTCTTACCTCGACACCAGGACACGCCAGATCAACGGCGACCTGATTGATAACCAGGGGATACTGCGGATTGGTGTCGACGATCTGGACAAGGGTCACACCGGTCGCAAGCTGCTTGGTGACCGGTTCCGCGGCAGTCGAGACAGCGAAGACAAAGGCCAGAAACAGGCTCAGGACGACAGGCTTAACACGAAGAAACATACTATTGATACGCTCTATCCACATCACTAGTTCAGCTTGGCGATCCGACGGTCCTGATGGTCCTGCACGTCACGTGCTGGACCCACGTCTGGGGGACATCCATGTCCCCTAACGCCCAATTGACGTCTAGTCGCTCACCGCGGTGCCGGTTGCTTTCTTGAACGCGTGCGAGCCACCCGGCATGTGGCAAGTGGCGCAGGTCGCGTCCGCGTCAGCATCGGGTGCATGGGTCTTGAGGTCCACCACGGCCTTGGTCTCTCCGATCTGCACGCTATGGCAGCCGAGGCAGCCGGTGTTGATAGGCGCCCGAAGCTGGTACGCAGCCTTTGCCTTGTCGCCGTGACTGTCGTGGCAGGTGACGCAGGTGCTGCCTGTGGATGCGTGTTTGCTCGTCAGGAATGTGTTGTACTGAGCGTTAGGCGCGCCTTCACAGACTTCCTTGAGCTTCAAGAACTGCCCCAGTTCCTGGCCCGGCACAAACTTCGGCGAGAACGCATACTTGCCGGAACCGTCTGTTGCCTGTGAATGGCACTGCCCGCAGATCATGTTCTGCTTCTTGACGTCCAGGTTCTTTGGGTTGACGATGTCTTTGGCTTCCATGCTCTCGGAGTGGGCCGCGCCCGAGCCGTGGCAAGCCTCGCAGCCGACTCCCAGCTCTGTCCAGGTCTTGGCCTCAGGCTCGAAGTTGGTGACGTGACATCCGACGCACTGCGTCACTGCATCGACCTGCTGGGCTTGGGTCCACTTCTTCTCTTTGACCAGCCACCTGCCAGGCAGAAGCTTCAGGTCCTTGTCCAGGTAGTCCTGATAGACTGTGCCTGTTCCGAGGACGTATCTGACGTCGCTCTTCTTGAATGGCGAATCCTCATCGAACACAGCAACAATCGCAGCCGGCTTCTTGGCGGCATCGGTCATCGCCAGTCGATGCTTCGTCTTCGCGTGCGCGGCGACTATTGCGGGATGGCTGTCCTCGTGACAAACAAGGCATTCCGAGCTTCCAATGTACTTGGACGTTCTCTTGGCCGATGCCGCATAGCCCAGAAGCAGCACCGCTATAAGCGTCAGGGCAGACGCAATGATCCATGACCTCTTCTGCAATCCAGTGACCTCCATCTATGGGGCTGACATGTTTCCAATTCCAGGCACACCGGTCCATCACCTTCGCGCTGGCTGGCCGCCGCGCCTCGTTTCCCGGCCCCGCCGCGGAGGGTAACAGTCCCATATGGACGGTGTGTTGACTCCTCAAGAGCGCGAACTGTACAGGGAAGCGCTCATAGCATTGAACAACTCCGGCATAGACTACATGCTCGGTGGCGCGCTTGGTGTCTACTATTATACAGACTGGTGGCGAAGTACGCATGACCTGGATATTTACGTCGTCCACGAAAAAGTAGAGCAAGCACGCGATGTGCTGGACGGAATCGGCTTTGTTGACATGGGCGAGCAGGGCGAAGGCGACAAAGATTGGATCTACCACGCCCGCAAAGACGGGCTGATCGTTGACGTGATCTGGCGATTCGCCAACCTCGCGAACTACGTGCAGCCGGATTGGTTGAGGCGAGCCCCAAGAGGCCGGTTCCTGGATGTGGACGTTAGGTTCATCCCGCTGGAAGAGCTCATCTGGATGAAGATCTTCGTCATCAACCGCCACCGATGCGATTGGCCCGACATAATGCGTATCATCCGCAGCCAATGCACAAAGCTGGATTGGCATCGCCTGATTGACCTACTCGATGAGCATTGGCTGCTGCTTGCCGGCTTGGTTAACGTGTTGGACTGGCAGTATCCCTGCTCGACCGACTGCGTTCCGGACGATGTGCGTGCGGCGCTCAGGGAGCGCCAGGACCAGTGCAAGCCGAACACCAATGTAGCGGACCGGGAGAGACTCCTCGATCCGTGGCTGCATCACAGGGGGGACCTGGAGTGCAACTCGGCGCTATGAACAACCCCATGATCGACGTGACCGAGGAGATCGCGGTCTTCTCCGACCTGGGCTTTGAGTTCCTTGATCTGACGCTCGAGCCAGATGAGACATACTCGGCCAATGTCAGCGTTCGCAAGATCAGGAAGGCATTGGACGCGGCGGGGATGTCGGCTGTCGGGCACACTGCGTGGTATCTGCCGGTTGCTTCGGCGTTTCCCGAGTTCAGGGAGGCAGCGTTTCGAGAGTTTGAGCGCTGCATGCGCGTCTTTCGTGACCTCGAGATCGACCGCATGAACCTCCACCCTTACACGCGCGTGCCGCTTCACGACGAGAAATGGATCATCGGCCAGAACGTGGAGATGCTCGCTCGTCTGGTCGACCTTGGCCTGGAGCTCGGCGTAACGGTAATGGTGGAGAACATGCCCCACTTCAGCCAGGTTCCGCAGCTCAAGCCGATGCTGGAGGCTGTGCCCCAGGCAGGGTTCCTGCTGGACATTGGACACGCCAACCTCGATACGCCCCACAACCGCTCCGAGGAACTGCTCTCCAACTTCGGCCCGCGTCTGATGCACGTCCACGTCTCGGACAACCGCGGCGGACAGGATGATACGCATCTGCCGCTAGGCGTAGGCACGATCAACTGGCTCAAGACCGTCCGCCTGCTCAAGAACGCCAACTACGACGGCACGATCACCGTCGAGGTCTTCGGCGACGACGATGACTACCTCGTCATGAGCCGGGACAAGATCAGACAGCTGTGGGATACGACTGAAGCGGGCGAAACAATAATTACGAAGTAGCAGCTGCGAATTGCGCATAGGGGAGGCTCTCCATCCGTAATTCGCAATTCGTAATTCGTAATTGCGCTTGCGCTAAGCCACGCTGAGGATATTGAGGAGTTCTTCGAGGCTGGAGACCATCAGCTGCACGGCGGCGACTGCTCGGCGATAGTCCATGCGGGTCGGTCCCATTACACCGATGGTGCCGGCGACTCGACCGCCGATCCTGTACTTGGCCCCGACGAAGCTGCAGTCGCACATCTCACCCAGGGGGTTCTCGCCACCGATCACAACCGTCACGCCCTGCGCCATGATCGAGGAAAACAGCCGCCACAGCGGGCCGCGCTGGTCGAGAACCGAGAGAACAGCCTCCAGCCGATCCAGGTTCTTGAACTCCGGCTGCTGCATGATATAGCTGGTGCCCTCGAAGTGGACGTTAGTCTCATCCACTGAGTTGATATCGCGGCTCACGAACTCCTGGACCTTCACCAGCAGGTCCCGCATCTCGCGGGGGCTCTCGGTCTCCGGCAGGATGCCTGTTCCCAGAGCCGATGCGTTTCGACCACTCAGGCGGCTTGTGAGGTAGTTCGTCGCGGCCACGGCATCCGTTGGCTTGTGCATGCCGATGTCGATCAATTCGTGCACAACGGAGCCGTTATCCAGCACGACAACAGCCAGCACCCGGCCCGGGGCAACGTTAGCGATGCTGACGTGCTTGATGATCGCTTCCTTGAGGTTTGGCTGAGTTGCGAGCGAGGTGTAGTGGGCAAGATCGGCCAGGACACGGCAGGTCTGCTCGATGATAAGTTCGACCTCGGCTCGGCGGGGCATCAGCCGCTGTCTGGCACTGGCCGCCTCGGTCAAGGGCAAGCCCTCACCGTCCATCAGTCGGTCCACGTAGAAACGGTAGCCCATGTCAGAGGGGATACGCCCGGCGGAGGTGTGGGGTTGGCGGAGGTAGCCGATCTCTGCCAGCTCGGCCATCTCGTTCCTGATGGTTGCCGACCTGACTCCCAGCGAGTAACGTCCCGCGATCGCTTGCGAGCCCACGGGCTCGGCGGTGCGGACGTAGTCGTTCACGATCGCCTTGAGGATGAACTGCTTGCGGTTGTCCAGGGGCACGAGCGGCTCGCGTTTCACGCCATTACCTCGCGAAGAACAGGCGCGCGGCCACGCGTCCATGGCCGCGCTCACTAACTGGATATTAGCATCGGAACAGGCCCACTGTCAAGGCTGAAGGAGTCTCCCTCCCAACCACGCCAGGTTATCGGCGAAGCGGTCAATGGTCGCCAGAGCCTCCTGGTCATTCTCGATGCTGCCTGCCTCAAGCGCGAGGCCGACATTCCAGTAGCTGGACCCCGGCACGACCATGTCCATGATCATAAACCAGTACATAAGCTGAGCGTAGGTGAAGTTGTGCCCCGCCCTGCGAGCGACCGCGACAGGCCCGCCGATCTTGCGGGAGAACACATTGCCATTCGCCCGACCAACATAGCCCGCACGGTCCAGCAAAGCCATCATCTCCGGCGTCGCTGAGCCGAAGTAGACTGGCGAGCCGACCACGATGATATCTGCCTCGCACATGTAGCCAAAGACCTCGGCGAAGTCATCCGTGCCGATCGCACAGGTGCCGTCTTTGCGCTGCCCACACGCCCGACAAGCATTGCAGCCCTCGATAGTCTTCTCACGCAGCAGCACCAGCCGTGTCTCGATCCCGCTCGCCTCCAGCCTATCCAGGCACCGCCGAAGCAGCATTTCCGTATTCCCATTCGCTCGCGGACTCCCGCAAATCGCGAGTGCTTTCATCGTGCTCACCTTCCTAGTATCTCTATAGGCCATGCTTCGTGGGCCAGCCGCCGGATACCTGCCAGGCAGAGGCTCAAGAAGACGAGAAGCATTGTTTGACGGGCAAGCGGGCCGTACCGTATACTGCCACTAAGCCGAGAGCATCTGGCCCGCGTTACTCATCTACCCTGAACGGAGTAGCATATATGGTTATGCACCAATCCGATGCGCCTTTCGGACTGGTGGCGCTTGTTGTCTTCCTGAAGACCCTGCCCGCTGCCTGCGCTCTCTCGTTTGCCGCGGGGTTCGCGATCGGCCTGTGGCGCCGCGTCAAGCCGAGTAAACGCGTAGCCAGCTACGACTGGCTGGCGATCATCGTGCCATTCGCCGCAGGGCTTTTCGGGCTGCTGACAATGCTGGCCTATGACAAGTCGGTGTTCGCCCGGGTCATTCCCGTCCGTCTCTGGCTGCTCGCATCAATGGGCGTCTTCCTGGTACTTCCTCTCGTCGCTGTCTTCTCTCGGGCCCGCATGCTTCGCGGGCTGGACGAAGACCCAGAGGTAATCCCTATGGCCATCTTGGAGGCGCGAGCACGGACGCGCTCGCGGTGGGTCTTTGCCGCACTGATCGCATTCCTGCTCTATATGGCGTTCGCGCGGCCATTCGATTTCCCTACGCGGCACGCCATGCAGGCCATCGCGAGCAGGTGGGTACCCCAGTTCGTCACCTTCGCAATCTTCGGTTACTTCGTGCGAAACAGGTTCTACCCCAACCAAGTGGACGCCGATCTCACAGCACGGACACACCAGTTGGCGTCTCGCGTTGGAGTACAGGTCAGAGAGGTCAGGCTCATTACGAGCGGATGGGCCAAGAAGAATGCCAACGGCTTTGCTGTGCTCAAGAAAGGCATGATCTTCGTGACTCAGAGAGCGGCTGACGCCCTACCTCCACCACAACTTGATTGGCTGCTCGCGCACGAACTCGCACATTTCGGACAGTTGCCTGTTTGGCGGCGAACAACCCGCCTCGCTGTCGCTCTGCCTGCGGCTGTCGCGCTCGTGTCCCTAGTGCCGATACTGCTCGATGCCCGCGCGCATTCTGTCCTGGCCCTATGGCTGATCGGTCTACCTTGGATCGGCTTCCTGGTAGTCGCGAACGAGGTCGGCGAGATCAGACGAGCCATGGAGTATGAGTCAGACCGCCAGGCAATGATCGCCGTGGGTGACGTTGATGTTGCTTGTTCCGCAATGCTGGCCATAGCATCCAACACTGAGAACCCGAAGGCCCACGACCAGGAGTTGGACGAACACCCTAAGCTGATCAAACGGATCAAGGCCATGAGAATGGCGGCGGCTGAACTGGGCCTGGAGCCAGCACCTGCTCGGCAGGATTCGTAGCCCTTACTCCACCACCGCCATCCGGCTCCAATACGTATACACCATAACACCTCTCGGCAGCCGCGTCACGCTGAACTGGTTTCAGCACCCACGCGTGAGGCAGCTGGGACCTGGATCAAGTTCAGGATGACGAAGATGCTCACGCAGCCTGAGCAGTTGCCCACGGGTCCCCCTCGCGACAAACACCTACTGGCTGCCTTTGATCACCTGGATCGTGGTGACCTTCTCCTTAGGATTGCTCGTAATGTGGACCACCATCTGATCTTTGTCCTCGCCCACCTGAAGTATCGCCATCTTGCCATCGCCCGTGGACATGGTCTGCTCGTTCTTTACGTTCTTGAGCTTGGACTTGTAGAAAGCGACGACCTTGTCGAAGTCATCAGACGTGGTGAGGATGTGCTGCTGCACGCTTGCCGCCTCGCCAGGCTTCTTGCTCTCATACTTGCCCTCGAAGTTGGACTTGGCGCCCGGGTACACAGGAGCTCCAAGCTCAGCCTCTGTGATAGCCTTCTCCTGGCCAGCAGTGACCTCGACTTTGCCCTCTTTCGTCTCCGTGGTAACTGTGTTCTCCTTGGAGCCCTCCGAGGTCACGGTGACCTTTCCGTCAGGACTGTTGTACACCGTTTTCTTGCTGCGACCACAGCCGGCCAGCACGGCCAACGCAAACAGCACCACAAGCACGAGAACAGCTGATCTTCTCATAGCAGAACCCCTATCTCCCGGTACCTCCGGGCCACTTCGCTCTCATCCATTCTTCGCCATTTTGGAGCCGCACTCCTTGCCCCCAGCCCGGGCGCTTCCTGTAGAAAAAAGTCATTGGAGAACGGTTGAGTTGCTCACGGATGGGGTAAAGACTCAACCGTTAGCACTGATTACGTCTTCTGCGCAGAGGCGATCACTAGTGGGCCTACTCGGCTGGCCGAGGAGTATTAGAGGGAAACTTGTCCTTGCTCTCACAATAGCCGTCGCACCGATGATGGCGGTCGTGCTCCTTGACGAGTCCTGGCACATGGCAAAACCTGGCGAGGTGGCGGATCCGAACTTCGTGACCGTCATCGTAATGCTGGCAGGAACTGCCCTGCTCTCTCTGGTGGTCATATTCATAGCCGGAAACCGGTTGTCTCACCCTATCAGGCGGCTCGCGTTGGCCGCGAACGCAATAGCTGTGGGTGACTATCGCAAACGGGTCAAGATACGCACACAGGACGAGTTAGAGACGCTTGCCGAGGCTTTCAACTCACTCGGGAGAAGCCTCGCCCGCAAAGAAGCCCTGATGAAGCTTCACGCGGAGATGCTCGCTGGCATGGCGGAGGCAGCGAGAGTAGCTTCGTCCTCGCTTCACATCGAGGAATGCGGCAAAGCGGTGGCTAAGGTGATGTGCACCCATCTGGGAGCCAGAGACGCAACGGTCTTCAGGCGGAAGACTGGTGAGGAGGAAGTGAAACCCATCGGCCGCTGCGGTAAACGAGCGAGATCGGCCTGGAAACTGGTCGCCCGCAGAGTGACTGAATCAGGCGAGCAACTAATGATATCCGAACGCAATACCACCACAACCGATCAGCCAGGCGAAGACGCCTACCTCGTCGGGGTGCCTTTGCGATCTGGAGAAACATCTATCGGGGCCATAGTGGCCAGATTTGAGGGCTGCAAGCGTTCGGAGATCGAACCGGGCAGCGTCAGGGGCGATCTGCTCTCCACATTCGGCATCCACGCGGCAGCCGCGATAGGCAATGCCGAAGCTTACTCAGCAAGCGAGGAGTATTCGGAAGTCCTCGAGGAGTGGGTCGATCATCTTTCCTCCGTGATGCAGGTCACAGACATGATCTCACCCTCTCTCACACTCGATGAGACTCTGGAGGCCTTGGCGAAGTCGACGGCGGCGGCTCTGAACGCTGATCGATGCTCTATCTTCCGACCGGATCACGAGGGATTCCTGACGCTGAAAGCTTGCTCCCAGCCGGAGTCTGCAGAGCTTGCCAAGGCCAAACTCGGACCCAGCGATTCCGAGGTAGCACAGGCTTTCGCGCACAAGAAGTCTATCGCTTGCCGCGACCTGAGACGCAGCAGATTCCCGGCATCTCGCAAGATGGCGCAGGCGACGGGGATACGTTCGTCTCTCTCGACTCCTCTCGTTGTTGAGGATAGAGCGATCGGCGCGATATCCGTCTCAAGCTCGCAGCCAAGGCAGTTCATGCCCCGGGAGATCAGGCTGCTGACATCGATAAGCCTGCACGCGGCAGTGATCGTTCGCAATGCGGATCTCTACACCAAGGAGTTCTCGATAGCTGAGACCCTGCAGAGCAATCTGGTATCGGAGGCTCCGGAAGAGTGCCGTGGACTCAAGTTTGCCACCCGCTATATCCCGGCGTTGGAGGAAGCCCGAGTCGGAGGGGACTTCTACGAGGTAACTCCGCTCCCAAACGGCAAGATGGGCATAGTGATAGGCGACGTGTCGGGTAAGGGCCTTCGGGCTGCCATTCACCTCGCGGCATGCAAGTATATGATGAAGCCGCTGATGTGGGGAAATCCGGAGGATCCGGCTGCGGTTTTGACCGTGCTGAACGAATCACTGAACTATTACTTTGACGGAAGCTTCTTTGTTACGATATTCTATGGGGTAGTGGATCCGGAGACCGGCGAGATAACATACGCCAACGCCGGGCACCTGCCGGCGCTGTTGGTCTCCAATGATGGCAAGATGCACTCCTGGCTCCTCGGCACGGGGATTCCGGCCGGAGCGGGAGAGACCTCGCACTACGAGAACCTGCACGCCCGCGCGAGGAGATCTGATCTGCTGCTGCTGTACACGGACGGTGTCACCGATGTATCCAGCGGCAAGGAGACACTGGGGATCGAGGGTCTCGAGAGACTCGTGTTCGAGGCAGGCAATTGCACGGCAAGAGAACTTGTGGATTCCATCTGCCACAGGCTTCTGAGCGACCCCAAAGCACGCCAGAGGGATGACATGGCCCTCTTGGCCGCGTCTTTTGAAAGTGTGAACGTGTCGGAGATGGAATCACCAGGAGGGGCAGTTGGACAGGATAGTTTTGTCCCAAGCAGACTCGCGTGAACTGCAGGCAGTGGGCCTGAAGCCGGTGGTGTTCTCCGTCGGAGAGAGCCTCTGCTATGACAACGCGGCGGCAGTGGTTGAGAGTCTTCGCGACCTTATAGCGGACGGGCCGCGCAATCTCGAGCTTGACATGGGCGGCCTGGAGTTGATCGACAGCAGCGGACTCCGGGCTCTGCTCCAGGCGCGCAGGTTTTGCGAAGAGAACGGCAAGCGGCTGACGCTTAGCGATGTGCCTGATTGCGTCGCCAGGATATTCAGCCTGAGCCATCTCTCAAATGTGTTTGGTGTAGCCACGGAGCCCTCATTGGGCTTCACCGCCCCGCCCGCTGCAATACCCGCGGATTCGCACTGGAAGGTCTATGAGTATCGAGCCACCAGCGACCCCGCGATGATCAGCGTAATGAGACAACACGTCACTGACGCGGCAATAGAGGCGGGAGCGACGGGAGAAGACCTGTGCGACATACAGATAGCAGCGGGTGAAGCCCTGACAAACGCCTACAAGCACGGCTCCCCGAACAAGGGCACAGACACAATCCTGCTCAGATGCTTGTCATGCGCCCACGCGATCGTGGTCGAAGTGCAGGACGAGGGTCACCGCTTCGATCCCAACTGCAACGGCGTGCCTGACCCCAGGCATATGCGCGACCACGGGATGGGCATCTACCTGATGCGCGAAGCGATGAACGAGGTCGAGTTTGAACACAACTGCCCCGGCAACCGCGTGCGGATGGTCAAGTGGATAAGTAAGGACTAGGGGTTGGGAGATGGGGGTTGCGGAACTGCAGCCGCCAGTCTCATGGCCAGTTCTGCGACCCGTCTGCCCAGGCTCCGCGCTGAGGCTATGCCGATCTCATCACGCTCAACTCCGCCCTCTGCTCCACTTACAAGCGTGGCCCCATACTGACCCTCCGGTGCGCCATCTCCGACGATGATCATATCCTGCACCAGCAGCGCCGCGTGCACCGCCTGAATGGTCATCTCCTGCCCGCCGTTCCTGCACTCGCCAACAGCAAGCACGCCTCCGACCACGTTCGACCACCTGAAGCTGGCGCGGCGGAGCATTACTGCTCGGTCAAGGAAGCTTTTGCACAAGCTCGTCATCGTGCCCATGTAGACGGGCGTACCGATGATGATCCCTACCACGTCGGGCTCCACAAGCCGAGGCAGAACAGTCTTGGCGAAGTCATCCTGCTGCGAGCACTCAAGCTCTTTCCGCGAGCACTTGCCGCAGCCGATGCAGTGCCGAATATCCAGCCCGCTCAGCTCTATCAGTTCGGCCTGAACGTCCGCCCCCACGCTCGCCGCCCCCTCGAGCGCGCGCTTCAGCCCGAACGCCGTCGTCTTGCCCCTACGCGGGCTGCCGTTGATTGCGAGGATCTTCTGCAAAGCCGTGTCCTTTCTCCGCCTTGGCGGCAACTACCTCGAGTATGCTTCGAGCACGTCCACCGGAATCCTGCCGTCAATAACCTGCAGCTTGACTCCGTAGCGACCGTGCGGAAGGCCCCGCTTCTCATACAGTATATGCGACGCGGAGCTGTGAGGCGAACCAAAGTCGATATCGCCCAGGTGCTCGCCGTCCAGGAGCAGGCGGCCCCTGCCGTAATCAGGGCCGGTAGGCGCCCACAGGGCCAGGCCGTCGCCCACGAAGTTCCACTTCACTTCCAGTCGCGCTGACTTGGAGACGGCTCCCACACCGTACAGGAACGATTCGTCCTCAACCACTTCCCAATCGGCCATCCGCTGCGCGGCGCACACAATTCCCTCGGTATAGAGGAAGCGCATCGCGGTCTCCGAAACCTCCCCGTCCACCACAAATGTCTTGGCCTCCACATGGCTGTTGGATTCGACCCACAGGCCAACTCGCCCCTTGCCCGGCGGGAACGTCCCGGCCCAGCAGAGCGCTCCATCCAGAGTAACCTTCAGGCCCGCATCATCGAACTCAAGACTGATATCGCGCTCCTGGGAATCAGCAAGCGCGCCGGTCGCAATATCAGCGCGTTGCCCCGCGTCGTGGTAGCGGACCAGCGCCCACGAGTCTCCGCCAAGCTCCAAAGCGTCGTAGCTCGCACGCATCAGTGGATGGAGACGGCAGTCAGCCTCGGGACGATCCGGGGCAAAGGGGCCGCTGTGGTTCCACATCACTTGGGCGGTCCCATGAACCAGTAGTCTGGCGCTCAGGCTCCTGAGGAGTGTGTCGTGCCGCAGGACGGTCATGCTTGGGCCTGGATGTCCGCTGACCACAAACCCCGACTTGCGCATGGGCTTCTCCCAGGGCCGGCGCGCGAGGTTGATCGTCCCCTTGTTGTCCGGATCGCGGGAGGGAAACATCACAGTGAACATCCCGCGCTTGTCAATGAACCCCGAGAACGTCTGTCCCCAGATACCCGCGTGCTCCGACTCAACCGGATCTGAGTGCCACACCGAGCCGTCCTGGCACAGCCTCCAGGCATCGGACTCCATCGCCTCCTCTGTGGGCGCTCTGAAGATGGCCTGGTAATCCCTGTTGCCCGCGACCGACGTGCCTGGCGCATAGACGTATCCCTCGTGCGCAAACTGCGGATAGAACTCGATCAACTGCGGGTGAAACCGGTCGAGTTGGGGATGCAGAAGCAGTCTGGGCTCCGACCACGGGCCTTCTGGTCTGGGGGCAGTCTGGCCCACAAGGCCCCATCCGAAGTAGACCCCGCTGTCACACAGCGAAAGGGCAAGCCAATCGCTCTTGCGCGCAATGATCGTAGTCGCGTAGATGCGAGCATACTTGCCCAGAAGAGGAACAAGCTCGCGCGTCTTGGCAAGTGCGACGATAGGCTGGAATGGTCCCTCCGGGGAGTCCGAGACGGCGCACGCGGCGCCGCTGTTCACCCTGGGATCATTCTTGCTCATCATGTTGGCCCAAGTGGCATCCTGGGTGTACCAATCGAAGCTCATATAGTATCTGCCATCCGCGTGCCAGACGCAGCCATCGGGCGCGCCGCCCAGTGGAGATACCTCGCCCTCGAACACGTACGACCCCATTCCCGCAATCGCCCAACCACGATCCTGCCACGTGCGGCCCTTATCGTTCGAGCGATAGACACGACATTGAGCCGGCGCCCCCTCGACGATAGCGTAGCCTTCTTTGTAGAAACCGGCGTAGAGAAACCAATCGCCACTCACGGGGTCTTCGAACAGCGAGCCGTTCACTGGCCACTCGTAGTCTCCGGTCCCGCGACAGACGGGGTTACCCGGCAGCCGCTCGAAACTGTCGAACGAGGGGTCTCCGAACACGGGATGATGCGTCCAAGCGGCGCATTGCCGCGAGTCGGCGTAATCGACCGGTCCACGAATGCCGGTAGAAGAGATCGAATGTGTTGTTTTCATCGCAGTAGAGCCTTGCTATACGAACTCCGGCAGGTAATCCCCGTGCGCCTCTATCAGCTCATCGCACATCGAGACGATCTCGTCCATCGTCAGGTTCTGCGCGGTGAGCGGGTCGAGCATGGCGGCTCGGTAGACGTCTTCACGCTTGCGGGTGACTGACGCCTGTTGAGTCATCAGGTGGACGTTCACGTTCGTCATCGTAAGCGCCGCGCATTGTACCGGCATGTCACCGACAACCGTCCCCTGGACCCCGTTGCGATCCACCAGGCACGGCACTTCCACGCACGCGCCCTGTGTCAGGTTGGTGATATGGCCCCGGTTCAGGATGTTGCCATAGACCACGCAGGGCTCGCCCGTCTCGCAGGAGTGGATGATGAGTGAACCATACTCCGAGCTGCGCTTGATCTCCCCAATCGACTCGTTCGGGTCAGCGAACTTACACGCCATCTCATCCCAGCTCGCGTTCTGATCGATGCACCGGCGGATGTACTCATCGATAGGCACGTCAAAGCGCTCGATCAGATCCTCCCGGCCCTTGCGGATGAAGTAGGGCACATACTCGGCCATGTGCTCGCTCGATTCACCACCGTAGTAACCGAACTGCTTGAGCATCTCGAACCGGACGCGGTCGTGCTGGACGAAATCGGCCCCCTCCGCGACGAGTTTGCGCAGTCGCGGGTAGACGTCCTCGCCTTTGTGCTCCAGCTTCATGATCCAGGCGCAATGGTTGGTGCCGGCGGCGATGAATGCAAGCTCCTTCTGGGGAATCCCGAGGCACTTCGCCAGCCACCAATGCGCACCCTGAATGCCGTGGCACAGGCCGACCGCCTTAACTTTGGTCTGCTGCAGGATAGCGCCGGTGTTGATCGCCATTGGGTTCGTGTAGTTCAGGAGCCACGCATCCGGGCACAGCTCCTCCATCTCACGGCAGAACGCGACCTGCACCGGAATCGTCCGCAGCCCGCGCATAATCCCGCCGATCCCCAGCGTGTCGGCGATAGTCTGTTTGAGGCCGTACTTCTTCGGGATCTCGAAGTCGATGACCGTCGAGGGTTCATAGCCGCCGACCTGTATTGTGCAGATGACATAATCGGCCTTGTCGATGGCCTTTCTGCGGTCCGTAGTCGCCGTGATCTTGGGCTTGACGTTCAGGGCATCAGCCACTTTGTGAGCGAGTATCTCAGCGACATCCAGTCGCTCCTGATCGATGTCCATAAGCGCGATCTCAGACCCGCCCAACTCCGGGAACTGCAGAATGTCCCCCAGCAGGTTCTTCGTGAATACGCAGCTTCCGGCGCCGATGAATGTGATCTTTGGCAAAGCAGAACCCTCCCCCATACGGATGTCTTATCTAGCGTTCGCGGCATAGCCGCTGATTTCCTTGCACCTAACCCCGGATGACTGCCCCGATGTCAGGTAGACAGCCAGGGCTTAAGCACTGAAACGGCCTCAGGTGGATATGCGGGAACGAGGCATGGCACGAAGTCTGGAACTTAGCACGAGCCGGAGTTCCCCTGCAGCAAACGGCCTGCTCCGTACGGCCGGCTACCCTGCGGGAACTGTGGTGAGTGACACAGTGTTGGCTCGGAGGTCATCCCCGTTCCCGCAGGATAGCCTTGGTTCACAGATCGCTCATAGGTGCGTTGGCCCTGGCCAGACCGTTTACACCCGCTTCCCTCTTGTGGTATTCTTAAGACCGTCGGCAGGGCTGTCAGAACCCCTGTTGGCAGACAAATCCGTGACCGGGGAGGCTCCATGGGGTTTCCGGCTTGTCGCGGCAGAAAGCAAGGAGGGCGAATAACGTCGTGATAGTCGTCCAAAAGTACGGCGGCAGCTCCGTGGCAACGACGGAGAAGATAGCCGCAATCGCAAAACGCATCGCCGATCGGACTCAAGAGGCCGCGATGGTCGTCGTCGTGTCGGCGATGGGCGATACAACCGATGAACTGATCAGCATGGCCAAGCAGCTCTGCGTCGCGCCAAACGATCGGGAGCTTGACAAGCTCCTGGCGACAGGCGAGCAGGCCTCGAGCGCGCTGCTTGCAATCGCGCTGCATGATCTTGGCATCGAAGCCGTGTCGCTCACAGGTGGGCAGGCGGGGATCATAACCGAGCGCATCGCCGGCAGGGCGCGCATCGTCAAGATTGACTCCAAGCGGCTCAAAGATGAGGTCAAGAAGGGCAACGTCGTCGTTGTCGCCGGTTTCCAGGGGATAACCGACAACGCAAGTTGGGCCGACATCACCACCCTCGGCCGAGGCGGGTCCGATACAACCGCCGTAGCACTGGCCGCGGCCCTCAAGGCAGACGCCTGCGAAATCTACACCGACGTCGATGGCGTATTCACCGCCGATCCGCGCATCGAACCCGCCGCACGCAAACTCGACACGATCTCATACGAAGAAATGCTCGAGATGGCCGGCCAGGGCGCCAGAGTCATGCACTCGCGCGCCGTTGAACTTGGCCAGCTCTATGATGTTCAGATAGTTGTCGCCAACTCAGTCGCAGCTGTACCTGGCACGGTTATTAAAGAGGAGGACCAGGATATGGAAGTACGCAACCCCGTGCGTGGGATTGCTCACGATATCGGCGTGACCCGGCTGACTATAGCGGGGGTCCCCGACAGGCCCGGAATCGCCGCAAGGATATTCCACACACTCGCCAAGGCGAATATCAACGTGGACGTGATTGTCCAGAACGTCGGCGCGGAGGGACAGGCGGATGTCTCTTTCACTATTGCCGACGCGGACTTGGACAAGACGAGGAAGACCCTTGATCCCCTTCTCAGTGAGATCCGTGCGAGAGAACTCGTGACCGACTCGGATGTGGCCAAGGTCTCGGTCGTGGGCAGCGGAATCCGCTCCAGCCCCGGCTACGCGGACAAGATGTTCACGGCGCTCGCGGATGAGGACATCAATATCCTCTCCATCTCCACAAGCGAGATCAGGATCACCTGCCTCATCGAGCGCGAGAAGGTCAAGGCAGCGGTGCGCGCGCTTCACAAGGCTTTTGAGCTGGAGAAGGCATAACTGGCTGCCACAACATTCTGCTAATCCAGGGGGCTCGCCACAGTGCGGGCCCCTTCTTCGTGTCTGTTCTCTTCATTCCGAGCGCAGCGAAGAATGGCATGTAGGCATGTAAACCACTCCCCCACCCCCTACGTTATCCTGATCACTGGAGGAAGTACAGCTCATCCAGGGAAGTAAGCAATAGCTCAGCAATGAGGCAGGTCGAACTTCGGACCTCTGACCTCTGACTTCGAGAAGAAGGATGGGATCGGCGATGGACGTGGGTTTGGGTTGGACGGGAGTTGGAGTCGGCGCTGCCGGCTTCGTATTGGCCTACTTGATGGCCTCTGCGGCCGCACGTGGAGAGCGAACGGCGGACCCTGAAGATACCCGCCGGGCATGGTTCGCGGCGGGGCTGACGCTGGTGCTGACGGTCGTGTTCTGGGCGATAGGAATGCGCACACGCGATCCGTTTTCTCTCGGCCAGACGCTTGTGTGGGGATTCCTGATCGGGGGGCTCGCGGGCACCGTCATGTGTGTGCTGTCCTGCCGGTTCTCAAGACTCGCCGCTGGATCGCTGCGCGCGAACTCTATCGCCATGAACTCCACTATCTTCTTCGCTCTCTTCGCCGCGGCGCTAACGTACACGCTCTTCCACAGCTACCCGATCAACGCAATGATAGGCTTCGCGATGGGCGCAGTGATGGCGGGGATTCTGCGGACGCTGACACGAGTGGCTGGCGAAACCAAAGAAGACTGGACCATGCACGCCTGGGCGATCTTCTCCACCCTGGTCGCCGCCGGCACAGTCCTGTCGTTCGAACACTTCGACGACTCCACCAAGCGATGGTGGTGGCCGCTGGCTATCCTGATGGCGACTACTGTCGCGGTAGCATCGCTTGTGGCCAATGAGATAGCGGCTCGGCGCAGGGATACTGCGTCTCAGGCAGAGGATCGGCCCGCGGGCTCCGGCGCCAGTGCTGCGCTCGCCGGTCTTGTAGCTTGCTTGATCACTCTGGGGCTAACGGCGATCTACTCCTGGAGGCTGTTCCACTCCTGGTCTCTGCTGGAGGTCGCGGCGGTGGGCGTTGGAATGGCCGCGCTCTCGGCGTGGATGATAGCCGTGTCCAGCAGGCGCAACAGCACTTGGGGCATAGACTCAGCGACCGGGTGCCTGATGCTCGTGGTGGGGTTCATCGTGGTGACGTTCAAGCTGTGGTCTGGACTCGGGATCGCGATAGGGCTCATAGCAGCTTGGTCAGTGCTCATCCCAGTCCTGGCCCTGCGGAGACCCGGCGATGACGAAACGCTCCCCAAGGGGC
Source organism: uncultured bacterium (assembly GCA_964523735.1). Lineage (GTDB taxonomy): Bacteria > Armatimonadota > UBA5829 > UBA5829 > UBA5829 > CAZFYZ01. The sequence continues at coordinate 26,231 of CAZFYZ010000016.1, read as the reverse complement.
TGTCATATGTCCTTCTTCTAGGTCTTGCGGCCCTGCTGTTCAGGATATTCATCGAGCACGGCTCGGGCTTAAGCGGTGGCGAGTTGCGCGTCCACTACACGTTCATCGGCGCCATCATCGGCGCGATGCTGCCGCTGATGCTGGCGTCCTCAGCCTACAGAATCAGCGACTGCGTGCATAGACGGCAGGGCGTGTGGAGCATCGTCTGGGCGCTTGCCGGAGCAGTATCCCTGGCGGTTATCGCTGTGGCCGCGCCTATCGTGATCTACCTGATCTGGGAGACAAAGGCAGTCTTGGGTCTCATGTTCGGGCTGGTAGTCTCCTGTGCATTCCTGCTTCTGACTTACCTGTTCCACGCTGGCGCGCCGCCGGATCAGCGGGGGGTATCGCTTGCTGATCGGTCCCCTGCCCTGCTGCTGCTGGGTGCGCAGCTTGCGGCGATCCAGTTCACCTGGCCCTTGCAGGAGATCGAGACCACTAGGCTCCTCCGGGCCGAGGTGCTTGGCGTCGCGGCAGTGCTTGCGTTGGCCTGGTTCCTGGTAACGGGTATCTGTTCCAGCCGAGGCGAGCGGTAAGGAGGAACGGCAATGTCCAGTTCGAGGTTAGCTAACCCGCTGATTGCAGGATCGCTTGTTCTGCTCGTGGCCGCCGGCCTGATGGCCCTGACGATCGTGCGGGAAACTCCGGTCGGCGCGCTTACTGGCACGATCGTTGCGCAAGAGTCAGGCCTGCCTCTCGACGTCCAGGTCTCGCTGAGACCCGCCCACGCGCCCGAGTACTCCCCGACGACCGCCTACACCTACTCCTCCGGCGGGAACTACGAGTTCAAGCGCGTCCCCGTTGGGCAGTATATCCTCCAGGTGCACTCGAGCTACCGCAGCTCACCCGCGACCAAAGTGACTATCGAGGAGGGTAAGACCGAAACCCTCGATATCGAACTGCGCCCGGGCGAGACTGAGCTTGAGCTCTACATCCATCAGCGCATCTTCACGCCCGACGAGCGAGCGCAGATCACCTGCCAGGGCTACGTGCAGGCAGACTCGCTGAACGTGAAGATATACAAGGTGGATGTTGACGCCCTAATGACCAAGCATGGCGCCAACCTCGAGCGACTGGTCGGACCTACCCAGAACTACCGCTACTACTATGAACGCTACAACAAGCTCGATCTCTCGGCCAACAAGAGCCTCAAGCTCGCGGAGTCGTTCAGCTCATCGATCACCGCCCGCGAGAGTGAGGGCAACTTCACCAAGCGCATCGACCTGCCCCAACTGGGGCCGGGGATGTATGTAGTCTCCGTTCGGGGCGACGCGAATCAGCGGATCGGGTGGATAGCCGTAACCTCGCTTGGTTTGGTGACCAAGACCGCCGGGCAGGACGCGCTGGCGTTTGTTGTCGACCTCAAGACCGGCAAGCCGGCAGCCGGAGCCGACGTCACGGCATTCAGTGGTACCAGCAAGATCGCGTCAGGGAGGACCGGCGCGGACGGACTCTCCGTGCTCAAACTCGGCGGTAGCAAGGGCAACGATGAAGCGACGATACTCGCAAAGAGCGGTGACTCGTTCGCGTTTGTATCTGCCTACCTTTCGATGGGCCCGCAATCCAGGCAGATGGTCTACGGCTACACCGACAGGCCAGTCTACCGGCCCGGTCAGAAGGTCTTCTTCAAGGGGATAGTCCGCGATTCCACCCCCGGCGGTTACCAGACTACGGCGGGCAAGCAAGTCACAGTCGAAGTCCGCGACCCCAACGACACGCTTATCTATCGCGCCAACAAGACCACCGACAAGTTTGGCTGCTACGATGGCCAGCTCGTCCTCAACTCAGAGACCGCCTCCGGCAACTACAACATAATGGCCCGCGTCGGCGGGGAGGCTGATCGCGTCGATCGCGGCAGGAGCAGCACTGACTTCGAGGTCGCGTCCTACTCCAAGCCGGAGTTCACGGCCAAGGTCAAGTTCGAGAAGAAGCGCTACATCCGCGGCGATCAGGTCGTCGCAAAGATCAAGGCCGACTACTACTTCGGCGCCCCCGTCGCCAATGCCAAGGTCGAGTACAGCGTAACACGCTCTGACTACTGGCTCTATGAACCGGATGAAGACGAGGACGAGACCGAAGAGGGCGGCGACTACGAAGGCTACTCCGACTACGGAGGCTACGGCGAGTCCGTAGACGAAGGCACTGTCACGACCGATGAGAACGGCGAGGCCGAGATCGTCTTCGACGCCAAGTGGCCGCGGCCTGAGGGCGATTACGGTTGGGACAGTGACCAGGAGTTCACCGTCAACGTCTACGTCACGGACGAGAGCCGCCGGAGCGCGTCCGGAGACGGTTCGGTGGTTGTCTCACGAGGCGAGTTCGCCATCTCCGCCACGCCCAGCCGCTACGTCGCCATCCCCGGCCAGCAGGTCCAGGTCGATATACAGGCGCAGGACTACGACAGGCGCCCTGTTCGCAATCAGGAGCTGACTGTCCTCATCGGCCGCCAGTTCTGGAGCGGCCGCACGATGTCCTTCCGCAAGACCGAAGAGCGAAAGATCACAACCGATCAGGATGGTCAGGCAACACTTCAGTTCGAGGCCCGGAAGGCAGGGGATATCACCATTGTCGTATCCGCCCGCGATTCCAAAGGCAACCGCATCACCGACAACGCCTACGTCTGGTGCTACGACGGGACACCCTGGGGTGAAGAGGGCACCGCTCGCCTGCCTGATCTCAAGATCATCACCGACAAGAATGTCTACAAGCCCGGCGATACTGCCACCGTCCTCATTACAGCCAAGAAGGCTGGCCCGACCGCGCTCGTGACTGTTGAGGGAGATCGCCTCTACGAGCAGCAGACAGTCGAGCTGAAGAGCCAGAGCGCGATGGTCAAGATCCCCGTGCGGGCCGAATACACCCCGAACTTCTACATCAGCGTCTGCTACGTGCGCAACAAGAACCTCGCCACGCAGGAGAAGCGGGTCAAGGTCTCGATCGAGTCCAGGGCAGTCAACGTGAAGATCGAGCCCAACAAAAAACGCTACCTGCCCGGCGAAGAGGCGACCTACAAGATCGTCACAACCAGCGGAGACGGCCAACCGGTAAGCGCGAATGTCTCGCTCGGAGTGGTCGATGAGGCCATCTACGCCATCCGCGAGGAATCGACCACGCCGATCCTCAGCTACTTCTACTCGCGCAAGCCCAACCGCGTGAACACCAACTTCTCATTCCCCGAGATCTACCTCAGCGACCCCGACAAGGCCGGCGATCTGAGCAAGATGCCTCGGCAGGAGGGAGTCCGCCTGCGCAGGAGGTTCGAGGACACGGCGACTTGGCAGCCGAGCGTAATCACCGGCCCGACCGGAGAAGCAACCGTCAAGTTCCAGATGCCCGACAATCTCACGACATGGCGGGCCACGGCTCGGGCGATCACGGAGGACACCCGCTGCGGCCAGTCGACCGACACCGTCCTCGCTCAGCAGGATATGCTCGTGCGCCTGCAGACCCCGCGATTCCTGGTCCAGGGCGATGAGACCACAATAAGCGCAACAGTCCACAACTACACCGGCTCGAGGGATCGGGTCAGCGTTAGACTCAGTGCGCCGATGCTTCGCATCGACGGCAATCGCCAGCGATCGGTTGGAGTTGCGAACAGCGGCGTTGAACGCATCGACTGGACCGTCCGCGCCACGAGACCCGGTATGGCGACTCTTACTGTGCGGGCAAAGGGCTCCAAGGCCGGTGATGCGATGCAGATCACCATTCCGGTCTACCCCCACGGCGAAGAGCGGCAGTCGATTACCGCCGGCTCGCTTTCCGGGGCCAAGACAGAACTCCCCCTCGACATCCGACGAGACTCGATACCAGAGGCGACCAGACTGACGATCAGGCTGGCGCCGTCGCTGGCATCCGCCATGCTCGGCTCGCTGGAGTATCTCGCGCAGTACCCTTACGGATGCACCGAGCAGACTACCAGCTCGTTCCTACCGGACGTGATCCTGTCACGAGCGCTCAAGGACATGGGCATCCGCAACCCGGGGCTTGAGAAGGAACTGCCGGACATGGTCCAGAGCGGACTCCTGCGACTCTACCGGTTCCAGCTCGACGACGGCGGCTGGTCCTGGTGTGAGTACGGCGAATCAGACCCCTGGATGACCGCCTACGTCTGCTACGGGCTCATCGAGGCCAGGCGCGCCGGATTCGCAGTGAATGAGAGCATGCTCGAGCAGGGAATTGGACGGCTGATGGCCTTACTCAGGGGCAACGAGGTGGACACCGAGACCAAGACGTTCGGCTACTACACGCTGGCCCTCGGTCGGCAGGACGTTGGCAAGAACCTCGACCAGTTGGCACGAATCCGAGTGCTGCCCGCAAGAAGCCTCGCCCTGCTGAGTCTCGCATTCTCCGAGACCGGCCGGCGCGAGGACGCGAGGAAAGCGCTCAACAGGTGCTTCGAGGACGCCGTCATCGAGCCCGGGATGATTCACTGGGGCGGCGGCACGGACTTCGACAGCAGCGCGGTGGAGACAACCGCCCTCGCACTTCGGGCCCTGCTCAAGGCCTACCCATCCGACCCGAGGGCAGTCAAGATAGTAGCCTGGCTCATGCACGAGCGCCGCGGCGACTCCTGGTACTCGACCCGTGACACAGCGATGACTCTCTATGCGATGACGGAGTTCATCAAGGGCTCGAAGGAGTTCTCACCAGACTACGTCGCCGAGGTTCGCGTCAACGGCAGGAGCGCCGGACGGTTCACTTTCAACGCCCAGTCCATCTTCCAACCCGATCGCGTGGTGACAGTCCCATCCGACTTCCTGCGCAAGGGCCGCAACCGAATCGAGATCAGGAAAGCGGGCGTCGGCAACCTCTACTACTCGTCCAAGCTGGTTCAGTACCTGGCGAAGGACAAGATCCCGGCCACCGTAAGCGGCTCGGGGCTCACCATCACCCGCGCCTACTACAGGCCGGGGGTGACGTTCTACAGCTCCGACTCGGCATCGGCCCTCGGCTCTCCGATCAAGTCCTGCCGGAGTGGCGAAGTCATAATGACCCGTCTGGTAGTGCACGCAACTAAGCAAGTGGATCACATGCTGCTCGAGGACTACATCCCGGCGGGCTTCGAGATAATGGACAAAGGCCACATAGACTACTACGACTGGTATTACTGGTATGTGGGCCGGGACATCCGGGACAACAAGATCTCGTTCTACCTGGACAGCCTCAGACCCGGGAAGTATGTGGCAGACTACCAGATGCGCGCCAGCCTACCCGGCATCTACCACGCCATGCCCGCGCAGATATTCGGCATGTATGACCCAGGCCTGAGATCGGCGACAGCGGAGGCGGAGTTTAGGGTGAGGTAGACACTAAGCCGCTACAATACGCGTGGAAGCTCGACTGGAGGGTCCTGACTTGGGCTTGATGATGATCTCTATGTCTCGGTCAAGAGCATTGAGAAACCGGAATAGCCTGCCCAAGGAAAAGCCCTCCAGCCTTCCCCGCACGAGCGCAGATATCTTCGGCTGATCTATCCCCAGAACCTTCGCCGCCTGCCTCTGGGTCAGCCCGCGTTCGGCGATGATGTCGCAGATGCGACCAGCCAGATCAGCCTTCGCCAGCGCTTCTTCGGGCTCAGGCACGTTGAGGTCTGCGAAAACATTGCCGGTTGATTGGGTTACCGTGATCTCGTCGGCCATTTCTCTTCTCAGCTTCCTTCAGAGGGAACGATAATGCTCCTCTGCTCTGCGAAGTCGTGCTTTTACCAGTTCTATGTCACCGGCGGAGGTCTTGGCACCGCGCGCAGACTTCTTCTGGAACGCGTGCAAGACGTACACGGCTTCAGCAAATCGCACTGTATAGATCGCGCGGTAGGTGTTCCCGTCGTCATCAGCGACGATCTCAAGCACGCCGGCGCCCCCAAAGCCGCGCAAAGGTTTCGCGTCAACGTGCTTGTCTCCGACTTGGGCTCGGTCCAAGGCAAAGCCCACGACCCGTCGGACCCGCTCTGGGAATTCGCGAACGTCTTCCAGACTTGATCCTACCCAGTGGAGCGGTCTGCGATTCTGCTCTTCATTCATAATATGCCACTTTTAGCATCGGTTGTCAAGTGCGAAGATGGACGTCTATACCACCAAGTGCGCCTGCTTATCAGCAATCCTAATCTCCGCCCTCGCCCCAGAGTTGAACTCAACGAAGTCGCTCTCGATCCCGTCGCTGAAGATCACGCCGTTCTCCGGCATCTGTGACTCGAGAATCAGGGGCTCGGACTGCGTAATCCTGCCGAACACCAGGTTCGCTGACGACGTCCTGCTGGGGAAAGGCTCTCTGACAGAATAGCAGAGATAGTCCGCATCCCACGCAAAGCTTCCTCCCGACTCCGCCTTCACGCTCTGACCCGTAAGCTGCCGGGCGATCCCTGCCGCGCCCGCCACGATGCTCTTGAACCACCCGGTCGAGCCGAGGCCCGTCGATACGATGATCCCACTCGACGAGTGATTCTCGTGCTGCTTGCCGATCGAGATCACGTATCGAGCCGAGGTATGTGACTTCGGTCCGATGAACAGGTCGTTAACCGCATACAGCCTCTGGCCGTCGTTGAGCGTCGCCTGCGCCATGGTGACGCGCCTGATCTTCCGTCTTCCGGCGAACACCTCGGGCACCACGGCGTACAGATCATCAACCCGGAATGGCAGCAGGACACCATCCCATCTCGAAACATCCGGGTTCACGCCGATGATCTGCTGCGTGGACAGGTACTTCGCCGTGTTCGCCACAAGCCCATCCTGTCCAAGCACCACCACAGTATCCTCAGGCCCGAACACGAATGTCGGCAGGAAAGACCGGTTCAACACTTGAGTACTCCCCAGCCTCTCCAGCGAAGACTCAGCCGCTGACACAGCCAATCGATAAGTCTCGTGCTCCCGCAGATAGTCACTGAAATCCGCCCCCAGGTGTTCAACGTAGAACCGCGCCTGCTCGAGGGTGTTGAACCGGGCTACGAGTTCATCTAGCCGTGTCTGCCGAACGACCAGGACGATCTTGTTCTCGGTTAGCCTGTCCACGCTCTGCCTCCGCTTTCGATCTCGGGCGGGTAAGCTCCCGCAGCAGTTCAGGCGATATGCTCAGCTCGCCGATCTTGTCCGCACGCTCCGCCAGATCGCGGAATGCTGTCGCGATGAGTTGGCTCGAGTCCATCCCCACCGTGGCCAGCGCCTGCAAGACTTTCGGATCCGCCCCGGCAAACGCTTTCATCACGGCAGAGGTCGTGTAGGCCTTAGCCTCGGCCTCCTTCTTGAGGTTCTCCGATGCCAGCAATACAAGCTGCTTGTTCTTCTCCTCGAGAGAGATTCGTGCCGCCATATCGGCTTCGCGCATCTCGATCCGCCGCTCCTGAACGGCTTTCTCCGCATCCATCTGCGCTTCTCTGATCTGACGCTTCTTGTTCTCGACTGCGATCTCGGTGCTAAGCTCGTTCTCCTTGATCGTCCTCTCCTGCTCGACAGCCGCGTTTCGTCTGGCGTAGACAGCTTCGTCAGACTCCCTCAGGAGTTGCTCGCGCATCTCCGCCTCCAGCGCTCGCGCCATTTCGGGGTTTGGCTTGACGGCGACAATAGACATATCGAGCAACTCAAGGCCGAGAGACGCCACAACATCCGATGTAGCCAGACCCTCACGAATCCTCTCGCCCAACCTGTCAGAGGCAGTCAGCGCACGGCGGAGCGGGAGTTCCTGGACCTCCGCCCTCATCAGAACCTGGATAACGCTGATGAGCCTTTGCGGGAGTTTCTGAGGATCGTCGGAGACATAATTGCGGCCGGAGGAGTCGAGGGTGAAGTTGAGCATGCCTGCAAGGCGTCTGGGGTCCACGACTCGATAGGTCGCTTGGCCTTGCACGGCAACTTCCTGAAAGTCGGAGCTGATACCGTTGATGATGAAAGGGACATCGACGCTTCCCATCGGCACCGCAACAAGTGAGGTAGTAGGGCCGAAGTAGTAGAAGGCTAGACCGGTGCCCTCCGCCACAATCCGCCCACGGGAGTACTTGAGTAGGTAGGTGTTGGGTTGCGCCTTGATGAACCGGAATCCAAACATGATCGGCCTCCTTTATCAGGTTTGAGCATATTAGTCTGACCTTGGTAACTTAGCTTCTCTCTACCTCCTTTACAACGCCTGGATGCCTGTCTCCTTGTGGCTGAGCCTGTTTTTATGTTCATGATTGCGCTGAAGGTCGAGAAGGTTCCCAGCACTAAGTAATTGCTGAGGTCCTGCGGGGCCAATTTGGGAGGCACAACCAATGAAGAACATCTCATCGAGGATCACACTTCTGGCCGTTTCGCTCGCCATTGCCATGTGCGCGACATCGGGCTACTGCGCGACAAAGCCTGCAAAGCGCGTCGTTCTGGGAACGACTCAGCTCAAGGGCGATCAGGCGCAGTTCGGCAAGACCTACACGCTCGGCAAGGCTGCGCCCATCAACGTAACACTGAACAAAGCTGAGTATACCGTCGAACCTGTCCGCCTCGGCAATGACTTCGTTGTGACCAACGCGGACGAGAAACTGCTTGTGCTGCACTACACGCTCCACAACCCAAACAAGAGCGACTACGGGCTTGCGTGGAGCACCATCAACATCCAGGCAGTAGACTCAAATGATAAGAACTGGCGCTACGAATCAAACGTGGGGATAGAGGCCACGGGCGAAGCCTGCAATATGAAGCTGAAACCGGCACAGAAGACCAATGTCTATGTCGTGATCAAGGTGCCTGCGGCAGGCCAGATCCCCAAGGTGATCTTCGAATCGCGCGACAAGCTGGTCCTGCGCTACGATATGCGCGGCAAGGTCAAGCCCTTACCCGCCCCCATAGCTGACCCCGCCGACGCCACAGGCGCGACAGCCCTCCAGAAAGTCCCCGGCCAGCTGGGCGAGTACTATCCCATCCGCGACCTCTACGCCAAGATCGACAGCGTCGCGTTCTCCGAGACTCCGATCAAGAACAGGAAACTCGCTAAGGGCGCCCGCTATCTGGTGATCAACGGCACCGCCAAGAACAACCTGCTCCGCAAGTTCGGTTTCAGGTGGAGCTCAATCAAGCCGAGCTTGACAGACGTCGATGGCGGTACCATTCGCTGGGGCGACAGCGGCATCTACTTCGCCAGCAGAGACGAGACAGCCAACGCAGACATCGAGCCCGGCCAGGAGTTCCGCTTCCGCTTCGTCTTTGACGTGCCCGAGGGCGTGCAGCCAAAGACATTCAGCATCACCCAAGGCGGCACGGGGCGAGTCTATCAGTACGACGTGAGCGGGGTGAAGTAAGAGCCGATCTAGACAACGGCAGGCAGCAGCTTTCGCGGTGTTTCGGGAACTGAATGGAGCTTGCGGAATGGAGTTCCCGAAACACGCCCACGTTGATCCGAAGAGCTGCGTATCGAGAACTCCGCCCCGCTCAGTTTCCGATGGACCGAAACCAGCGGTTCAGCTTGAGGTCTGCCCGGACATCTCGGAAAAGACTGCCAGAAGCCTCTGGAGGTACAGATCAAGGTCGATGTAGTCACTGTCGGGCTTAAGCACAACGCCCCTGAAGCAGACGCTCTGGACTGTCTTCTCGACTGGCAGTTCCGTACGGCCAAGGCCGGATCCGCAGTCGTCCCTGACCCCTACGAAGACGAGGTCGCCTTCAGGCATTAGCTTGGCTAGCGTCTTGCCAGCGATCCCTAGGCTATAGCTGCCTGTATGCTGCTTCCAGAAGAACTTTGTATGCTGGCCGCAAGCTTCCCTGAAGCGACCGAACAGCTCTTCGAGGAATGCACTGTCATACTCGGGCATGGCGGCTGCGGCACGCAACCTGCCGTAATCTTTGTGAGTCGGTGCCGACCGAGCAAACATGCCGGAGCAAGCTTGTGCGTACTCACCGTTTGCCCGCAAACCGAGAGCTTCCTCCAGATTCGCGTAACCAAGCCATCCGATTCGAGGCTTCATGACATCGTATATATCCTTACCAGCCTCATCCAAGAGTAGCGGCAAGCCATCAGCCTTCGCAACGTCGCTGTCGGCAAAGAACGCGTGCTCTGCATCGTCCCAGGTCAGCGCAACATAACAGAATCTCTCCTCAGGAAGCGACATCAGCCCAAGGTAACTGAGAATCTGCAGTATCTCCGGCTTTCTGAGATGCCGTGGCTTGTGGCTGTAATCACGTAGTTGTTCCTTGTATGCAGCAAACAACGCCTCAGGCTCGACGATTTCGTCTTTCGTCGAGAGCGAGTTGGCCAGAGCCTTGGCGAACCGGTACTTGAGCGATAGTTGACCGTTGATCGAGCTGTTGAAGCCGGGCGACATGCCACTGCTATTGCTCCCCATGCTGAACTGGTAGCATATGGCTTTGGCCTCGAGAAACACGCAGTGAGGTCTTTGATCACCGGTGGTCCTGCATACGATCACCAGATCTGGGTTCCCGAAGTCGGCCAGGCCTATCTCCACAATAAGGTTCACCTGGGCAATGCGAGATATCCAGGACGGCTTCCCTCCGTCTGCCCAGGCAACAGCGTCCAAAAGCCTCGCAACCGTCTCGCCGGCGTCCTCCTGACCCGACACGTGGTTAACTATGGAATTGACTATCCCTCTCTCGCCGTACCAGATGGTGGTAGGCAGAGCCGGACCACGGCCCTGCATCTCGAGCAGTCCGGCAGTTGTCTCCATTGCGTTTCAGACCTCCCTAACGCTTCTCCGGCACCACCACATCCCGCTCCGGACGGATGAGCACTCTCTCGCTCGAACTCAACAGATAGCGAGTGCGCGACTTCGGAGACCGCAGGACCGGCGGGTGGTCAGCGAGGTAGCTGGGCATTACAAACACTACGTCCTTATGACGGCGAGACTGGGACCGTTCCATAGTGTAGAGGTCGCCAGTCGTAGTCCCATATACCAGATCCAGGTCCCTTAAGCCCAACTCCTTTGCTCTCGCAAGTGCTTCGTGCCGCTCAGAGCCAGAGCCGTATGGGGCTCCCCCAAACAGTTCCACCACAGCTGTTGCAAGGGGACTGTCCTTCGACTCCGGATTCCCGGGGATCAGCCATCGACCGTGGCCCAGGTCTCTGGCGACGACGCCCAGGCTATAAACAAGAGGTGGATCGCCCGTGCTCCACGATCCGCCCAACCTCTCAAGCTCAATGACACTGTAGCCGGTCTCGGGGTCTCTGTAGTCAGATAGGCTCCTCGGCATCGGCATCCAGTGCTTGTCGGCGTAGTCCACGAGGGGACGCACGCGGCGAATCAACAGGACTTGCTGTCCGAAAGGCACAGCTACGCTTGCACAGAGAATGACGACGGCAATCCATTGGTAGGCGGATGCAGCGCGGCGCGAGTCAGAGAGCCGCTGTAGGATGCTCAGGCCTTCAAGGAAGAAGACCGGCGGCGCAAGCACTGAGATAAACAACGACAGGGGATAGCCGCCCCTAACGCCATCCGCAAACAGGACGCCAAATAGACACATCGCGATAGCCGCGTCATAGATCACGGCAAGCCATCCCGCCCACCGCTGGCGAAAGATGAGCCCCAGCGCGACGACTAGCGACGCAGCCGCTGTCGTGATGACGGTGGTTCCGAGGAAGAGCCAGTCATCGAATCCTACCCAGTTGAGCGCTCTCCCGAGGAATGGTGCTGACGCCGCCACGATTAGCAGCCGAAACACGATCACGACCCACAGTCGGGGAAATCGCTCCGGCGGGGCGGTGGACACTTGCTCCTGGGTTCCGGCAGTAGTTTCCATTGCGTTTCAGACCTCCCCCTAACCCCCCTCCCTCCTTCGGCAGGCTCAGGATGAGGAGGGGGAACAGGTTCTTACTCTGATCGGCGGTGTTCTGCCGTACTGCGGTGAGTGGCAGTCCCCCTCCACCCTTCGAGGGGCTCAGGATGGAGGGGGAACAAGTCTGTTCTGCTGGCGCGGCGCTAGACTGCCGCTTTGGCCTTCTTCTTACCTGGTTCCTCGTACACCCCCATCCCCCTGAACTTCTTGTAGCGTGCTCCGAGGAGCTTGGGGGTCGGGAGCTTGGTGAGCTCGTCGAGGTGGCGGATCAGGGCCTGCTTCACACCGCGGGCGGTAACGTCCGCGTTGCGGTGGGCGCCGCCGAGGGGTTCGGGGACAATCTCGTCGATCACGCCGAGCTTGAGCGCATCGGCACTCGTGATCTTGAGCGCGGCGGCCATCTCGCGGAACTTGGAGGGGTCGCGCCAGAGAATCGCAGCGCAGCCCTCGGGAGGGATAACCGAGTAGATCGAGTTCTCCAGCATCAGCACGCGGTCGGCGACGGCTATACCAATCGCGCCGCCGCTGCCACCCTCGCCCAGAATGACCGCGATAACCGGAGTCTCGAGCGTGGACAACTCCATCATGCTGCGGGCGATGGCTTCGCTAATCCCGTGCATCTCCGCCTCAACGCTGCAATCGGCGGCCGGGGTGTCCACGAGGCAGATAACCGGCCTCTTGAACTTCTCAGCAAGCTTCGCGAGACGCACGGCTTTGCGGTAGCCCTCGGGCTTGGCGCTGCCGAAGTTGCGGTACTGCCGGTCCTTGAGGTCGCGGCCTTTCTGCTGGCCGAAGAAGACCACCTGCCGGCCCTCGAGTGTCGCAAGCCCGCCGATCATGGCGCGATCCTCGGCAAAGAGCCGGTCGCCATGCAGTTCTACGTAGTCATCGAATATCGTGCGCGCGTAGTCCATCGCATACGGCCGCTTCGGGTGCCTTGCGAGGAGAACGCGGTCCCACGGGGTGAGGTTCTCGAATATCTCCTCGATCTGCCGGTCGCGGTCATGTTCTAGAGACGCAATGTCGGCGGAGCGATCTTCACCCTTTTCCTGCGTCAGGCGCTTAAGTTCAGCAATCAGCTCGTCGAGTTCCGCAATCGGCTTCTCGAAATCCAGAACGTTCCAATCCTTAGGCGGCATCGGCTTCCTCCTTGCTGCTTCGGCTGCCGTTCGGCTTCGCGTCTGCTTTGACGGGCTCAGCCTGCTCACCTGCAACCTCCCCAAGGCAGAAGTCCAGGACCTTGGTAAGGGTGGACTTCATCTCGCGCCTTGGGACTATGCGGTCGATCTGGCCGTGCTCGAGCTGGAACTCGGAAGATTGGTAGTTTGCCGGCCGGTTGATGAGCCCGGCCTGCGCCGCGACTCTCGCGCCCGCGAATCCGATCAGCGCACCAGGCTCGGCGAAGATGAAGTCGCCAAGCGAGGCGAAGCTCGCGTGCACACCGGCTGTCGTGGGGTCGGTGAAGACTACTATATAGGGAAGCCCGGCCTTGCCAAGCTGGCCGACCGCGGCGGAGGTCTTCGCCATCTGCATCAGCGAAAGTATCCCCTCCTGCATGCGCGCGCCGCCGGACATAGTGAAGATCACAACGGGCATCTTGCGCTCGATGGCGGTCTCGATCAGGCGGACGACCTTCTCGCCATACACGCTGCCCATGCTCCCGCCCATGAACCACTCGGTCACGGCCAGCCCTACCGGGTGCCCGCCGATCTCGGCAGTTCCGGTGACCATACCATCGTTAAGCCCGGTCTTGCCCGCGTCGCGGGTGATCTTGGACTGGTACTCGGGGAAGTCGAGCGGGTTCACCGTCGAGAGATCAGCATTGATCTCGACGAATGTGCCTTCGTCGGCAGTTATCTCTATCCTCTCGCGCGCGCTGAGCCGGTAGTGATGCCCGCACTTGTTGCACACGCGCAGGTTCTTCTCTAGTTCCTTATTGAAAAGTATGACTTCGCAGCCGGGGCACTTGGTCCACAATCCGTCGGGCAGCGCATCCGCGCCCTGCCTCGCCATCTTGCGAGCCGACCTCGCCCTCGACCCAAACCACGGTGCTGGAGTCATTACAGCCCTCCTGCCAGATAATGGGTCTATTATACAGAGGCGGGGCAAGCGAAGGCAAACGAGCGAGCGCAAGCGAATGGGTTCAGTCATCTGCACATGTCATTTCGAGCAGGGCGAGAAATCTGCTTTTTGCCAGGTCTGTGTTTGGCACTCCAGGTCGAAAAAGCAGATTTCTCACTCCTTCGAAAATGCAGAGCATTTTCGTTCCCTTCGTGGCGAACACGACAGCGCTGCGGAGCAGTCGCGACAGTGTTCATGCCACGATTGCGTTCGAAATGACGTTCCCACAACACTGAGCTCTCTCGCGTGAGCCAGCCAAAGCCCCGGACTCAGTTGGCCGGTTATTACCCGCCTAGCCTCGCGAGCGTGTAGAGCACCAGGAAGAACGCGCCGGAGATCAGCAGCGCTACGATGAAGCCTATCACGTTCACTGCCCGCTGATGGTTGAGTTCCCACGGGTGGCCTTTGCTCTGGCCCTGGTAGACCATCTCGACACCCTGCTCGATCAACTCGCTTTCGCGCCCGACGGGAGTCTTGATGAGGGTGTAGAACCTGTCAAGCTTCTCCTTGGGCATGGGCTTACCCAGTAGGCTGCCTATCACGAGCGCCAGAATCCCCGCCGGCAGCAGCGCAAGCACGCGGTAGTGCAGCAGAGACTTGTCCGCGTATATGCCAAGTGCGGTTGGAGCGCTGTCCCCAAGCGCAAGACTCAGCGCCTGGCCGGGTTCGCCTATATACGCCCAGATGGCGAGCATTACGAAGAACGACGCCCAAGCGCCGGTGGCGTTGGCGCGCCGCCAGAGCACACCGGCCCACATGAACAGACCGGTGAAGGTACTCAGAGTCCAGAACCACATCAGGCCGTCGGCCACGCCCTTCACGTAGAACGCGAAGAGCACGCCAAGCCCGACTATCGCCAGCCCTCCGACGCGCGCCACCTTAAGCATATGCGCCTCGTCCGCGCCGGGGTTCAGGTGCTTCTTGTAGACGTTGCGGGAGAGCAGCGCGGAGGCAGCAACCATGAACGCGCTGAGCGTGGACATCTGCGCGGCGAGTACCGCGGCAAACATCAGCCCAATCAGCCCAAACCCGGCGGGCAGCAGCACGCGAATGGCGGTGCCGAAGGCGTCCTCGCGGGCGATCGGCGCGATCATGCCTCTCGCAATCAACGCGGCAACTATCACCCCGGTCAGCGCCCAACCAAGCGCGCACAGCCGCTTGATGAAGTTGCCGTAGGTGAAGCCCACGCGGCCCTCCCACTCGGTCTTACCGGTGGAACAGACCTCCATAGTGTGGGGCTGCGCGACTATGTTTATGAGGTTCATCACGAATCCCGCGAGCACCCACCAGACCGAGAGTTCACTGAGGCCGGTCAGCCGGAACATGTCGGGACTCAGTGCCTTGTGCAGGCCCTCGAACCCGCCGATCTGAGCTAGACCGAACGGCACCAGCAGCAGAGACATAACCACTATCAGCAGGCCTTGGACGCTCTCAGTAATGACCGTCGCCATCAGCCCGCCCGCTGTGCCATAGATCAGGAACGCAGCGGTCATTCCGATGATCCCCCAATGCGGAGGGATCGTGTGGAGGCTGACGGCGTCCACTATCTTGCCGGTCCCGATCAGCAGCGTGCCCATGTTCACAGCGAAGATCAGCGTGCCCCAGATCGCGTAGAGCGTGCCGAGGCCGGTACCGAAGCGGGCCTCGAAGAAGTCGGCGGTGGTCAGGTAGCGCGACCGCCTGAATAGCGGGGCTATTATCCAGTAGAACGGGGTGACGAAGAGATAGACGAAGGTATACCAGATGCCGGCGAGGCCATACTTGAACGAAGCTCCAACTACTCCGACCGGGTCATCCGCGTGGGTGCCGGTGCCGAGGGAGTGCATCATCATCAGGAACTTGTTGAACGTGCGACCGCCCGCGAAGAAGTCGCCGGTGGACTTGATCTTGCGCGCCTGGTAGAGCCCGAGCACGACCATCGCGACGAAGTAGACCCCTAGAACGAGGCCGTCGATCCAGTTGAAGTGCATTGCGAACCCCTTCCCGGGTCTTGGGTCTTGGGTGTTGGGTGTCGGGTGTTGCGGACGTCGGTCCCATCGTGAGATTAGGCAGATGTTTGTGTTGGTCCTTCGCGGCGCGTTGGCTCAAGCTCTGCTTTGACCGTGCCACCAGTGGGTAAACCATGTGTGTCAGGCGCGGCGACATTTCGCCATATCATGGCCGTGTGCTGGCGCGGTACGCGGCTTTTGCAGGAGTACTCCGATGAAAAAGTATAGTTTCCTCGCCCTTGCGGCGTTGGCCTTGGTTGCACTTCCCGCCGCTGTCTCGTTCGCGGCCTATGGAGATTACGCCTACCAGACTGGCCCGAACACGAGCAGCCAGTATTGCACCAGCGCATGTCCCAATGCTCAGGGCTGCAAGTGGGTGACCATCTACAGCGCTCCGGACCAGGGAATGGGCGCAGGCCCGGCAGGCACGCCCGTTATGGTCTGCCCAGCTCCATGCTGCCCTGCTGACGAAGCTTTGACCTGCGGTGCATTCTGCACCTCGGGACAGGTCTCGCCCGGTTGGCCTTATGGCTGGTGCGATGAGTACTGGCTGAGGCCGAACAGCAACTTCTAGCCTGGGCTTGCGCAGGCTGGCCTACATTTCCCCGCGATTCGTCGAGCCTGCGGGCAGGCGAATCGCGGGAAATCGCGGCGGCCTGCGTCCTACGTCGTGCGGGACCATCCACCTCGGCTCGCGGGCCAGCGAGAGAATCGGGAATGCCTTGCGAAGTTCTGCTTCGACTGCGGGCTTCTCCTCACCCTCAAGCCTAAGCTCCAGCCAATACCGGGTCTTACCGGTATCCATGTCCTCGGGCGCTGCGGAAGAGCTCACGAAAGAGAAGGATAGGCCAGACATCCGCAGCCGTCCTCCCAAATCCGTGTAGTACTCACCCTTTCGGACGGCATCGCTGCGCAGGTGAAGAGAGGCGCGGGCAAGTTTGGCGGGGTCGGAGATCAGCTGCCTCACAGGCTCGATATCTGGGTCATCATGTGGAAGAGTGGTGAAGACGCCACCAGTAATCTCCCTCAGCTTCGCCACCAGGAAGTCGCTGGCCCAGTGCTCGCCAAGCTCTCGAAGCGGCAGGCCCTCGGTAGAGGCAACTCGCTGCTGCTGGTTCTTAGTCAACGCTACGTACAACTGCCAGAACGGGGCATCCTGAATACAGGTGGGAGAGCCGAGTTGCGGGAACTCACTCCATCCAGCCGATTGGAATCTCTGGCTCCTGTTCAGCCGGAGAACGTCGAGATAATCCTCAAGCTCCATCCCCGGTCCATCCAGTTTGGCCCTGAACCCGGCGAGCACATCTGTGGGCACGAGGCCCCGGTGGCGATGCCGCCAGCTTCGCTGTCGCGCAACGAGCAGCTTCTCCTCCTCGGAGTAGTACCACCTCATATCGCCCATTCTGCGAAAACTTACGGAGACCTGGCCCTCGCTCAGCCGCTTTACAACGTCCTCATCTAAATAGTAGGGGTTCTGGCTGTAGAAGTCCTCAACAAGTATGCTCAGGCCGGTCGATCGAGAGATGGCCATCATCATATCGCTGAACCTTGGCTCACGGCCCTCGGAGTTCTCTAGCGTCAGGCTGGTCTGCAGCGGAACGATGGCCCAATCGGCAGCTTTCTGGAGCTCAATCAAGCCCGGCGCGATGGGGGGCTCCGGCGGCTGCTGGCCGGGGCGGACGGTGGGAGGGGCGGGAAGAGCGGGGCTCTTCAGCAGACGCCACAGGGAGCGCGCTTCACTGTAGCCGCCGATATTCCAGAGACCTCTGTTCAGGTCGACGTAGCCATAAGACGGCTGGGCCTTGCCCTTGGGCAGGCCGCCGAGTATAAAGGTTATGGCACTGCGGTAGTCTATCGACCTGGCGGGGGCGCGGATGATCAGAAACGCATCTTCGGCATCGGCGGCAGTTAACGGGATGGCGGGCTCTCTCCTGCTCTTGGCTACCTCGCAACCTACTGCGTGCAACTGCCTCAGAAGCTCGGACTGCGGGCATTTGCCCGTGCGCAGCTTTATAGTATCACCAGCCAGTGCCCTGGCTTTCAGCTCCGGGCTCAGAGAAGCAACTATCCGGGCGAGTATCTGAACCGCCTTGGTGGGAACACCATAGGGGCTGTCATCCTCCGGCAGCTGCTGCGCGTTCGGCATCTTACCATAGGCTTCCAGGACCTCCCAAGCCCAGATTACCTGCTTAGAGGCTATCTCAAGCTGCTCCTCAGAGGGGTAATCAAGCGCCGCCTGGGTTTCGTCGGTTCGGCATAGGCGGTAACCGCCGCCGGAAGCAACCAGATCAACGTGGGCGGTGGTAGCGAGCAGCTCAAGCACGCGCTGCAGAGGGAGGTCTTTGACGGAGATGAACACAGGTATATCCCGCACGCGCCAATCCGTGGGATCGGATCCGCATTCGATCGGAACGCCGGCAATGTTGCTCAGCTCGGCGGCCGCGGTCTTCAGCCGGACATATCCGCCCTCATAGGTTAGCCTGGTATCGGGCAACTGGTGCGGGGCAGCGGGGGCATCCGCAGCGGCCGCGAACGCGCCTGCGGCTAAGAAGAATGCAATGAGAGCCAGGGCCAGTCTTTTCATAGTCATCTCCTATCAGTGTAGAGACTACCTCATCGGATCATAAGTTCCTGCATGGCAGCGGCCCGGGTTGGGAGCCCGGGCCGGTCATGCTGGCTACTACCGCTGCGTGGAGAGCTGCCTGGCAATTGCTTCAGCCAGCTTGTCGCGGAACTGGGGAGAGTCCAGCAGCTTGGCATCGTGCTCGTTGGTCAGGAAGCCCAGCTCGAGGAGAACCGCGGGCATGGTGCGGCAGGTCCCCCTCAGGACCGCGAGGCGGGAGTGCTGGCTGTTGGAGTCCCACTTGACGCCCCGGCTCTTGAGGCCCAGCTTGGAGATCGCCTTGACCAATTGCTCAGCTATTTGGCGGCTGGTGTGGTCGCCCTCGGCCACGAATGCTTCGGCCCCCTGTGCTGTCGGCGGGCCGGCGTTGAGGTGAACCGAGAGAAACAGGTCGCACCGGGCGGCCTTGGCGAGCTGGGTCCTCTGGCTGAGGGCCACAAGACCCTGCCCCGGGCGAGTGTAGATGGTCGAATGTCCTGCCGCGCGGAGGTGGTGACCGATGCGCTTGACCATGTCGAGCGCGACCTCGTCTTCGATCAGGCCGTTGGCGGCGGCTCCGGTGTAGGCATGTTTGCCTTGCGCGCCGTGGCCCGCGTCTAGCGCGATCTTCAGGATTTGGGCGGAACGAACTGTCATCTTCTAGCCCTCTTCCAGACCTGGTAAACGTGCTCAATCAGCAGGTTTGCGATGGACTGCGGGACAGGGAATCCGAGTTCGTTTAGCGAGATCTTTTGCAGGTAGGTCACGGCCTGTCTCTTGCGCTGCTCGGGCGTGAGTTCGGCGATTGCGGCGGCGCGCTCGATCGCGTCCATGATCTTGTCCTGGCCGATGCGCTTGAGCCACTTTCTGGCCCACGCGGGGAGGCGGTCCTGTCTGGCGAGCCAGGCGGTTAGTAGGCCGATCAGCCCGACGGCGAGGGAGAGCCAGTCGTTCGTGGAGACGGTGTCGAAGTGCATGGAGTTCCTCCTTGGGTGATGGGCGTTGGGTGTCAGGTGTCAGGGAAGGGACCTCTCGGGTGGTAGGTCTTGGGTGTTTAGGTGTTAGGAAGGGCCAATGTTTGGCCCTAACACCTAGTCCCTAACACCCAACACCCGCCGTCAGGCGAGAATGGCGATCTTGACGGCGAGGACGCCGGCGAGGCGGTGGTTCGAGACGCGGAGGACGGTGTAGGTAACCCCGTCGCGGGTGATGGTGTCGTTGACGGCGATGACGGCGTCGCCCTGGGTTGTGAGCATCAGGGCGGGGTGCGTGATCGCGAGGACCTCCGGGTCGTCCAGGTAGTTGCGCATTGTGCCGGTTGAGAGGATCGAGAAGACGCCGCGGTAGGTGTTTGAGCCGACCGTGAACTGCTCGCCGGAGCGAAGGAAAGCCTTGGCGATGCGGCTGAGTATGGACATCTACCACACCTCCTCTTCAGTCGAGAATGCCGGTTCCGCGTCCTGGGTCGTGCTTGCAGGCAGGTTCTCGGACATCATCGGTAGCGCGCTCTTGAGATACGGCGCGAGGCGGGTGGCCCCCTGCTGGATCAGTTCGACGCCGGTCTGGGCGGCGGGTCCGATGGTGACTCCGGCGACGGCCAGTTGCTCGGATGCGCCGGTCTCGCGCCTGAGTTGTTCGAGGAGTTCGCCCGTGATGATCTCCAGCATGCCGAGCTTGAGCGCCGCCTGGAGGTTGGTGTCGGATGACGTGAGGTAGGCGTCCGTGATCGAGTATTCCAACGCGGGCTGCATCTCGGCGATTAGAGACGCGATCGAGCTGTCGTGGTCGCTGGTTGTGACCATCGCCTTGCGCTTGACATCGGCGGTGGTTAGGGTGATGGGCATTGGGAACCTCCGGTTGTCGATGGCGGATAGCGGATGGCGGATAGACGGGCTATCCGCCATCAGACCATCAGCTATCTGCTACGCCACCTGGCTGCCGTAGGCCATTTGCCAGAGGCCGTAGCCGGCGTTGTAACGGGCGCGGACGCCGTAGATGAACTGGTCGCGCAGGAAGCCGGACTCGGAGTCAGCCTCGAGCGCCGCGAATTCAATCGGCGTACGGGACTGCAGCAGGACCGGCTTGACCACGCCCCTGGTCGAGAGCACGAACCAGTCGTTGGAGTCCGTGAGATACGGCGAGACCAGGATGTCCAGCTTGCCCTTGAGCACGTTGGACGCGATCTTGTTGTCCGACTGCTGGCCCGGCCAGTAGGTGGACTCCAGCAGCTCCATCGCGGTCCACTGAAGGTCCGGCGGCACCACGAGCAGGTCAGGCGACACGCCCAGCAGCCGCCCGCGATCGTCCTTGAACTTCATCATCGCGGTGATCGCGGCCTGGAGCGAGGTGGCCGAGAGAGCCGTGGTCCCCTTGTTGGACTGGGTGCCGGACTCGCCCTCGCTGTGGTCGGTGTCGAAGAAGAACTGGCCATCGTAGCAGGCCGCCGCGAAGCCGTTCTTGAGGAGTGTTACCACGAGTTCATCGATGTGCCGCTTGGCCTCGCGAGCCAGGGACTGGACACGGAGCTTGATGGCGCCGTACTTGTCGTCCTCAATGGCGGCTCGTTCGATGGCGATCGATGACTCCCAGGTCTTGTTCTTGATGGTGTAGCTGTGCTCCAGCAGCCCGAGGGGCATGCGCTCGTCCTTGAACTCGCGCATGGTCGGAACGGCGCCAAGCCAGGGGTAGCTCTCTTCGTCACTCTCTGATGGGACGATGGTGGCGATGCGCTCGTAGTCGCCGATAGTGGCGTCGAGCGCCTCGAAGAACACGGTCTTGAGCCCGTCTTCGAGAAGGTGCGGGATGTCGGATTTGGTGAGGGGCATGAGGTTCTCCTTTCGGTCGAATGGTTTTGAGTTTTGAGTTTTGAGTTATGAGTTGGGGGATGGCTGCGGAGGCAACTCAAAACTCAACACTCATAACTCAGAACTGGGTTCTAGCTTGCGTAGCGGTTGATGCGGATGCGGACGAGGGAGGCGGAGATGGACTCGACCGCGATGCCGGCTTTGAGGTTGTTGGTCGTAGCGGCGTCGGTGACGGTCTGGTTGTCGACGATCTTGAACTCCACGCCGACATCGGTCTGTGCGCCGTTGCCTCCGCCATCGACGAAGACGAACGTGCCGCCGGTCTCCACGCGGATCGAGAGGTCTCCGGCGCTGCCCGCCGAATTATCTACTGTCTCGTAGGCGACTCCGGCGAAGGTCTCGCCGGCGGCGTCGGTTGCGTTGGTGGCGTAGCCGGCAGCGTTGATCGAGACCAGCGCGCCCTTGGGGATCTTGACGGCGGCGATCGGGTAGCTGATGATCTGCCCGTCCTTGCGCTTTGCTTCTCTTGCGGTGGTGGTTGCGGTCATGGTATGCTCCTTTCGGTTGGGTGTTGGGTGACAGGTGTTAGGTGTCGGGTGTCGGGTGACCCCGAAACAACGGGAAGGGAACGAAATGGAGAGTGCGAATCGGGCAAACACAACCACGAACATCGGAATGATGGTCGAGGTGTTTGGCGTAGGCTTGACCTGCGCGCTCGCAAGCTGGCTCGCTCAAGAGCTAGTAGCCAGAGCTGTGGCTGGCTCGTCGTATGACCGACTGGCATCTCCTTCAGCTAGCCCCACGCCTCAAGGCGTCTTTATCCTCATGGGTGCTGCGCTTGCCGGCTTTGTGGTTCTGCTCGGTGGCGCATTCCTCTACGGCCTGACGCGAGGCCGGACGATCGGGTTCGTTGGCGCATGGGTTGGCTGGTGTGCGGCACTTGCAGTAGTGCTTCTGATAAGTCAACCGTTCGTACAGCCACAAGGGCTCGAGATGCCGCCGATCATATCAGTGCCCTTCTGTGTAGTCGGCGCGGCTCTGTCCGCTCCGCTACCAGCAGCAATCACGATCCTCGGCGGGGTTGTTCGGCGGCGGTCGGGTAGCTGATGATCTGTCCGTCCTTGCGCTTTGCTTCTCTTGCGGTTGTGGTTGCGGTCATGATATGCCTCCTTTCGGGATTGAGGTCAGAGGTCGGAGGGTTGAGATCCGACCAGCCTCCAGGTAGGATACCTGGAGGGATGAAGTTCGAGATTCGAGGCTGAGGTCGGAGGTTTGAGATCCGACGGGCCTCCAGGTAGGTTAGCTGGAGGGAGGAAGGTGGGTCGAGCACTGTGATCGACTGGGATGCCATCCCGATACATATCTCAGATGAAGACAGGAAGCGTCTTCCGATAGTGGCCGTGATCGTGGCAGTCGCGGTCACGGCAGGCTTTGCGGTAATGATCTTCGACGGCTGGATGCCGAGCATTTTCCACCATCGCACGACACCACCAACGGCTGTAAGGGGAGCTCTAGTCGCCAGCCTTGGCCTAGCCGTAGCCGCGTTCTACGTTGGCAGGAGATGGCCGTTCGAGACGCCCTGCACATACGTGCTCATGGCTGCCGTGTTGTCGGTGGCCTGTGTCGCCATGTTGGGCGATCCGTTTGCGCTTTTGCGGTCGCATATTCGTATCCACAGGCTGCACGTTGGCCTCTACGAAGGGATGCGCTTCATGATGCCTTCGGTGGTGGGCTGGGCATCAGGTGCGCTATGGCGAACGCTCGGTACGGGCTCCGCTAGCAGTTCGTGAATGGTGGCAGACTATGGAGCCGCCTTACTGATCTATCGCCACGATCAGCCTCGAGAGGCTGCTGACGCCGAAGGCTTGCTCGACGGTGTCTCCGCCGAAGCCTTTCCAGTAGAGATTCCCCTGCATCGCGGGCACGTGTATCGTGACCTTGTGCGCGGGCTTGACGAGGTCGGTGGTGGTTGGCGAGATGATGATGTCGAAGTCCGACATCGTCGGGACACGGCCGATCGCCGCGGTGAAGAACGTCGGTGTGCCCTCGGCCGGGTCTGAGATCACGATCAGAGTCAGGTCGCTGGGCCTGTCCAGGTTCAACGCGATACTGCCGCTGGAATCACCCGCAATATCCTCCACGATCGTGTTCGCTCGGGACCTGACGTAGGTCTGGACGGGCAGAGAATTGAGTGATTTGGTCATAGCTTCCTCCTTGGGAGTGGAGAGTGGAAAGTGGAGAGTGGAGAGTCCGGAAGGGACTTCCTATCTGCCTCTGTGGCGGTCCACTTGGTCTGATGTGATGCCGAGTTTGGTGAAGAGCTCGGGTTCGTCAGTGGGCGCGGCGTCGGCGGTGGCTAGTTCGGCGAACTCGATCACCTTGGGCTGCGACTGAAGGAACCAGAGGAAGACCTCGCTGACTGGAGTCGCGCTGCCGCCGAATGTGATGACGCTTGCGTCGCCTGATGTCAGGATCGCACGGGCGAAGACCTCGGCTGCCGGAGCGAGCTTGCCGGCGCGCTTGAGATCATCGATCCTGGCGTCGGCGTCGCGGTCGATGAGCTGGCGGCGGAGACGCAGAACCTCGGCGTCCGGCTTGGCTGGTTGGATCGGGTCGTCAGAGAACTCTGCGTCAAGCAGGATCTCTGCATCGCTGGTAATCCTCACGTTCTCCTCCGAGAACACTGCGGCGTCGGCGATGCGTGGCTCGCGGACGAGGGAGACCTCGGCGATGCCGCTCAGGTCTTTCCTGATCGCGACCGATAGGCGGCGGGCGTTCGCGGCCTTGACGAGTTCCCACGCAGCCTTGGTGAAGCAGAGCTTGCCGAAGAGTTCTCGGCCCTTGCGGTAGACTGACTTGAGCACCCCCAGCGCGCCGTCGAATGGCGTGGAGGTGTGTTCGATTCGAATGGGTGCTTCGGCAGTGGCTCCGGCGATGCGGTCGAGGTCATCCTCCGTGATCTCGATCCCGCGGTCGGGGTAGCTGCCGGCTTCGAAGAGTTTGGCGTGGCGTTCGATGGTGGTGGGCATAGCATTCTCCTCTCTATTGATGCGCTATATTTGCGTGTGCTAGAATTCGGGTGTGACGGGTGAGCAATCGGATAGTACGGTTATCTACATCGATGAGTCGGGCGACCTTGGGTTCGGCAAGGGCGGGTCGCGCTACTTCGTGATAGCCGCTCTGGCGACTCCCGCAACAAGTGCTTCGAGGCTGAAGCGCTGTGTGAGGAAGTTCAAGATGAGCATTCGCCTGCCAGCCGAGGTGGAACTGAAGGCGTCCAACACTCAGCCGACCCTGAGAGACGAGTTCTGTAGCCGCCTCTCTAAGGTCCCCTGTTCTCTACACTACATTGTGATAGACAAGCAACGAGTGAAGCCGGAACTGCGGCGCGACACCAACATACTCTACAACTATGCAGTTGGACTTCTTCTTGTGCCGATGATGCGAAGACTGCGGCATGTCACGGTGAACCTGGACTCGCGGACGATCAAGGTAGCCTCTGGAAACAGCTTGAGTGAGTACCTGCGCATCAAACTGCTGTGCGAGCTGGACTCGTCGGTAGACGTGAGCTTCAGTTACCTGGACTCACGCGAGTGTCTCGGCATCCAGGCTGCAGACATGGCATCAAACGCTGCATTCCGAAGCTATGAGCATCAAGACAAGACGGGGCTCATGCACTTAAGAGACGTCCTCGTGGATCGTAAGAGGCTGTTCTTCGCGGAGGGTACACAGAAACGGCGACCCCCTGCGGCCGGCTAGCTTAGAGCTAGCTTATGCCACCCTTCCGGTGGCACGGTTGACGCAGGACTTACGCCGCCAATCTCAGTATACCACACTATGCTCCCGTGTCAACCTGTGCTTTTCGCCGCACTTGGCAACCCCAGACACTCCCGTATCCACCCTTCGTCCGGCCTGATGATCTCGCCCGAAACAAGCTTGGTGATGATGCCGGCGAGCGATTCCACGTCCTTGTCTTCGAGCGGACCCAGGGTGAAGGTCGGGTAGGACAGCCGCACGTTGGGGAGGGATTTCAAATCCCTCCCCAACGTGCCTATACCACGGCCCAACGGTTGGCCGAAGTTGTAGTCCACGAGCGGGCGGATCACTTGCTCGCGCATTACGGTCTCCTCGAGGTCGCGCTTGAGCTTCTGCAGGCACATCTTGAGCACGTCGAGATGGATCTTAGCCAGGGCGAAGCTGCCGACGCGGGTGCCCTCGTCGATCACGAGCGTTTGCCAGAGGATCGATTTGGCTATCTGCTTGTCGTGGAACTCGATGGCCTGGATGTAGCCTGCCTCCCCGCCTCGGTGGGCTTCCATCAGCTCGACCTGGACATCGTCAGGGATCACGATCGCGGTTTCCTGCTGGATGCGGTCCAGGACCTTGAGCAACTCCTGCTGGGCCGATCTGGGCGTGCCGCGCTTGTAGCTGCCCTTGGCGGTCGGGGAGCCATACTTTTCCAGGTAGACGTTCATGAACCGGATCAGGATGTCTTTGGACCAGTAGTGCTTGTAGGCCGCTCGCAGGTCCGATGTGCCGTATGGCGACTCGTAGCGCGGGTTGTAGGTGTAGATCACGAACTTGTCGCGGGGCAGTGTCTCTTCGCCCCGGCCCCGGGGAACCTCCCCCCAGCCCCCTCCTGAAGTGAGGGGGAGCGCGCGGGTGCAACCTCCGAGGCCCGTGCGTCGCAGCGAGCGGATGTTGAGGAACTCGTCGGTGTCGAAGACGAAGGTCGATGGGTCCTTGGACTTGATCGAGGCCAGGCCGAGCATGCCCTGGTAAGGCCCCTGATCGAGGAGCTTGTAGTTCAGCTCCATCACCGAGAAGCCTTTGGCGATGGCGTCGAGCGCGTTGTAGAGCACGTCCAGGATCGAGCCTCGCATGTCCTCGAGCGTGAACCGGACGAAGTCGGCCACGCGCACATCGGCCGGGTGGG
>CAZFYZ010000015.1:32445-46422 GCA_964523735.1 uncultured bacterium | reverse complement strand
GTTTCCTCTGTTCCAGGCCAAAACAGAATGCGCGAGAGACGCAGCAGGCTCCCGAAGTTTTCGACGCACCCGCCGTGGATTCGTTCCCCAAGCAAGTTGCGCCTTCTGCACACGGGTAATAGTACTATGAAGAACAGATTCCGCCGGCGTACGCCGGCCTGAAGAGGTGATTCACATGAGGGCTCTAAGTATAGCCGCTCTCGTGCTCATGATAGTTGGCGCGCTGAACTGGCTTCTGATCGGGCTGTTCAGCTTCAACCTGGTCACGTTCATATTCGGGACCAGCACAGCGGGCATAGCGGTCTCGCGCATCGTCTACGTTCTGGTGGGTCTGGCAGGTGTCTACGGCATCGGAATGCTAACCAGGCTCTCCGAGAGCCAGGACGATGTTTGCGTTCCCGGGCATACGCGCGGAGCAGTCCATCTGGCCTAACCAATGCGCAAGAAGGAAGGGGTCCAAGCTACTGGGCCCCTTTGAGCAAATGCGGCAAATGTTGCATTCCTCCCACTCGATGCTGTAACCTAGTCAGTGGGAGTAACACAGCCTCTATGAACCTCGACCGCAAACGTTGGATTATCCTCGGATCATGCATTCTCGCCGACCTCGTACAGGGCGCATCGTATGCCTCGAGCGTTTTCGCGAAGTCGATGATGGAGCACCTCAACTGTACAAAGGAGCAGTGGACCATGGCGTTTTCACTGAGCCTGGTCTTTCTTCCGGTGGGAATGCTCATCTCCGGCAGGATAGTTGACAGGAGCAACCCCAGAATAGCAGTCGCCGGAGGGGCCGTACTCTTTGGCCTCGGCTGGTTCCTGGCGGGGTTCAGCAACTCGGTGTTGTGGCTTTATCTGACGTTCGGCACCATGATGTCGATCGGCAGCGGAGCAACCTATGGTGCGGCAGTCGCCGTAGCGGTACGATGGTTTCCTGACCGCAGAGGACTGGCGTCAGGCCTGGCCGTGGGAGCGCTTGGCTTTGGAACCGCCATAGTGTCCCTTTTGGGGAGCCGGCTTCTGGAGCACTTCACGGTCTTGGTAACATTCCGCATACTCGGCGTTGCGTTCTTTGTAATTGTGGCCCTGGCGGCGATGGCGATCTCGAATCCTCCTCGTGACTACTCGCCAAAGGGCTTCGCAGGCAGCAAGTCAAATGGCAGCTCGGGCCCCGATCTCTCCTGGTCACAGATGCTTGCCAAGTCGAGGTTCTGGGTTCTCTACGCGCTGTATGTCTTCGGGGCGTTCTCGGGGCTCATGGTGATCAGCCAGGCGTCGCCGATTGCACAGGAGATGGCGGGGCTGACGAAAGAAACTGCCGCAGTCGTGGTCATGGTATTGGGCCTTGCAAACGCAAGCGGCAGGGTGATCTGGGGGACAGTATCCGATCGATTGGGCCGCGTGTGGTCCCTGGCGCTGATGTTCGTGGTTACCATGATCGTCATGTTCCTGATGCCGCAGCTTGCTACTCGGCAAGCCACCCTGCTGCTGGGAGCCATCCTGATTGGGGCCTGTTTCGGCGGCTACCTTGGGACTTTCCCGTCGTTGTCAGCCGAGTCTTTTGGAGTCAGAAACGCCGGCGTCAACTACGCACTGCTCTTCTCGTCATTCAGCATAGCGGCGATTGCAGGCCCCAAGGTCGGCGCACGCTTGGGCCAGCAGCCAGGAGGGTACGCGCAGGCGTTCATCGTGGCCGGAGCTATCGCGGCCATAGGTCTACTCATATCTCTGGCCATTGGCATTACTGACAGAGGAAAGACCTGCGGCTGAGCCCGTGCCTATTCCGCAACCCGTACCAACAGCAGGGCCATATCGTCGCGCACGAGGTTGTGAGCGAAGGCCCTTACGTTCTCCATCACGGCTGCCGCGATATCACCAAGGCTGCGATCAGCATAGGCGCTGACGATACTCTTAAGCCGGTCCATGCCGTACTCCTCGCCGTTCCGAGTGGCCTCCAGGATCCCGTCGGTGCAGAGCACGAGCATGTCCCCCGGCTCCAACTGGATACGCTCCTCACCAAACGAGTCTGTGAGGCCGTAGCCAATAAGGCCCCCACCGGTCCGCAGTTCCTGATAACTTCTCTTCGCGCGCGAGTACCACAAGCCTGGCGGATGTCCACCACAGCAGTAGACGAGTTCCCTCGTTCTGGAATCCAGGGTAGCGAGGAAGATCGTGACGAAGTGCATCTCGCTCATCTGTGAGGCAAGGATCTTGTCCGCTTGAGCAATGGTCTTCGCGGGTGAGTGATATTCGAGCACAAATGAACGGACTACGTATTTGGCCATGGCGGTATAGCGACCGGCGTCCAAGCCGTGGCCGGTTACGTCGCCTATGGCAAATCCCCACTCATGCTCCCCAAGTTGGAGGATGTCGTAATAGTCGCCACCGAATCCTGAGGGCGTCTCCGTGGGTTCTGAGGTGGCGAATACTTCCAGTCCCTCAGGTTGGGGAAGGGCCTCGGGAAGCAGCATCTGCCTCAGAGCTTCCAGAGATCTCTCCTGTGTCCAGTTCCTTTCGAGGGCGGCCAGGATCGGCGCCACGAGGGCTGCCATGGCCAGAACCGCCGCCTCGTCCTGCGCATCCGGACTCGGCTTCTGATCCGGCTCAAACACGACCGCCATCACTCCGACAATCTCCCGTGACGGCGTAACGAGGGGAGCTACTATCCCTGATTGCATCGTTATCCCGTGAGCAACAGCATATCCGGCAGGCAGTTCAGAGTCCCGCCCCACTCTGATCGCTCGCACCTCATCTGCGGCGATGAATGCAGCGGACTCTTGCCCTACCCGTTTGGTGTGACCCTCCTCGGACTCCAGCCTGACAGCTCCCGAATGAGGGTCGCCAGTCATCAGGATTGCTTCGCCCCCGACGAGGCTGCTGCAAGCGCTGCGCAAGGCGCCCTGAAACTGCGGCATTGTCTCTGCTGCCATGAGGCCGGCCGTCAGCCTGTTTAGTGTTGCGAGGACCTGTATCTCCCTTCCGACCAGTTCCGTCATCCGGTTGAAAGCTTGGCCGATCTCATCCAACTCGACCATTCCCGTTGGGTTCACTCTGCTATCGAAGCTGCCGCTCGTGGCGATTCGGATGCTGGCCAGCAAGGGAGCAAGCGATCCACTGATGTACCTGCCAATGCCGTAGGCAACCAGTGTTCCCAGAAGAATAGCAAGGAGGGTTACTGCGGCGACCGTTCGCTTAGTGCTCGCTAGTGCCGCATCGGTATTCCGCGTGGAGTATGCAATGTAGACCGCGCCAATCCTCTCGCCATTCTGGTCGTTGATGGGCGATGCGCCAACCCAGAAGCCGTCTTCCCGCCGAATGCTGGGCCGCCTGTTCTTGATCGCATTCACGATGAGATCGTCGGTCTGTCCGTAGTGTCTGTGCTCGCTATCGGCAAGTACCGAACCCCAGCGGTCAGCTATCATGACCTGGTGAAGCTGACCCTCCACGGCATTATCGGCCATGCCTGCCAAGGCAAGGATATCCCCGTCTCTTAGCGCCGGAGTTGTCATCTCCGACAGCATCAGCAACGCCATCCGCCCCCGCCTGATCGCCTCGCGGTTCAGATTTCTCGTCTGTGATCTGACGGCAAAGATGGACAGGACCAGCGTGGTCGCCGCCAGGAACAGTGCCGTAACCAGAGTTATTCTGAACCGTACGGACAATCTACTTCCGCCTTTTCGCTGCCTGCGTCTGGCGAGCCACCGAGGTCGGAGTGCCCGATCCTGCAAGCAGTCTCCTGACGCCCGAATAGAACACGCGCAGCACCCTGGGGTTCTCGTATACCCGCAGATCTATTGCCTGATCCGGCATGCCCGTGGTGGAGAACAGCCGCAGGGGTGCCCGAAGCCTGGAATCCGACGCAGCGGACGAGACCGCCGGCAGAGCCGATGAGCCATTGGCCAGGACGACTTGCTGCTCTGGAGCCGTAAGCCATCTGAGAAAAGCGATCGCCTCAGCCTTTCTAGGACTGCGGCTGTTGACGACTACTCCCTGAACTACCCCGCCTGGCTGCCTGGGTAGGAATGTTGCTCGCCTGTCCGGAGGCACTCGAAAGACTCCCCATTCGCTGAACCCGGGCTTGTAGCTCTGGAGGATTGATATGAATCCCGCGTCAGTGAAGACCATAGCAACCCGGCCATCGAGCAAAGCCTTGGACGCGTTGGCAACACTCGTGGTGGCCCACTTGCTGTTTGTGAAACCCACGTTCCTCATCTGGGGGTAGATGCCGAGATACCGCACCCAATCACTCGCGGTGTACGGACGCCGCCCGAAGTAAGTCTCCGTTAGATTATGAAGACCCATGTAGCTGCGTTCCATAGCTGCGGCGAGCGGCGGAGTGTCGGAGCCGAACCCACCAGCATACGGCACGACCCCCACACGCGCAAAACGTTTGCTGGCCTGCATCAGACCACTCCAATCGAGCGGAGGCTGGTTGATGCCGGCAAGGCCGAACGCCCTCTTGTTGTAGACAAACAGGTGTACCTGCCCGGTTAGCGGGACACCGTAAGTTCCGGACCGGTTGCCCAGCCTGATGTTGAAGGTCTCGAGCATTCCCGGCCAGAAGGTCGCGTACCACCCGCGGCCGATGGTGGCCTCAAGATTCGCCACCCTGCCGCGCTGAACCATGTCCTGCACACCCCGCTTGGTCGGGTAATAGAGCCCGATCAGGTCGGGAGTTGAGCCGCCGGTCCAGGGGTTGTAAGATTGCGGTCTGAACGTCCGCAGGCGAATGCCTACACCTCTAGCTCTGCTATAGCGTATGGCCAAAGCCTGGACCGTGGCCTGAGACTGGGGCCAAGGATGCCAGAACTCGATCGTGACCGCGGATGCCGATGTCACGCAGAGGCCTGTCGCCAGACAAACGGACAACAGGAGGCGGGACAGCCGGCCGCGCAATGCAGACTGTCGATTCTGGAGCAGCATCAGCAATCGATAAGATGTCGCTGGAACCATTGCGTTATGATAGTACCCTTGTCCGCGCCATATATCGCGCCAGTGCAGCAGAGAGAAGCCGCCTACTCCACCTTGACCTTCTCCTGTCGCATGTGTCAGAATTAGGCATATCGCCATCCAGGGGGCAAGCTTGAGTAACATAGATGACCGAAACGAGGCGCCGGTAGATTTCATCCGAGAGGCGATCAGAGAGGACCTGGCAAGCGGCAGGTTCGATCACGTCCATACGAGATTCCCTCCAGAGCCGAACGCTTACCTGCATATCGGGCACGCGAAGGCGATCCTGATCGACTACGGCATCGCGCAGGAGTTTGGCGGGCTCTTCAACCTGAGGTTCGACGACACCAATCCCCTCAAGGAGGAACAGGAGTTCGTAGATGGGATCATCGAGGACGTCCGATGGCTGGGCGCCGATTGGGGAGACCGGCTCTTTTTCGGCTCGGATTACTTCGAGCAGATGTATGAGTGGGCGATCCAACTCATCAGCCAGGGGCAGGCATACGTCTGCGATCTCTCCCCGGAGCAGGTGATCGAGACCAGAGGCACGCCCACGTCGCCTGGAACCGACAGCCCCCACAGAAACCGTTCGATCGAGGAGAACCTGGACCTCTTCACTCGGATGCGGGCTGGCGAGTTTCCTGATGGGTCTCGAACGTTGCGGGCCAAGATCGACATGGCCTCGCCAAACCTACTGCTGCGCGACCCGATCATGTATCGCATCCGCCATGCAAGCCACCATCGCCAGGGCCGCAAGTGGTGCATATACCCGATGTACGATTGGGCCCACGGGCTGGAGGACTCGATCGAGGGGATCACCCATTCGCTGTGTTCACTAGAGTACGAGAACCACCGGCCGCTTTACGATTGGTTCCTGGATCAGCTCGGCATATATCATCCCCGGCAGATCGAGTTTGCGCGCTCGAACATCACCTACACCGTGATGAGCAAGCGACGCTTTATCGAGCTTGTCGAGGCGGGCAAGGTCGACGGCTTTGACGACCCCCGCCTGCCCACTCTGGCCGGTCTTCGGCGCAGAGGTTATACTAGGGAGGCGATCCACGAGTTCGTCAACCGGATAGGTGTGGCGGGAAAGTCCAAGCTCGAGAGCACTGTCGAGATCGCCCTGCTTGAGGATTGCCTGCGAGACGACCTTAACAGGACGTCTCCACGCGTCATGGCAGTGCTGGACCCGATAAAGGTGGTGATCGACAACTATCCGGAGGGCCAATCCGAGCATCTCGATGCCATCAACAACCCGGAGGACAAGAGCGCCGGCACTCGCCAGGTTCCGTTCTCACGCGAGTTGTACATCGAGCGCGACGATTTCCGCGAGGATCCCCCGCCGAAGTTCTACAGGCTTTCGCCCGGCCGTGAAGTGAGGCTGCGCTATGCCTATTTCATCACCTGCAACAGCGTAGTGAAGGACGCGGACGGCAATGTGACTGAGCTGCACTGCACCTACGATCCCGCCACTCGCGGAGGCGACGCTCCCGACGGACGCAAGGTCAAGGCGACCCTGCATTGGGTATCGGCTCAGCATGCGATCAAGGCCGAGGCGCGCCTCTACGACCACCTGTTCATGAAGCCTGATCCCGACGACGTTGAGCCCGGCGGAAGCTACTTTGACAACCTGAACCCGAACTCTCTCGAGGTCAAGACCTGCTGCGTCGAGCCGAGCGTCGCAGGAACTGCTCCCGGAACTCGCTACCAGTTCGAGCGCCTGGGATACTTCTGCGTGGACACCGACTCGACGGCGGACAAGCTCGTCTTCAACCGGACGGTGACACTCAGAGACACGTGGGCGAAGATCGAGAAAACGATGGGGAAGGGCTGATCTCGGATCTCAAATCTCAGCTCACCGGCGCGGAGTTGATGAAGGGTTTCACGGCGCAGTCACGCGAGAAACCTGCCGCGTTGTTACTGACTTACGAGAAGACAAGATAGGCCTCGGCCTGTTGCTATTCTACTCGCGCCGGAGTGTTAAGCTCCGGCGCGAGTGTCTGTTCCAGATCAGTCAGGGATTGGGTAGACGAACTGGAACTCATATGCGTCCCAGGCATCTTCCCAAGCCGGCACGCCATAGGGATCGTGCCAGTCTACGTAGTCGTCCTCCTCGCTCCAATCCAGCCGCACGGTATAAGTAGCTCCCGGGACAAACGGCATCGTCGGATTCAGCACAATGGTGTAGACGTATGATACCGGGTCGTACAGCAGCCCCGTCTGATCATACCACTCCATTGTCTGGCCGTCTTCATCAAGGATCTGGTAGTCCCATCCATTGATCGGTCTGTCCCAGGTTATATCGATCCGCTGTCCATCGCAGGTGGCAGATACGACCTTGGGCCGGCCCTGGTAAGGCGAGAACGGGTCAGGCGAGACCCTCTGGAACGTGACCGGGGCTGTTCCCATTCCTGCAATGGTCCAGGTTCCGGTGAGCGTATCGCCGCTCAGGGTCAGATTCGCGTCCACTACCTCTCCCTCCGTGACTGTGCAGGTGTAGGTGAGAGTCTGATCGTTCATCTGGCCATTGACGATTGGGTAACCCCACATACTGCCGCCGACAGAGGTACCGTTCTGAGCCAGAAGCATTCCGAAAACCCCAGCGAACATTCCCGAAGTCGAAGTCATCTCCCACCTGCCGGTCACGCCCTCCGGAGGCCTCGAGTTGATCGGATCGACCTTCGTGACCATCAGCAGCCGACCGTGAACTCCGTCGCGCAACCGCATGGAGCTGACGCCATTGACCGCAACGTAGTCCCAGGACGGGCTCACCACGAGCGCCGGCGGCGTGTTGCAGATCACGCTGACCCCGGAACCATCGTCCAGGGAGAATGTGTGAGCGTCGATATATGTACATGCGCCGATAGCCCTCACCAGGAGACCGATGTTGTTGAGACCTGCGCCACTGTCAACGCCTCTCTGTCCGGCGCCGGTGCTGGGATCGTGGCCGAAGCTGCCTCCCCCAAGATTGCGGCACGTCATTCCCAGCGGAGCGATCTCGCCAGTGCCGGCTTCGCGGCCCTCGATTATCTCCAGATATCGTTCACCATTGCCGCCGGTGCGGATGATCCCAAAGCCATCTACTTTGGTTCCGACCTCGGGGTAGCCACCATACGGGCTCACAATCCTCATGCCCGCAGTCCGCTCCTCGTTCTCCACATAGCAGAACGCTGGGAATACGGCTGTGACGACGAAGTTGCTGAACGAGACATTCGCGCCATCCGCCATCATCTTGCTGGCGTAGGGGAAGAGGATAGGCGCGGCTTCGATGCAATTGATGCTGATGAGCGTGTTCTGGTTCTGCCAGCCAGCCGGTGTGACAGTGCGTATCACGATGTATACCGGCTGCGCGAGGTCGATTCCCTCAAGCCATACATTATCATCGTAGATGTCTACGTAGTTGCTCGGGTCGAAGGTGTAAGGTCCCCCAGGCGTGTTGCTGATGCCGATCTCGTAGTGCCCGCCGCCCCAACCGAACTGGATGCAATCCCACCGGATCATGATCGATCCACTGCCAAGCCGATAGGCAGTCACGTTCGTCGGAGGCACCGTCTGGGAGCTTCGCCAGTCGGAAGCTCTGGGGGCGAGGAAGCTATCTACATCAGGGTTAGAGCACGTGAGCGTATTGAAGTCGAGCCCTATCCAACCAACGCCGCCTAGAGCCGTGATGGATGCCGGGATTTCGCCGCCAAGCGCATTACTGCTCAGATCGATCCAACCCAGAGCTGACATGCTTCCAATCTCAGCAGGGATGCTGCCCACCAACCTGTTGTTGCGCAGGTTGAGCATCGACAGACAGCTCAGATTGCCAATCTCCGGCGGCAGGCTTCCCGATAGGTTGTTCGATGACAGATCGATCCTCACAACATGGCCGTTCTCAATATTGACGCCGTACCACCCGGTGCCCTGGGTCAGCCAATTCTCGCTGTTGTTCCAGTTCGGGCCATCAGTCGAGCTGTAGACTGCAAGTAGCGCCTCATATTCCAGGTCGGGCACCCCCAGAGGGTTTTGCGCCAGAATGCCCGATCCCAAGCCAAAAGCGAGCGCGCAGACAAGCACGAAGCAACCTACGAAGCGCCTATACATCCCAGTCCTCCATTATCTGCCAGCACCTACTGTGATAGCGCGGACCCGTTCCGGGCATCCGCGCTACTCTCGTTATACTTCACCACAAGGCCGCTTGTCAACATCGCGTCAAGCATTTCGCAGGTCCAGAGGCAAGAACTGGTAGTTCTACGGAGGATGCGAGGAACCTTGCCCGCCCCTGCCGAAGTCCAATGCGTATGAGACGCTGGCTTCCAGTTGCCTTGTGCCTCGTTCTTGCACTCCTGGCAGGTTGCGGCAAGAGCCCTTCCACGCGGCCCGGGAGGGGCAATACCAAGGCCGCGCTAACGCGGGCGCCTGGAACCAGAAGCGGTGGGCTTCCTACTACCCCGAAGAGCCTCTCTTTCACCCAGTCCGGCCTGCACAACTGCGGGACTGTGGCTATGCTCATTTCATGGGCACATACTCGCCCGGAGAAGGCCGCTGGTCTCGTAGAGGAATACAGAAGCGGGGACTATCGCGTGAAGAGATTCGGCGGAAAGGAGATCATCGTCAACCGGGCCGATCTCAAGTCTGCTGAAGAGGCGAGTATTATAAGCTGCAAGGCCGACGATCCTTGGTCCAGGATCGTGCTGACTGCTTTCATCAAGAGCAAGTCGAAGCCGGGCAATCTCGACTTCAAGGCCATTGAGTGGATCTACGCGGGCGACATCGCCGAGTTTCTGTCGGGCGGGCAATCCGGCGGGTTCGAGATCAAGCCGGAGACCGTGGCGTCGAATGGAGCCATCACCGTCGGCAACCCAGTCTCGTTGGATCGACTGGACAAGGCCCTGACCAACTTCAAAGGCTATCCCATGGCCGCCTACACTAACCGCCGAGTGCATATCTGGGCGGTACTTGATTACGATCCGGACCAGCGCCGCATCCTCATCCGTAACCCGCGCAAAGCAACAAGCGAATGGGTTCCCCTCACCGAGTTCTCCCGCCGCTTCCAGCTAATCGTTGTGGCGGGATTCTAGATAGTCTGCCCGAATGCTCCCCGCCCGGTTGGGTAAGATTGACGGCGGAGGAAGCGCATGCGCGAGAGACCCTTCTTCATTCTTCTGGACGTGGTATTCGTTCTGCTCTATGTCATTATACTGGCGGCTCTGCACTACCTGGGCCGGCTGCCGAGACACATCTCGACGATGGACCTGGTCCTGCTCGGCTTGGCTACTGCCAGGCTGGCGGATATCATATCGACTGATGAGATCATGCGCTGGCTCCGCGAGCCATTCGTGAAGACCGAGACCGAGGAGATGGGCGGAGAGGAGGTCATCACTCGCGAGGGACGGGGCCGTGGATTCAGGAAGGTGTTCGGCGATCTGCTGAGCTGCCCCTGGTGCGTGGCTGTCTGGGTAGCCGCTGGCCTCACGTATGCGTTTGCCCTCTGGCCGGTAGTGGTCTGGCTCTTTGTTCTGCTCATTGCCCTGGCGGAGATCGGATCGATCCTGCAGACGTTCTCAACCATCCTGGTCCGCGCCGAGAAGTACTTCAAGAAGTTGGGTGTCTCTGATGATGACATCTAGCGGCCACGGAGCTTCGCTCCGGGTGCCGAAACCCTTGACAAGTGAGGGCCCCGGGCGGTATTCTTATTACGTCGCTGCCGACTAGCTCAACTGGCAGAGCGTCTGACTCTGGATCAGAAGGTTCTAGGTTCGAGCCCTAGGTCGGCAGCCAACACTTTTTGAAGGCTGGAGGCAGAGCATTCCTATGGTTGCTCTGCCTTTTCGCGTGTTTGAAAGGCAGATAGGACTTCAGGACACAGTCTTGGCGCCCGGGCGTTGACAAAGGGCCCGCGTCGGGAGCATAATCGGTCTAACCTCAGCCGTGGACACAACCGGCGCTCAAGGATGTAATGATGTCCGCAGCCACTGAAGGCTGCAGAAGGGCTAGCAAAGAATGCGGACCAATGAATGCGAGCAGAGCAGCACACAGAACGAAAGCGGATCGACCCTCGCCCGAGGAAGCGTTCTGACACTGCCGCAAGGCATTGGCTTTGACAGCGAGAAGTACCTCCGGGAGCAGACAGCGGCCATACTTGAGCGAGTGCAGCGCTTTAATGACAAGCTCTACCTGGAATTCGGCGGGAAGATCGTCTACGACTACCACGCGGCGCGTGTGCTGCCGGGATTCGACCCCTGCGTCAAGATGCGCCTGCTCCAGAAGCTGAGGGACGATGCGGAAGTCATCCTCTGCATCTACGCCGGAGACATTGAGCGCAAGAAGATGCGCGCGGACTTCGGGATAACTTACGATACCGATGCCCTCAAGCTAATCGATGACCTTCGAGAGTGGGGAGTCGAGGTCTGCGCCGTGGTGATCACGCGCTATGAGGATCAGCCCTCGGCTGCAGTGTTCAAAAACCGCTTGGAGCGCCGCGGCGTGCGGGTGTACACGCACGGCCGCACCAGGGGCTACCCCACGGATGTCGATGTCATCGTAAGCGAGGAGGGCTACGGCGCCAACGAGTTCATCGAGACCACCAAGCCTATCGTGGTCGTTACCGGCCCAGGACCGGGCAGCGGCAAACTAGCCACCTGCCTCACCCAGCTCTATCACGACTACCGGCGGGGCCGCCAATCCGGCTATGCCAAGTTCGAGACATTCCCCATCTGGAACCTCCCGCTCAAGCACGAGGTGAACATCGCGTATGAAGCAGCCACGGCCGAGATGGGGGACGTGAACATGGTCGATCATTTCCACCTGGAGGCCTACGGCCAGATCGCTGTCAACTACAACCGCGACCTCGAGGCATTCCCCCTTCTGCGACGGATCATCGAGAAGGTAACAGGCCTTCCCTCGTTCTACAAATCGCCCACCGATATGGGCGTTAACCGCGCCGGATTCGGTATTGTGGACGATGCCACCGTCCGCCGCGCCGCATCGCAGGAGATTATCCGTCGCTACTACCGCTACGCGTGCGAATATGCCATGGGACTCATCGGACACGACCCGGTGGATCGCATAAAGGTGCTGCTGGACGATCTGGGTCTGGCTCCGGAGAGCCGGCCAGTGGTGGTGCGGGCGCGGGAAGCCGCAGAGAAGGTAATGAAAGAGGACAAGGGCAACGAAGGCATCTTCTGCGGAGCTGCGGTGGAACTTGCTGACGGCTCCATTGTGACGGGCGGCAACTCGCCGCTTATGCACGCCGCGGCCAGTCTTGTGCTGAACGCCGCCAAGAGACTGGCCGGCTTGCCCCAGAACCTGCACCTGCTGCCGCCTACCGTCATCGACTCGCTGTGCCACCTCAAAACCAACGTGCTGCGCGGCAAACGTGTCAGCCTGGACGTTGACGAGGTGCTCATAGCACTGGCCATCAGCGCCACCACCAACCCGGCGGCGCAGATGGCACTGGACAAGCTCGCCGATCTGCGTGATTGTGACGTGCACCTGACGCACATACCCACACCGGGTGATGAGGCTGGTCTGCGCAAATTGGGAGTGAACCTGACCAGCAACCCTGATTTCGCCAGCAAGAGCCTGTTTGTGAGTTAGGCCGCCTTTGGCGCCGCATCCCGGACAAGAGCGTACCTATGCCCTGCCTGCTTCCGGCAGGGCTTTGCTATCTCCAGAACAATACTTCATCCGCTTGGATGTTTGACAAGCACGGGCTTACGGGGTATAGTGGATACATCGTGACTTCTCGATATATCTACATTGAGCAGCAGTAAAGGAGCGCGCTGTACTATGGGTAGCGAAAACGCGGAGATGCTTTCGCTGGATGTGCTTGCTGAGGCGGCGACGTGCCTCAGAATCATGGCGCATCCGGTGAGGCTGCGGATGGTCGATATCCTGATGCAGGGCGACTATCCGGTAAAGGATATAGCCCAGATGTGCGGGGTCAAGCAGCACCAGGCCTGCGAGCATCTTCGTCTGATGCAGAGCTGCCGGTTGCTCTCGAGCGAGCGGAGAGGGCAGTCGGTTTACTACAAGATCGCGTCGGCGCAGTTGCCGCTCCTGTTGGGCTGTATACGCCAACACTGCGGGATTCTCGCTGCTGAGGGGTCTGATCTGGAGAGTACAAAAGCATGAGTGACAGGACCAGGATCGTTGTGATAGGTGGAGTCGCCGGCGGAGCATCCGCGGCGGCGCGAGCGCGGCGGCTATCGGAAGATGCGGAGATCATCCTGATAGAGCGCGGCGAGCATGTCTCTTTCGCCAACTGCGGTTTGCCCTACCATATCGGAGGAACGATAGCTGACCGCAACAGGCTGCTGGTGCAGACACCGGCGACGCTATATGCGAACCTGAGGATCGACGTACGCACTCGAACAGAAGCGGTGTCGATCGACCGCTCACGCAGGGAAGTCAGGGTAAGAAGCACTGTCGATGGTGCGGAGCAGACAATCCCCTACGATAAGCTAGTGCTTAGCCCTGGCGCGGAGCCTATCCGGCCCCCGATTGCCGGCGTCGATGACCCCCTGGTGCTGACCCTGCGGTCGATGTCTGATATGGACGCCATAATCAAGGTATTGGACGAGCGCAAGCCCGAGCATTCGGTCATCGTGGGTGGGGGCTATATAGGTTTGGAGATGGCAGAGGCGCTGCGGCAGAGGAGCATTGGGGTAACCATGGTTGAGTTGCTCCCGCAGGTGATGGGGCCGGTGGACCCGGAGATGGCGACTCCTCTGCACCAGCAACTTGAGCTTCACGGAGTTGACCTGAGGTTGGAGACTTCGGTAACCGGATTCACCAGCTCGGGTGACAAGCTGCAGGCGCAGTTGAGCACTGGCGACACCGTGGATTGCGGGATCGCGATTCTGGCAGTAGGTGTCAGACCGGAAACCAAGCTAGCGCGAGAGGCCGGGCTTGAGATCGGTGAGCGTGGAGGGATCAAAGTTGACGCCCAAATGCGCACCAGCGACCCCGACATATTTGCCGTGGGCGATGCCGTTGAGGTGACCGATCTGGTTGGCGGGTTCCAAACCCTGGTTCCCTTGGCAG
>CAZFYZ010000015.1:6737-32435 GCA_964523735.1 uncultured bacterium | reverse complement strand
CGCGAGTCGGTCTACAGGAACACGCAGGGCACAGGCATCTGCAAGGTCTTCGACTTGGCCATCGGCATGACCGGCATGAACGAGAAGTCGCTGAAGAGGGCCGGGCTCCCGTATGAGAAGGTCTACATCCACCCTGCCAGCCACGCAAGCTACTATCCTGGAGCTAGCCCGATCAGCCTGAAACTGCTTTTCGACCCGCGGGATGGCAAGGTGCTCGGGGCGCAGGCGGTCGGTTCGGATGGAGTCGATAAGAGGATCGATGTGCTGGCAGTGGCGATACGCGCGGGGCTGACGGTCTATGACCTCGAAGAGACGGAACTGTCGTACGCCCCACCCTACGGCTCGGCGAAGGACCCGGTGAATTACGCTGGGTTCGTGGCTTCCAACATACTAAGGGGTGACGTTGAGGTCTGCCACACCGAGCAGATGATCGACCCGAGCGAAGATCAGATCATCCTGGACGTGAGGAAGCCAGTCGAGGTTGCCGCAGGCACTATACCGGGTGCGATACACATGCCTCTGGATGAGCTGAGGACGCGGATGTCCGAGCTTCCTAAGGACAAGGAGATCCTGACGTATTGCGCGGTTGGGCTGCGAGGTTACCTGGCGTGCCGGATTATGAGCCAGAAGGGCTACCGGTGCAAGAACTACACCGGGGGCATCAAGACATATTCGATGGTCACGGGCAAGGCTCCAAAGAATCAGGAACCCCCCAAAGCGGAAGCCTGCGATGATTCCGGAATCAGTTGCGCAATCAACGCTCCTGCCGGGCCGCCGCAGACCACTGCAGTGGTCAAGATAGTCGACGCTTGCGGGCTGCAGTGTCCTGGGCCAATCATGCAGGTCTCAGAGGCACTGGCCTCGGTCAAGGAGGGGGAGGCCATCGAGGTGCTTGCCTCCGACCCAGCGTTCAGCGCGGACATCGCGGGATGGTGCCACAGCACCGGCAACCGGCTGATCGAGGTCAAGCCCGACAACGGCAGATACACGGCGATCATCGCCAAGGGCGGCGTCGGTGTGCCGGCTGCCAGCGCCTCGGCCGACACGCGTAAGAAGAAGACCATCGTTGTCTTCAGCAGCGATTTCGATAAGATGATGGCGTCGTTCATCATCGCGAATGGCGCGGCGTCTATGGGTAGCGAGGTCACGATGTTCTTCACGTTCTGGGGGCTCAACGCGCTGAGAAAGCCAAAGCACGTGGCCGTGAGCAAGAATGTGATCGAGAAAATGTTCGGTTGGATGATGCCTCGCGGGGCTGACAGACTTAAGCTCTCTCAGATGAACATGGGCGGGATGGGCCTGGCGATGATCAAGGGCATTATGCGCAAGAAGAACGTGCCCTCGCTGCCTCAGTTGATAGCATCCGCACAGAGGGCCGGAGTGAAGCTGGTGGCTTGCTCGATGTCGATGGACCTGATGGGCATCAAGCGTGAGGAGTTGCTTGATGGTGTCGAGGAGGGCGGCGTGGCGATGTATCTGGATCGCGCTGAGTCCGGGAATGTGAACCTGTTTGTCTAGTTACCGGAGCACAGCTACACTCAGCGCCTGCGGCGGGGAGAGGCATCAAGGTTAAGTTCCCGCAAGCGGCGGCGCAGGGCGTGGGTCGAGACGCCAAAGCGGTCCGCCATCACCGCGACTCGCTTGCCCGGGTTAGTCGCCAGGTCATCATAGAAGCGGCGGGTGATCTCCTCGGGCATCAGCAGCAGCGTTGCGAAGCGATCGCAAGCGCGCTCCATCATCGTGCGGCTGGTTTCGGCGGTGTCGAAGAAGAAGAGACGGCTGCCTGGATCGATGCGGCGGGTCAGCAGGTGATGGCCGATCTCGTGGGCGAGCGTGAAGCGTCTGCGCACAAGAGGCTTTGTGTAGGAGTTGTTGACCGCTATCACCGGCGGCGCGCCGGGGATGCGCAGGTAGACGCCGTCGATCTCCGGCACGAACTCGCGATCCTCGACGACAAGCTTCAGCCGCGCCGCAACCTTACGCAGATCGGCGGGCGGCTCTAGCTTCAGGGTCTCCCACGCTTTATGTGCGAACAGCTCCGCCTCGTCCTGAAAGTGGAGCCTCGCCACTAACGCTCGCCCTTCGACTCGCTCAGGTCCTCTTTCTTGCTGTAGCGGCTTTCGATCTCCTTGACGAAGTCCAGGATCTCCTGCTTGCCCCTGTCAGGAATCGTCTGCTGACTCCTCAGGGCAAATTCGACGGCTTTGACCGCATCGAGGTCCTTGGTCTTGACCGCATAGCCGGCGGCCACACGCAGCTCATTCTCGTCAAGACCCTCAAACGCGGCCGAGATACGTGCAATGACGTCCTCCGAAGGCACGCGCCCGTCGGACATGTCCTTCCAATAGGCTGCGCTCACATCGGTCTTGAGAGCAGCTCCCCTGAATGTGAGCCCGTTGCGGGTGAGAAATGACTTGATGATCTCGCCGAACGTAGCAGAAACCCTGCTCATGGCTATCGCCCTCCAGTTCACTACTAGTTATCTTAGCATGGGGCGGTGGCGATGTCAAGAGAGCTGGTCATTCCTGAAGGAGCAACCTGGGGGGCTACTTGAGGATCTTCACCGGCTCGGGCTTGGCCTCGATATCGCTTGGCTTTCCATTGACGGTCCATTCCTTGCGATTCTGCTTCAGCGTAGCGGTGGTGGTTTCGACTATGATCGCGACCCGGCGGTTGGAGAAGTGTGCAGGATCGTCGGGATTGCGGGGCTGTGTGTCGGCGCATCCACGGACCTGGGATGTCTGGTCTTTCCTGAGGCCTGCCGCAACCATCACGCGTCTCGCGGCGTTAGCGCGGTCGGCCGAAAGTTCCCAGTTGGTGTAGCCGTCCCTGCGGTTCAAGGGTCGGCTGTCGGTGTGGCCCTCTATCATGATCTTGTTGGGCAGCTTCCTGAGTTCGGCTGCCATTCGGCCAAGAAGAGCAGCGGTGCCCGGCTTGATGCGTGCACTGGCGCTATCGAAGAAGAGGGACTCCTTAGCCTCGAGAAGATCGATGCTCAAGCCTTCATCAGTCAGCCTTATTTCGATGTACTCCCTCAGAGTCCTGAACTCTGGTGCGGCAGCGACCATCTCTTCAATGGTCTTTTTGGCCTGCTCAAGCTTCTTGCGCTCCTGACGCTGATCGAAGGGCTTCGGTCCAGGCGTGCTTGAAGCGCCCGACATTGCGGAAAGGGCAAATGGCGCGTTGCCGGCCTCAACGGCCTTCATAAACTTGACTGGGTCCTTGAAATAGCCTGAGATGGCCTCCTTGATGTTGTTGCTCAGGCCTACGATCCACATAACGAGGAAGAATGCCATCATTGCTGTGACGAAGTCAGCGTAGGCGACTTTCCAAGCCCCGCCGTGATGGCCACCACCGTGGTCGCCCCTCCTCTTTACTATGCGGATTGTGTTGCCTGATTCGGCCATTTGTCAGTCTCCCGGAGATCAGGCGGCCGCTTTCTCGGCGGATCTCTTGCGTCGGCAGGTTTCTTCCATTTGGGTAAAGCTCGGGCGCAACTCCGGTTCAATGTTACGCCTGGCAAACTCCACACAGATGAGGGGGGCATCGCCTCTTGCAAATGCGACGCTGGCATTCTTGATGCATGAGAGGTACTGCATCTCGCACGTGCTGATATGCTCCGTAGCCTTGGCCAGCGGCGCAAAGACGCCATATGCCAGCAGTACTCCGAGGAACGTGCCGACCAGGGCAGCGGCGACTTTCTCGCCAACCTGTTCAGGCGGTCCGCCGATGGCCTGCATGGTAATGACAACGCCAAGGACTGCAGCCACTATGCCGAAGCCTGGCATCGAATCGGCGACAGTGGAGAGGATGCCGGTGTTTTTCATCGACTCGTGCCTGCGGACCTCGAGGTCCATCTCCATCATCTCAGAGAGGTCGTAGATGCTGACACTGCCCATAATGATGACTTTGAGAGTGTCCGCAAAGAGGTCCAGCGCGTGGTGGTTCGACGTGAACGTGGTGTATCTCACGAAGAGGTCGGATTCCTGAGGGTTCTCGGCGTGTTTCTCCAGGGACAGGAGTCCTTCGACCCTTGAGACTGTGAAGACATCGTACATCGCCTGCAGCAGTTCGAGGAATGCCTCGGAGTTGTAGGGGTTGCCCTTCAACAATCCAAGGCAGGCTTTGATGAGGCCGATAGCGCCCTTAAGGCCGTTGCCGATGACAACTGCCCCGAAGGCGGCGCCGCCGATGATGATGAACTCGGTATACTGCATCAGGGCGGCGACCTTG
Organism: uncultured bacterium; assembly: GCA_964523735.1. Taxonomy (GTDB): domain Bacteria; phylum Armatimonadota; class UBA5829; order UBA5829; family UBA5829; genus CAZFYZ01. Next base: position 28,202 of record CAZFYZ010000015.1, on the reverse strand, counting down.
CCCCCGTGCAATGTATAGCCGATGAGTATACTTCCTAATACGATCCCGATGCCGACGAGCACGAACATCCGAACTGCTACCTCATCCGTGAGCAACCGGTCGAGAGCACCGCTTGACCATGGCTCTCGATCGGTCTTCCTTTGCGTGTGACATATAGTCATTCCATCAATCTCTCGCTCACCGAATACGCGAATATGCTCAAGTGGCCTGGAGCATGCCGGTTTGGACGGCTGAGCTGGTGGGGATAAGGCAATAGTCAGAATGATCGGGAGGTGAGCGAGATGACGGATACTGCGCGGCGATGGGCCCCTATACTGGGCAGAATCCTGCTCGGGTTCATATTCCTCAAGAGCGGCTACGGCAAGATCACCGACTGGCATGGGACTGAGCAGTACATGGCTGCGAAGGGCTTCCCGCTAGTGGACTTCTTTATTCTGGGCGCGATTATCCTGGAGATCGGCGGCGCGGTGCTGCTGATGACTGGACTCTGCCCCAAACTGGGGGCAACCATGCTGATTCTATTCCTGATCCCAACGACCTTCATCTTCCACAACTTCTGGGCCCTGGAGGATGCTGAGCGGCAGATGCAGATGGGCAACTTCATCAAGAACCTAGCTGTAATGGGCGGGCTGCTGCTAGCGGCTTCGATGGATTGGACAAAGCAGAGGAGAGGACAGCCACGGATCAGTGAGCCGCAGTAGAGGAGACTAGTGGCTGCGGAGCAGAGCTCTCGTTTTGTTGCGCATTTCGTCGGGGTATGAAGACTATGTGCGAACATGTGTTCCAAACGAGATGGGGGTGCGCAGGATGAAACGCACTGGCTATTATGCACTAGCTACTGTTCTGGTGCTGATGCTCGCAGCAGTGACGGCGTCGGCCCAGGTAGGTTTTTCGCTCGGATTCGGGGGCAGGAGTGGGGCAGGGGTCATAACGTTTGGAAGCCCGTATCCCTACTACTACCCCTACGGGGGATATTCTTATTACCCGTACAGCTACTATCCTTATGCCTACACAGCTCCGTATCCCTACTACCAGAGGTACTACCGCGGATACGGATACGACAGATACTACGATCGAGACCGCGGAAGGCGGGACTACTACCGGTACCGCAGATAGGTCCTGATCTGACAAGAACACTAGCCACTGCGGGTCCCTGATGGGGGTCCGCAGTCTTCTTTGACGGGTGCTCGGTCACTGATCTGATGGAGCGTTCCGTCCCAGGTAGTCGTGCCCCAGGGACACGAGGCGTTCGCGCTCTACGCCGGGAGGAGCCGGATAGACCCCCGCGAACTCGTCCCATTCCTCTTCAAGAGACCTGGCTGCGGCAGCGTCAGCAGCACCGGTGGCCCGCAGCCTCTGTTGAGGTTGCCGCAGTTGGAGTTCAAAATGGAGCGCCTGTGAGCGGACTTCCCGAATGGCGGCATAGTCGAGGTCTGCCTGAATCGCTCGGTGGATGTTCTCTATTACCAGCCGCACGATCTTGTTCTCGTAGCCTCCGCTGATGCTGTCGAGTCGCTGCCTGATCCTCACGTCCAATTCAGGCGCCGTCAGGTCGGCGGCATCGAGTGGCCGCAAGTCGATCACCTCACGCGTGGCGATCTCGTGGAACTCAATGAGGCGGCGCTCGTCGAGGTCATACTCGATGAAACCTTTGGGCTTGTCGGCTTCCATCCAGATGTTGGTGCTGGCGAACTCGAGCGATCCGGCGTAGTAGGCATTCGGCGCAAGCTCAGTGAAGAGGTGATAGTGGCCGAAAGCGATATAGTCCCAGGCGTCGCTGATCACTTGTGAGCGGCTGATCTCATATAGATCGTAGGCGTGGCGAATGATGCCTTCGAGGGTGCCGTGCACCAGCAGAATGTTGCGCTTTGTATCAGAATCCGGCTCGATCTTTAACTGAGAGAGCTGGGGGAGCGCCCGATGGCACAGGCAAAAGACTGACGTGTCTAAGTTTTCGAGTTTAACCTGCACGTACTCGCTGTGGGCCACGTGAATACCAGGCAGGTTTGGGAACAGGTCCAAAATGCAGCCTGTGTCGGCAGAGCGCGGCGAATCATGGTTTCCCCCGACGATCACGATGGGCGCTTCGGTCTTCGTCCTCAGGTTAGCGAACTCGCGGAACGCGTGTTGGATCGTCAGGTTGCTCGGACGGACGACGTGGAAGAGGTCCCCGGCGATCAGGATGAGGTCGGGCTGGATGGCGGCCACTTGCGCAAGCGCGCGTCGGAACGCGTCGAAAACGTCGGCCTCGCGCGCGTTAAGCCCGGCGCGAGTGATGCGGTTGTAGGCGCGATACCCAAGATGTGGGTCAGCCACATGACACACTCTCATTCCGTCACCCTACGCATCCCCAGCCTCCTGGAAATCATCACGAGAAACCAGCCCCTGCAGAAAGGTCGCGAAACTGGAGGCAAGCACCAAGGTGTAGGGCTTGCCGTCTGCGGTCTCTGTATCAACGTACATCACGTTCGGTTCGCCCAGGGGCCCGCACAGACTGTAGTCGAGCATGATTGCCTCATGGCCCGCAGACGGCGTCATGCCTATGACGACGCCCACTGCAGGATAGCCCCACTCGCGTATCAGATAGCTGCTGCCGTCCTGTGAATCAATGCCGTCTTCGCAGCCAATGCCGAAGATGACGTCGATCTCGACGTGATCCTCGGCCCAACCCGTTGGGACCTGTGTGGGAAAGCAGTTCTGCCTGGGCGTGCCACCGTTCCTCGCACGAATCAGGTTGATGTAGGCGGCCGGAAGCTTGTAGCCAAGTGCAGCCTCAGCACTCTTGATCATCTCATCATTTACAGGCGGGCCGACACCGTAGTCCGAATCAGTGAACCAGTCAAGACCTATTGGCATGGGCTCTTGCATACTTCGGCTCCTTTCATCTCCTACAACGTTTCGAACGGATCTGATCCGTCGCCGCCAGCGTCGTGAATTACCACAGGCGCGGGGCGTTCCTGAGAGGCTATGCCTGCCTTCTTCCTGATCGTATTACGAAAGTGAGCGCCGGGGTCATCGGGCATCCGCTGAAGCGTCACGTTCATTGCACGGATCACTTCCTCCGCATCGCCGGTGGCCGTGACTACATCCTTCACCTCGTTGCGACTGATGGTGCTATCGAGGCGCGAGAGATTGCGCCAGACGGCTTCTTCCAGCGGCAGGTCCTCCGCCGGAGGGTACATTCGGATTCCGTCAGGGCCGCGCAGGACGTTGGGGCGCGGGAACTTGACGAAGATCGGCTGGTTGAAGTGCGGATGGCGGACCATGAGCTGACCCTTGGAGAGTGTGGCGAGCTTCTCCTTCGTCGCCGAGGTCAGAACCTGATATCCGGGGGTGGCGAGCTCGTCCATGTCCATTCGGCCGTAGATACAGGTCGCGGAGTTGCCGACGATTCGCTTGTGGACCTGGCTGCGGAACTGCTGCGCGGAGAACAGGACCAACCCCAGGTAGCGCCCGCGCTCGGATATGTCGAGCAGTGTCTGCTTCAGGTAGCTGTCCTGGCCGTCCGATGGCGCATACTTATTCAGCTCGTCCACGACCACGATCACATGCTTGACGCCGAGCTTGCCCATCTCCAGGTTCTGTCTAAGTTCGGAGACAATTCTTGTAAAGACCAGGTCCTGCGCCTGCGGATCGAGGTTGGCGACATCGACCACATAGACAGTGCGATCCTCGAACTGGCCCCACGGCAGGTCCGACGTAAACTCGTCCGGACTGATCAGGCCCTGGTAGCGCGTGCTCAGGTTGGAGAGACGGTTGTAGACCTTTCGGATAGTTGCGTAGTGGTGCGTCTTCCACTCGGAGCGGTTGGACAGCTCCATCTCCTGAAGTACGAGGTCGAACCACTGGTTCAGGTCCTGGAAGTTGCGGACGGTGATCTGTCGGTTGTTGGCCTCGGTGGTCTGGTGGACGACGCGCTGGCGGATGAACTGGAGAAGCGCGTCGGCCTTGGCATCGACATCATCTCGGTTGAGAACAACTTCGCTGAACTCCAGGACTTCGCTGAGTCCCCAGCACATCGGTGTGACAGAGCCCACAAGGTCCGGGTACGTACGAAGTGTGTTCAAGTTTATGCGGTCAGACTTGAACGGCGCGAAGTAGCGGACGTTGGCAAAGGGCTCGCAGGGGACGCCGAGCCTCTCGTACATCTCGCGGTCGCGGTCGTCCAAGGGGGAAGCGCCCTCACCCCGACCCTCTCCCCCAGGAGAGGGGGATGGCTGGGCCGGGAAGTCCAGGAAGAGCATATCGGAGCCCTTCACGTTGAAGCAGACGACAGCCACGTCCTCGTGGAAACGGGCAAAGATGCTGGAGAGGACAAACTCTATCGAGCTGGTCTTGGTCGCGAGGCCGGAAACGCCGGTTATGTTCAAGTGCGCTGCCTCGGGGCCCAGCAGGAAGTCTGAATCGAGATAGACCGGCGAAAGCAGATCGCCGTTCTGGTAGAGGCCGATCGGAATGCCGGTGCGGTCCTGGAACGCGTCCATCCGGAGGGCCTTGGACACGGCGAAGTCGTCAGCCAGGTAAACCGGAGCAACGGGCACAGGCTGAAGCGGCTCCTCGGGGTCCACTCGCAGGACCGCGGCGGTGTAGCAGCGGACCTCCGGGCGGATGGTCGCGGCCTCCGTGCTGGGGTCACCCTCCGAACCTATGTAGTCGTGCATCGCCGAACCCAGGTCAGTGAAGCCGAAGCCCTCGACCACAACGCCATAGACCTCGAGCAGCCTGTCCTCAGTCTCTTTGCGTACCACAACAAGGGTCCCTATTCCGACCTTGGAGTCACCCTCCGCCGCCCAGAAGCTGAAGCTGTACGCTGTGGTGGGCTTGGCTTCGGTGGCGACGACGCGGCCTATCTGCTGAAGGTCGTGGGTCGTGAGTCCTGGGTCATGAGTCATGGTGCGCTCCTTGCTGATGAGAGGCGGACGGCTGCGGCCTCAAGCATGATCTTTGTTGGGGCGAGGGACTTCAGATACTGCTCGCAGTCGCGAATAGGGTAAAGCATCCGGTCCCATCGAAAGTCGGGGAGGCTAACGGGCGTGCGTTCGGCCAGGAGCCAGCGTGAGATCTCATCGGCCATCTCGATCGTTCGATCGCACTTCGCCGCCTCGACTCGCACCAGGCCGAAGTGAACATCCTGGCCCTCGTTAGGCCTGAGGCGCAGATACCAGCTGTATACTTCAGCGCGGCGGCGGCCCTTGGGAATGAACACCCCGCTGCGCTCCCCTACCCCAAGCGCCAGAATCTTGCGCTGCTCTTCCATCGGAAAATACTGGGTCTGGTGGCTCTTGATGACTCCAACTATGTTCGGCGCCGCGTAATGACTATAGTTGCCGGCAAGCGAACCATCAACCAACAGCCAATCATCAGAACCAGCACTGGCGGCCAGCCAATCGGATGTCACACGGCTCTCGAGTTTCTCGCGAATGTTGGAGACTTTCTTGCGGGCCGCGTCGAGGAGGATCATAGGGTGCTCCTCGAGCCGGACCTCTCCATCATCAGTATCCACCACGTCGACCTGACCAAATGGCAGATCCACAAGACGCCGCGGGCAGTACAGCGCCTCTCGGCTGGCTGAACCCATGGGGTGTGTGCGCATGCGCTTATCTGCACCACGCGTCCGTATGACCGCCGAGGTGTAGCCGTAGAGCACCGGCACCATGGAGTAGTAGAGAACAACGCGCTGGCGCTCCATCCCGTCCATGAAACAGGTGAACCGACCCGCTGCAGGCGCACCAACCGGAATGGCGTCGATGCGGCCGCTTGGCTCAGCTATCGGCGACGGCTCCTTGCAGATCGTGGGCTCAGACGCTGCCAGTGTGGCGCGTTCACCGTCTCCCGTGTCCGTGCCGGTGACTACGTGGACACGCGAATCCGGGTTCTCTCGAATGTGTGTGGCGAGGTTGCGTAAGAGCTGGCTCATGGTGGTCAAGTAGAATGTACCATGACCTGGCTCGGCTGTCAAACGGCAGACGCGCACACAGAAGAAACATAACGCTTTCCTACATTGTATTTTTATCGCGAAGGGTATAGTGTTCCGTAGAAGACCAGTAACATGCGGGCCCGTTTTGTGGTCCAACGGGAGGATCGAATCATGCGAAGGCTAGTGATCTTGATGGCGGTCGTATTCGTGGCCTCGGTAATGGGGGCACCCGCGGTCGAAGCTGCGAGGTATAAGAGCACACGCGGGACGAACATGCGATGCAAGAGAGTCACGGTAACCCGTTGCACTCCTAAGAAGAAGAGAGTAGCGCGGACAAGAACAAGGGTGGTTACACGCTACATCCGCGTGCCGGCAGGAACCGGGGCAGGCCCCGTCGTGAACGTGCCGCAGCAGCCGGCGCCTGTGGTCAATGTGCCACAGCAGCCCGCGCCTGTGGTGAACATTCCGCCCACCCCGCCCAACACCGCGGTGACCGTTGACTCCAACTTCATCTACATCATCAGGGACAACCAGTTGCTCATACTCGACAAGAACGGGCTGTGCCTGAAACAGAGCGTAATGCTGGACCAGCTAAGCACAACCGGCTCTACAACGATGCCTTCAGGGGCGGGCCCAGCGATCGCTCCCCCCGTGCTGGTAGTGCCAAGCACGCCGAGCGACACGGATGGTCAGATGTACTGACCCGTGGATGGTCTTTCCTCGCTGCCAGCAGGACTCAAGTGTCCTTGCGGGATCCGCGAGGGAGACGCAGTGGCCCCAGGCTAAACCTGGGGCCACTGCGCCGTGACTGACACAACCGTGGGGCAGTACGTCAGGCGCCTGAGAGAGCATCGAGCATTTCCGAACAAATCCTCGGCAAGGCCTGCCCGGCTGGCTCTGGAAGCCATATGTGGACGTACCGGGTCAGTGCACTGGCAGCGGGGTTGATCTCAACCACTATTGCTCGGTTCTGCAGCGCATAGTGGGCAAGACCGTAGCCATTGGAGACTTCGCCGGAAGTGCCCACGATAAGCATCAGATCGCACGTCGAGGCACTCTCGATCGAGGCTATCATCGGCTCGGGTGGGACGATCTCTCCAAACCAGACTATGTTTGGCCTGCAGAGCCCACCACAGTCCGGGCAATGCGGTAATGTCTCGAGCGTAAACTCGTCCGGAAGATCGAAGTCCCGAACGTCGAAGACATCCCCCTCGTCCACACACCTCATCTGCCATGCATCACCGTGCAGTTTGACCATTCTGACGCTTCCGGCGCGCTCGTGAAGGTCATCTACGTTCTGTGTGCACAGAAAGAACTCGGGGTAGTGCTGCTCCATTTGAGCGAGAGCAATATGTCCGGGGTTCGGTTGGGCTTGAGCTATCTGGCGCTGGCGCAAGCGATACATGTTCCAGACAGCCACCGGGTGGTCCATGAACCCCTCGAAAGTGGCGAATGTCATTGGATCGTGCTTACGCCACTCACCGTCAAGGTCGCGGAAAGTCGGCAGGCCCGACTCCTTGCTAGCCCCCGCCCCGGTGAAGACGAAGACGCGCTTCGCCCTGATCAAGGCATCAAGCAGTTCATTTCTGTGCTCGTAGTCCAATGGCTGTATGACCTCAGTTTGTGCCGGCCAGCCTAAAACTGCGCGGCGGAGAACTCCAGGCGAAAGCGTTTTCGAGATTGAGACCAGGTGAGGCGCGCTTCCTGCCGGCCGAGTATCCTGCACAGCGCGAGTTCCCAATCCGACAGATCGCCGTAGGCGAACTTCTGCAGAGTCCCGAGCCAGTTGACGCGCCATGTGGGCATGAACTGATAGCTGAGGTCGCCGAAAGCGCTGAGGCTGCCGTCGTCGAGTCCGTAGACCGTATAGACGCTCGCGCCCCACTTGGTGGACGGGCGCAGGGACAGGTTGGCGCTCAGCCTCTGCGATGAGAATCCGAGAGCCTGGTCGCCCCAGGCGTAGGAGTAGTTGAGGTTGAGCATCCCCTTGTTTCCGAGCATCCGGAAGAGGCCAACGTTCGCGAATACCGATCTGCCGTCGTTGCTGCCGCCCCAGTCCTGCGAGACCGTGAGGGATGAGCTGACATTGGAGGCACCAAATCGGAGCGGCTTGCCGTAGAACTGCAGCCCCAGGCCAGTGCCGGTCTTGCTGTAGTCACCAGACAGAATGCTGTTGTAGGATAGGCGCGTTGTATAGGCATAGCTGAGGGCCTTGTTGAAGAGCGGCTTTGCCCGTGACTGCAGGTAGGTATTTGCTGAGTAACGGCCGTCGCCGACTTTGAGCCTGTTCCCGCGGAGGCTCACCGCCCAGGTGTGATTGCGCAGCGACTGGCTGTAGTCCACGGTGCCGTAGAGGTCTCGATGCCCGGGAAAATCGAAGTAGGTATAGAGCCTGGAGTCGTTGTCGAACTCATTGCGCTGGTTCCATCGGATGCCCCAGTCTCTGGATGTCACGCGATTCAGCGAAAAGGTCCCCTGCGTGGAGCCGGCAATATTGTACTCCTGGTCAACATCCACTTGCCAGCCCGAACGCTCCGAATAGCTGCCCCAGCCCGTCTGCTCGGAATGCTTGAGTCTGACGGCACCCGTCCCGTTAGGGGTGAGCGAGTAGTAGAAAGGCAGACTAAGGCGCAGCCCCTCTGTGCCGTAGGTCAACATCTGGCCCGTTCCGCCAAGTGCGCTGTCCATACCGCCCCTGAGAGGCACGACCTGCAGCGGATAGCTCAGCACCTTCTCGCCTTCCATGTAGTAGTTGGCACGTCTGAACTTGATGACTTCTCCGGGCCGGATCACCAGGCTTTTCGCACGGATGAAGAGCTTGCTCTCGGTAACCGGCACGATGTCGAAGCTGACGTCGTCTTTCGGGTCGGTGTCCGGTTCCACAAAGAGGTCGCGCCCGCGGAAGAGCATTCTCTTTGCACCCTCATCGACGGAACCCAGCAGAACACCATTCATGGAGGTGAAGTTGTAGCTCAGGGCGCTCGCATAGATGGTCTTCTTGCCACGGCGAATGGTGATGGGGTCGCCTCCCATACGAGCCCGCGCGGTGAGTAGATTGGTCCTCGCGTTGATCTGCGCGACTTCCGCGGTGACCGTCAGGCCGCGATGGTAGATGGTCACGCCGCCAGCCGAATCGACTATCCCTGCGTCCACGTCGTAGCCCAGGTGCTTGTCCGACGCGACCGATATGAACGACTCGTCGAACATCTCCGTGCCCGGCTCAAGAAAATCCACTCGGAGCTGGGCCACGGCGCCGCCATCACTGGCAACAGCCGAAACCAGCGCTGTGCCGGTCGTGCTGCCGCTCTCGAGCCGCACGCGAGCGACCCCGGCTGTGGTGCGGGCCTGCCGCTCAATGATCCCGAGGCTGGTGGTGAACTCGACGACGGTCCCATCAGGGGCAGGACCGCCAGTGGAGCTCCGGACCTCCGCTGAGATGGTCGCCGCGCTGTGGGAGTCGGCCACTATGGCCTGCGGGTAGCAGCTCAGCCACATGGAATAGGTGCCGATCGCTGAGTCGCAGGTCGTGGCGCACATTATGACGAGAATGATGATAGCGATTAGCGAGCGCATCAAGTATATGTTACACCTGAGTCCGTTGCAGACTCAAGCAAGAGGTCCGTGAGTAGGTCCGTAAGGGCCGGAGATAGCTTACAGTTGTTGGACTATGAGCCGAACAGGTGTGTTCCAACAGTGCACAAAGGGCGAGACGCGTGCCTCGCCCTCTGATACAACAGTCATCCCGGACCGGCGGCTTACTTGGATGGTTTGTCTGGAGGCCGGATCACCGGCTTGGAAGGCTGGGTCGGCTCTGCCACTGGCTGTGCGCCTTTGTTGGCAGGCACGGGTTCGCTAACTACCGCAGGAGCCGGCGGCGTCGCAGGCGAGGGCGCCGCAGGCACTGCCGTCACAGCCGGTGCTTCAGTGGATGCAGTAAGCTCGGCCATCAGCTTAGTCACCGCCGCGCCTTTGGCTACATCCCTGAGTTCATCCTCATCTCCGCTTGCCAACGACTCCGGCGACTGACCGGTAATGAGGAACGTCTTTACGAGTTTCCCGGTTTTCCCATTGTAAAGCTCGGCTCGCAGAGTGATATCTGCTCTCTTCTGGGCAGCCTGAACGTTCACCTCATCGACAGCACCAACCAAGTAAAATTCGGTGCACAACAACTGAGCCAGCTTGAGCGTCTTCTGTTTCGAGTCCGAATCCGAGAACGCAGTGTTCTCCAAGTTGCCGCTATTGTCCAATTCGTATGGCGCATCGTCTGCTTTCAGCGTGCCGTCCTGGCTAGCCCTCTGGATTGGAGGCAACTGGCTTCTGAACAGAACCGGCGAGTAGCGCTCGCTGTCCGCCAGCATTGCGCGGATGTCGGATGCCACGAATGTGCCAAAGCCCTTGGGCGCTGTTCGCACTCCGTCCTGGTCGAACGGGAAGATAACCAATGATTGTTTCTGCACAACCGCCGTTTTCTTCTTCTTCGAGCCCCAGAGTCCGAACAGACCTGCCTGAGCCGTCCCGACGACCAGAACGCTAATCAAAGCGCACAGGACGACTTCTGTCCAGAGGCGGTTTCCTGCAACTTTCATGTTGAGTCCTCCAAATCGAGATCCGAGGTATTCGGATGGCGACCTGCAGCCATTCACCTCGTGATATCCTGATCCAAATCTCCGGTCCTGACCAGAGCTTCGTGACCGAGGTCTGAAGTCCCTTTCGAGACTTCAGACCTCGCATTATCCTTGTTAGGTGTCTACTTCATCAATCCGGAATGGGCGGAGGCATGTCGTACTCTTCAAGCACCATGATCTTGGGCACTGACATCGTCTTGACGCCGCCCTTGCTCGACGATGCTGCCGCCGCTAACGCGGTTCCATTGTATGTCGTTGTCGGATTGATGATGAGTTGGCAGCTGACGAATGACCTGATCCAGTAACCGGCCCAGGCCTTGATGGTCCGCTCAGCGCCGCTGGCACTCGGGTGAACCATCACGTATCTTCGTCCGACGGCGTCGTAACGCCATGCGTAGTCGCGGATCCAGTTCAGCGTCTTGGCTTCAGTCAGAGTCTTGGTCTCGCCGGTAGCCAAGTTCCTCACCCAGAGCTCGGAGATCGGCATGCCGATATCCTCTCTCGGAGTGATCGGGTTGCCGGAACCATCCTTTCTCCAGTTGAAGAAGATGGTGCCGAACTGGTTCCAACCGGGCTGCAGCAGGATCTCACACGGAGCCACCGCGCCACCAGTGAGAGTCTTGTAGTCGTTCACGAATGGCTTCAGAACCCTATAGTCAAGAGCCTCATTGAACGCTGCCTCGGGGTTGCCGAGACTGAGGAAGCCATCGCTCACCTGCGAAGCGCTGACTGGCTCAGCCGGATAAGTGACCTTCGGTTTGATCCAGAGCGCTTGACCAGGCTGCAATGCCGGGAATCCGCTCGTAGCTCCGTAGCGGAAATACATGCCAGACCCCACTGACGGATCCCATCTGACTATCTGCATATCCAGAGCAAGATCCGTGCCGAAGATCTGTCCGACGTCGGAGGAACCTATGATCCTCGGCGGTGTGATCATGTCGACCAGCGGAGAACTGCTGGCAGGCGAGTATGGATCGGTGACTGCCACTGTTCGCTTAGGACCGCCAACGAGCACGCTTACCGGAATGCCTTCGGTAGTCGCCCTGTCCCACGTTCCGTCACCGGCCCACGTTACGTAGGCTTTCCACGTGCCACTCGCGGTGAGCGTCAGGCTATCGCCCGTGGCCAGCGCAGGATCGACCCCGATCGGATAGGAGGCTGTTACATCGGCCACCCATCCCAGGCGGACCTGCGTTGCACTGTAGTCCTCGCGCATGTTGCTCGTGCTGCCCTTAAGCGAGAGGGTAGTCCCGTCTGGCTTGGTAACCGTGATCGCCAGGTTGGTGATCTCGGCCGGCGTCTGCACTGTCGTCGAGTAAGGGAACTTCATCAGGCCGACAAAGACGATCTCGCCGCCCACATCGCTGTAGGTGACTGCTGCCGCGACTTTCTGCGCCGCGGGGCTGAGATCGGCATCAACCGGTCTGAAGTTCTCGAAGTAAGGTATGAGCAGCGCCGGGCCCGCAGCGGAAACAGCGATCGCGCTGTCGGTTCCGTCGCTGGCTTGGACCTCGAATGTGTGATGTCCAGCGCCCAGCGTCTTGCCGGAGACTGCGGTGCTTTGATAGAGCACGCCATTCTTGTAGTCATCAACCGTCGGGTTGGCGGGAGCGGTCGAAGCCTTGCTCATGGCCACCGTAAGTTGTTTAGGTGTCCCCTTGTCGATGACAAGAGTCAACTCGTCTTTCTGACCGACGTGAACCACCTGGCCTATAGGCGCATCCCCGTCGCCATCCTTGTATATCGCCTTGTAGACGAACAAGGTGTTGAGCTTGCCTGCAGCCGGCGCCACCTGAAGATCCGAGAGCACCGGCCGTGTGTTGGTGTCCCTGATCGTGAACATCAGTTGAGTGGTCCCGTCAGGCGCCGGATGAGGAGTTGCATCCTGGCCGTCACCATCGGTTGCCTCAAAGACAGCGACGTATTGTCCTGCTTCGAGCGGCGGGTTGACGTTCTCCGGAACCAAGGTCAACCCATAGGTCACACCCTGGACGTAGCTCGGCGTAGTGCTCTTCAGTTCCATCGGCATTCGGACGTAGGCCATGGTTCCGTCGAGCTTGCTTATCCGCAGGTAGGCCTGTGGGGCACTATCTCCCGGTCCGTCCGGGTCCTTGTAGTTCACGGTGAACTGGAAGTTGGTCGCCGACTGACCGGATGTCGGATCGACGCGGCCAACCGAGAGCACCGGCTTGTAGTTCACTTTGATCGTGTAGTCGTTGGCACTCGAGGCCGGCCACCTGGTGACCACATACCCGTCCGATGCCTCGAAGTGGTACTTGTGAGTGCCCTCGGGCGGATTAACCGGTTCCGTGGTGAACAGCACCGGGTTAGTGTAGTCAACAGATCCCGCGATATCAAGGAAGTGCATGGTCTTGCCGAAGTTGACGTCGGTGAAGACGACTCTCACATAACCCTGAACTCCGTCGTGATAGCTGGGCGGGTCATTGTTACCATCAGAGTAGTTGACCCTGAATGTAACCAGATCACTCGCCTGGAAGACCGGCACGCCCGCCGTTGTTGTCTGCGTGGCAGCGAAGTACTTCAGATACACGGGCACCGCGACCGGCGTGGAGGTCCACGTAAGTCCGGCCTTGACCGTGTAGCTGATGAACACTTTCTTCGTGCCACTCGGCAGTGCTTGTCCGAGAGTTATGGCGCCGGTGGTCGCATTGAACTCACCCGTCGCGCCGAAGTAGTCCGTCCCGGCCAGCGTCGTATCCGAAGTAAGATACACGCCGTCCACGCTTGCGATAACACCCTTGACGTCGGGCGTTATGATCTTCAGAGTCGCCGCATCCACGGCCCCGAACTGGACCATGCTGACGGGCGGCGCTGCCGGCAGAGACCCGGTCAGGGCAATGCTCGTGTTGCCAGGAGCAAAGACCGGACTTGCCGTCGTCGGATCATAGTAGCTCTTTGTCGCATCGTCGGCAACCACCGTGAGATCGAAGTCATTGGCGTTGATGAACACGCCCCTCAACTCGCGGATAGTCGCGAACTTGGTTGCGTCAAACGCGCCAACCGCGGTCAAGCTGGTTGGGGCAGCTATCTGCGCTACCGGCCCTGCGTAGAGCGACGTGCTGGGAGTGTTGCTCAACACAGGAGCGACATTGCCTTCCGGCGGGTTCGCTACCACCTTTGGACCGGGTGTGTCGCCGCTGGCGGGTGCCCTTACCTGAACGGAGTATGGAACTCGTTCGGCTGCAACCACCTTGGCAATCAGCCACTGCGGCTTGGACTCCCGGCTGCGAGCCGTGACGTGGAACCTGTGGTCTCCCACTGCCAGCTTCGGCACGGTCAGTTTGTATCTGACGCCGGTGGTGAAGTCCTGCTGCGTCGGGTTCTCCTTGAACATCAGGAGCCCGTTGATCCTGAACTGGCTGGTTACGGCATCCGTGGCAGTCTTGACGCCGTCGGCAGCGAGATCATCTGTTGCGATGATCAACGACGAGTCGGAGTTGCTCTGAATCAGGTATACGCGTCCTGCCAGTGTTCCGTTAGTAATCTGCAGGAGTTTGCCTGCGAACTGATCGGGAGTCCAGCCCGGTGTTCCCTGGGCCACGATGGTCCGCTTCTTGCCTGGCTCCATCGGGTCGTCCTCGAGAGCATATACCGAGCCTGTGAAGTACTGATCGATGGTGCTGCCATCAATCCAGAGCCTTGGCGCTCCAGAGTATTCCTGGCCGTCGGGAATGTCGTTGGTGTTGCTGTCAACGTCGTTGACATCGCGAACCGCGTCGTAGAAGTAAGGCTCGTCGTTATCCGAGTCGGTGTAGGTGACCAGATAGTCAACGCTGTCCCACGGGTTGATGCCCGCACTCGGATTGGGTGTTACCACAGGATCCGTCAGCGTCGGCGAGTTGTTCACCCACGGGCCATCGATGTCGAGGATCGTATCGCCCGTCGTGGGCCGATCCTGTCCATTGTCCGTGTACCAGTCGTAGATCGCCACAGCGGCGCCGTCTGACGCCTCGAAGTGGAACTTGTGCGCTCCACCCGACAGGCTCGCCGAAGCCGTATAGACCGCGCCTTCTATGTAGGAAGGCGTGCCGCCCTGGCCAACTGGCGTCATAGCTATAGCCTGACCATCCACGTAGACCCTGATGTAGTCAGGCGCCTGGCCGTTTTGCCCGTCGGTGTCGCGGTAGGTAACCGTGTAGATATACTGGTCGGACCTGCTGCCGCGTATCTTGTTTATCTTGCCCGCGATCAGCACCGGCGGATTATTCGCCTCGACCAACTGGGGCATCTTGGTGCCAAAGAAGTAGGACGCCGAGATCTGGTCAGTTTCTGTCTTCTCCTTGCCGGGCAGGAAGAAGACGCCGCGGTTCCACCTGTCGAGGTGATATTCACCTCTCTGGTAGTACCTGGCCCACATCTCGCCGGTTCCATCAGGGTAGGTCGTGAGCCTGAGGTGCTTGACGTCAGCGTCGTGTCGAGCGCCAAGTCTCGGATTGTAGTAGTTGACTCCGTCACGCGACGAGTTCAGCCACACCCCGATAACACCGGAGGTCACATCCGAGAGCAGACCAGTCTCATCGAGGTGGTTGTCTCTGATGTAGACATTGCGCGGTGAGTAGCGCACAAAGACGTTCGTGACACCTGCGGGAACCGGGGTTCCCAGCCGGATCACAGAGGCACCCTCAAAGAACTGCTGTGCAGTGTTGAAGTAGTAGTCAACGCCGCTGGTGTCCTGGGTCAGGTAGACGCCCAAGACCTTGTTGACGGCGTTGCCGACCGGCGGAACCACTGTCAACGGATCGATGACCAGGGCTGTAGTCCACAAAGACTCGCTTGAGCTGGCCCTCCAGCCATCCGGCGAGTAGAACGTGGTGCCCCTATCCCAGTAGTCCTCCAGAAGAGGCTGCTCCGCCTGGCCACGCAGTTGATGCGTAAACCGAATGTCGGAGTACTTGATCCAGACTGTGCTGGTGCCCTCGGGCAAGTCGGACGTCAATGGAATGACGCTGTCACCGCAGTTGAAGGCTTTGGCGATGCAACTGATGTTGACGTCGGTCACGCCTGGCGGCAACTGACTCGTGAGTTTGATCACCTTCTTGTTGTTGCTGGAAAGCTCGACAGTCCCCCGCGGATAGTAGCCTAAGTAGACGTTTCCGCCTACCCTGCTGGCCAGGTTTGTGCTGACGGCTAGATACTCATGGTAGGGACCGAAGCCGAACGGCATCGCGTCGTAGACAATAACCATCGACCGGTCAACGGGAAGCTCGCCAACAGGAACGGAATTCGTGAGCGGTATCTTCACTTCGCCATTCGTGTAAGTCGTGTTGACGGCGTAGTTCGGCAGAGTCCCCTCTGGCGCCGCTCCGGCGGCAACCGTCTTGAGCGACTTGTGGACGCCCACAACGGTCTTGATCGGGCGAGGGTCGTTTGGTACTACGCTGGCAACGCGGAGAGATGCTCCCTGCCACTTCTCAGTGTCGTCCTGCCCGATGTAGTTGATATAGACCGTTGTCTTATCAATAGGCAGGCTCGGTGAGACACCGAACAGGTTTGACGCTGTCAACGCGTAGTTGTAGTAGTTGGTCGTAGTGTTGTCCTGAGTCAGGTAGATCCCAAGCACGGTCTTGATCTCAGGTGTGCCGTCAGGCATGGTTGGCTGGAACGGCTGCGCCAGATAGTCATAGGCTACACAGGCCTGAGCAGCGCGACCATCAGCTCTGTAGTAGTTGGTCCCGGACGTACTTGACGACAGGTAGACGCCCTTGATGTTGACTATGTCGTTCGGGTTCTTCGGCCAGACGGTCCCGTCGCCAACCACCAGGGCCTCTTGCCAACTCGTAGTGCCGGCGCCGCTGCCCACAGGGTAGCCAGTGCCCATGAAGTAGTTGGTACCCGTTGGGTTAGCCGCGTTGTATACACCGGTCACGAACGCGATCTTGTCGGCGTCAGCCGGGATGACAGTTTGACGGTTGGGGTCATCGGGATTGACGACACCCGTGCGGGTCATCGGCGGCTCAAGAACTGAAGGATCGTAGTAGTTGGTTCCGGTCATCTCCGGATCAAGATAGACGCCTTCAACAGAAGCGATATCGCGCGGGGCATCCGGGGTGACATACTTGACGCTGGCATCACCCTCTAAGACCGCGAGGCCTCTCATTCGAAGCACACCACGCTCGCTCGGCTGATCCGTGTTGATCCAGCCGTTCTTCTGGTCGTCGATATAGATAGCCGTTGGGTTATTGGCGTAGTCGTTGTAGATCAACGCATCCGGTATGACACCCGAAGGCGCGGGCAGTTCGATGGGAAGCGGGCCGACGATCGGCGCCTGCGGCTCATACTGAAGCCAGACCTTGGACAGGCTGCCCGCCAACGAGGTTGACAACGTAATCGCACCGCCGGAATAGACCGGTGGGTCGTCTCCCGCATTCAGGTAGTTTGTCCCGCTCAGGTTCTCCGTGGTGTAGACTCCCCACACCTTGAGGACGTCTACCGGATTGTCCGGCGTGACCTGGTTGCTGCTGTTGACCGTAGCCTGCTGAGCGACCATGGGCCGGATGATAAAGCGCGTCGGATCCACGAAATGCAGCGGATCGAGCACGAAGCAGCCTGCCGCGTTGGAGCGCAGGTTCTCGTCAGATGACGAGTTGTAAGCAGCCCAGTCGGTTCCATCGTACGCCTCGAACGCGTAGAAGTACTGCTTTGACTCGTTGAGTTCGGTGACGTCAGCAGCTCCGAGCCTCGTCTGGAAGGAGAACGTGGCGCCATCCGAGTAGACCTTGTCACCGGCATTTGTCGGCAGCAGGGTATTGCCCTCGTCCCACGTGACTGTTCGTCCGTCAGGCTGAAGCAGACCGAGGTAGACCTTGATCAGTTTCGGTGCGTCATTGTCGAGGTCACGATAGGTAACATTGTAGGTCCACAGAGTGGCTGCATTGGCCGTGCCGTCTTGTGAGGTGACACTGCCTTGATACAGGGTCGGGGCCCGGTTGCCCGAAATGGTCGGTCCCTGGACCCAGTTACCCGCGCCCTGTGGGTATCTTGTCAGCTCGCCTGGGATAGCATCGTTAAGGTCATAGTAGGCTCCCCAGTCGTCACGGAACTCGAAGTAGAAGCGGCGCAGGCCATTCTCGAGAGCCAGGTCCTTTATCGTGCCGGTATCAAGAACATAGTAGATGCCGTTGATGATCTCCTGCGAGTGATCCGCAGCAGGATCGAAGAACGGGGTCTCAGGCTGCAACGCCAGCTTGCGTACGTCGCCACGGCTGTTGGTCTCGATGTATATGAACGCCGAGTAAGGCCTCTGACCATCGGGATCGCTGTACTTCACCCGATACCTGAAGCTCTGGCCTTCCTTGCCGTTGCTCGGAGTTACCGAGACCTCGGACAGAACTGGCCTGTTATTGACGTAAGGCCCGGGAATGTAGTCGTTGTCGATATAGCCGTCTGTGCCTCTCTCGGAAGCCTCGCTGGCAGTCGGGACCCATCCGTCCATGTAAGTCCCACCGCCGTAAGGATACGCGTCCGGCCTCACAGGGTACCTGACGACGTGCTCGCCATCGTTCGCCTGGAAGAAGTAGGTGTGAGGTCCAGGCGGCAACTTGGCTGTGTAGCGGTACCACTCGCCCTTCTTGTAGTCGGGCGTGCCTGTGCTCACGCGCTCCATGGTGTAGCCGGTGTACTTGTACTCGGACGGCGCTGATGCAGTGCCGCTGCTCTTGAAGCTGGCATTGTTGATGAAGACCTTGATCTCCATCGGCGCCTTGTTGTCAATCTGCCTGTAGAGTATGCGGAAGGTGTTCTGGGTATCCACTGTGGCGCCACAGGTCTCAGCAAGAGACAGGTGTCCATGGTATATGGGGTCGTTCGGCACTGTCGAACCGCCCATCTTGATGAGCGGGTTCACCGCCCGAGTATATGGGCTGACCGTTCCGAAGAACCGGGCATAGCCGTACTTGGCATCGTAGTAGGACACATTCAGGCTGTCGAAGTCCGGCATGCGGAGTTCGCAGGTTACTCTGGGATGGAAGTTCGCGTCCAGCGGATAGGCGTGGCCGGCCGCACCCGGAACCAGAACGCTGCGGTCAACATAGATCGTCGAGTCATACAGGGCGCCGTTCGACGAATAGCTGCGGTACTTCGGCCTGTTGACTTCCTCATAGGTGCTGACGAGTCTCTCCGTAGAAGGATCAAGCGGCACGTCTCCCCACTCAGAGCGAACCGGCTGGAAGTCGAAGGCAAACAGACTTGACCCAGCGTCCGGATCGAACCTCAGGAAGTCGTCTGAACAACCAAAGAAGTAGTGATATGTGCCAATGCCCAAGGACCTGTAGGTATCCTCAAGATGGTTCCACGGATAAGCCGCACCACCGCCTATTACGTCATGCTTGGGGATGACGCGATAGATATACCTGGCGCCCGAGCCGGTGACATTGGTGTCTTCGGGCTTCATGAAGTGGGGTTGGTAATCACCTATTCCCTTCTCATCAAGATAGAGAACCACTCCGGACGCTTGGCCCGCTGCCTGATTCCACAGGTCATCCGAATCGTGGAGCCACGGAAGAGGCGGCAGGCTGTCACGGTTGTTGTAGCGGACCCTGAACACGAACTGCGTTGAGCTGGAGCCGTCATCCGCCTTGGTCGCGTCGCTGCTGAGCTCATCGGCGGGCTCCGGAACCAGCGGATCCGGATCGCCGACTACTGGCATCGTAGTGACATAGTCGCGCCCCGGTACAGGAAGGGACATCCCGCCGTGGTCTATCATGTCACCGCCGCTGGACGCCCGGGCATCATGCACGGTCAGGTTCTGCGCGGCCGCGCCACTCACAAGGCCGTCGCCGTAGCCATAGCCAAGCGCGGTAACTCCCACCAGGGTCTGTGGCGAGCCATCACCATATGCAGTCAGGCTGGGAGCGTACCACATCGGGTTGCCGCGAGGATCGAATATCAACCGGTTGGTGTTCAGCCTCGTGTTCTCATTCATCGCGCACGATGGCTGCTGCTTTGTTGCTGACAGGTTGAGACCCGCGCTGGCCGCGCCGCGGTAGATCGCGCCGGTCAGTGGATTGCCACGATCATAGTAGAGAGGCACGTAGCCGTTGTACTTTCCGCCGAGCGCCACCCATATGTGACCGGTACCGTTGTCATCCGCGTCCTGACGTCTATAAGTGGCCGTAGCCCTGGTCAACCAGCACGGCGTTGTGTAGGAGAAAGTGCCTGCCGTGTTGGCAGTCGGCTGAGGGCTAGGCAGCTCGTCAGGCACAAATGACAGACGACTCACCACACCTCGCTTGGGTCTGCCCAAAGTGAATCTGGCAGTCGTGGTCGGTGGGTCAGTGTTTTCCGGGCAAACACCCGGCGGCGGCACAGAGCTCAACACGCGATATCTTACCTGGTAGCCGTTCGCGGTGTCCGGCAGCGGAATGGGAAGGCTGATCGTCCCACTCGACGTGTAATCAGCCATCGGGACTTTCTTGTCCGATTGATAAGTGATGCAGAGCTTGAGGGCACCGGGAGTGCGAAATCTCACGTCAAGGTCCTGGGCCACCCCACTCTTGTCCACTTGCTTGGCAAGACGGATATAGAGATCCCCCGGGACAAACGGACGCAGATTCCATGTGGTCTCTTCGTAAGGGTCATAGCCGGCGGGATTGTAGTCGGCCTTGAACAAGTGAGCAGAGTATTCCACGAGGGCGCCGACAGCGTTCTTGGTTGGATCACTGGGGCTGTCAACATCGTTGGGCAGCGCCTCACCGAGCGGAATATAGTCCATACCCGGAACGAAGGCCGGGTTGGCTTCGATGGTGTAACGGTTCCACTGCTCGGCGAACTGCACAACAACATCAAGCGTCCCGTAGGGCAGAGGCGTGTCCAGCCCGATCTCACCGGCTCCGTTGTAGGGGTTGGCCGGGTTGGTGGCGTTGTAGTAGTTGAAGTTGGAGATGTAGTCGATGCGTATCAGAACGTTGATCTCCGGCTCCGTCCCGGTAGCCGGCTTGATAGGGGGATCGGATGTGGGACAGGGAGTGGCAGGGTTCAGGCTAATTGTCTGGCTCACCCTGTCGTAGGCATGGCCCAAGTCTATGGTCTCATAGTTGACAACCACAGCTCCGGTGTAGGGTGTGCTAAGTCTGATCGTGGGATCACCGGTTCTGTAAACAGTCTCCGGGCTATCCGGGTCGAAGTAGTTATAACTCGTGTCTACCTTGTCTACATCGAGTACATCGTCGTGCTCCAGTCTATATACGGAGTTGACCTTGCCGATGCGAATACTGTCCGTCTCTGACAGACCGACGTCCAAGTCGCTAGCGGTGCTCTTGAGGTTTGCGGTAACGTACGTGCCTACCACACTGTTGGCGGCATCTCGTATATCGCCTGGTGAGCTCGGGGAGACGGTCAGATCGGTTAGCTTGGTGTTTTTGAACATCGACTCCTTCGTGAAGACGCCAAGCACTCGGCGGATGTTGGTGGTTACTCTCGGCAAGACGGCCGTCGGCACGCTCACGTAACGGATGGTGACTGCGCTTACGTTGGCTGGAAGAGCCTTGTCGAGGCGTATCACGGTGTCGTGACGCTCAGGAAGATCAGGATTGTCGGGGTTGAACGGAATCGCCGGATTGGACGGTCCATAGTAATCCTGGTTGCTCGCATCGTAGACGCGCAGGACCTTAGCGATGGCGCCGGCATCCGTTGGAATGACTGTCTTTCTCTGCGGATCGGCGTTGTCCACAACGCCATTCTGCGTAGTGATCTGCCCTTCCGCAGTGGTTCCCGGCTGGTCGAGGATCGCGTAGACTCCTCTGACTCTACCTATGCGCCAGGGATCCGGCGGCACAACCTGATTATACCTGTCAGCTCCATCGCCAAGCCTGCCAATGGTATCAAGCGACGATTCCGTACCGTAGAGTATCCTGACATCGGTAACATCAGGAAGACTCTTACCAGTGCCCAAGACAATCTCGGTGT
>CAZFYZ010000015.1:0-6727 GCA_964523735.1 uncultured bacterium | reverse complement strand
CCGGCGGCAGCCAAATTCGGGTTGGCCCCCCTGGGCGGCCTGGCACAGGTGCCTGCCGCGTACAGGCCGGGGATGACATCCTCCAGCTTGGCTTCCTCCGGGGTCTTGGGCTCGTAGTGGTTCACGCCATCCAGACCTGTGCCCACGCCGAAGATGACACGCGCCTCCGGGTCCAGGGCATGCAATGTATCAGGAAGGGGCGCCGCCAGCGTGATCCGCCCTACCTGGGGATCCCATGCCGTGGCGGGATTCTCCGGATCGTAGAGGTTGGTAGTCTCGTACTCGATGTAGACTGACGAAACACCAGGGTCGATGGGGACACTGCCATCACCCAGCACAATGGTGGTATCGCCTTCCTTCCATGGGTGCTCCTCCTCCACATACAGATTGTCGAGGCTTCCCTTAACAATGGAAACCCACTTTATCTTATGGATCTCGGAAGGATTCGGAGGACTTACGTGCTTACCGTCAACCGGGGTACCAAATGCCCACTTGCGGCCATAGACGGCGGTGACGAAGCTAATGGTGGTGGGGTCAGAGGGAGTCACATGCATGCGATCTCCCTCCATTTGGCCTGCTTGCTCGATTAACGCAAAAACGCCGAGGACCATCCCGATCTTGCTGGGATCGGCTGGCACTATGGTGCGACGAAACTCGTCGGCCAGAACCGTCCCGCCCATAATCTGCGGGAGGAACATGCCCGTGACAGCCTGCATGCGCAGAGCGGTCGGCGTGGAGTCAGGCTTTACGGGATACGTATCTGTGTCCGGCGCAATGCTTGGCGGCTGGTCGGCAGCTCCGGGGCCGTTCCAGATGTCACCGTATATGACCCCGCTGACCCACTCGCGTTGTCTCGCATAGTTGATGCGCCGCGGGAACCACACGTCGGGATTCTGCAGGGTTGTCCACACGCCGTCAACGGCGTAAGAAGAAACCCGGACAGTAAGATTCGTCCAATCAGGGATACCGTCGGCCGGCAGCTTGTCCGGCTCGATGGTGATCTCTCCGTAACCGTCGCCTTCGACGTACTTGCCAGGCACGAAGAGGTTATTCCCGGGATCTGTCCAGTAGACGCTGAGTATTGGGTTGTTGACACCCGGTTTCTCGGGATCACCGGGATCGGCGTCGTTCGGATCAGTTCGATTGGGGTCAAAACCCAGAATCCCCTGATTGATCTTGAGGCGTACCGACCCGTCCAACGCATTCAGCGCGGGGATCCGGTACTCAGTGTAGACTGCAGGAAGTGGGTGATCGTCCTCAAGGTAGCGGAAGCCCTGGTCAGGATCGCATATCGGCTCCTCGTCGTTGACGCTAACACTCGAGGGGTTGAGCACGGCAAGGCCTTCAGCGTCGTATGTCAGATAGGCTCTTTCCACATCGGGGAAAGCAAACTCCGGCAGACCTGCGGTGGAGTCACTGGCAAGCCAAGAGGCGTTCTCGCCTATGACAATGACTCGAATTGATTCCAAGCCCTGGTCTACCCAGATAGGCTCAGGGGCTCGATCAATCACAGCGGAATCGGCGACCTCAGTATCGTCCGCAACATTGAACTGCTTGGTCCGCCGAGTGCAGAACGCATCCGTCGCTGAGTATGCAGCAGCATCGCCATAGGGGTCGGACATGTCGATGTTGAACGAGAGAGTGACTGCGGAACTGGCCGGGAACATCGTGACGATCACCGGCGGCACTTCCACCTCACAGACGGAGTATGTCTCCGCTCCCTCCGCTGCTGGCAGCTTGTACTCGACGAAATGCCGAGGGATGAAGACCTGCCTCTGCTGACCGCCAACCTCGGTCGGCGTGATCCCAACAAACTCCGGATCAGCCACCACTGCCGTCGGTTCATCGTCCAAACGACTGCGGAACCACTTTATCGCCCGGTATTCGCGGTCTTCCCGGTCTTCCGCAGGTACGGCGTTCGCTTCGTCCAGGGTTGGGTACCAGGTGCCGTAATCAGGCACGTCTGTTGGATCCCCAAACCATGTCGGGTAGTCCGGGTCACTCTTCACGCCCAAGACAACGCCGAGCCTGTGCACCGACTCGCTGGCATCGCGCTCCGGCGGGGCGGTCTGGATGCCCTTTTGCAGTGGATAGCTCGCGGTGACAGTTCGGCCTGGATCAGGCTGGATGGTCTCCGATTCGGTCCACGGCAGGTATAGCGGCCATACGCCTGTACCCTCCGACCAGACCACTTTGAAGTTCCAGACCGAGTTGGCCGTGGCCTTTAGCGTGCAGCCTTCAGGCGCGTAGGCAAGCTGGCACAAAGCCGAACTCGCGCACAGGAGTGCTATGCACACCGTTCCCAGCAACAGCGTTATTTGTCGGGCGTGGTGTTTGACCATTTCTCACTCATCCTCCGCACTCGCCACAGACGGGAGTGCACGTCCAGGTCATCGTCCTGAGTCATGAGCTATGGGACGTAAGCCTTGGCAGATGCTCGATCATGCCTGACTTACAACCCATAGCCATCATTCTTCTAAGATCAAAATGCGATTCGATTGTCTAGGTGCCGTCCGAGTTGGCAACCACTCCTGATCCAGGCGGAACCGCCGGGCGCATCACGAGCGTCACGGGGCTCTTTGCGCGGACCCAGTAGCCTCGCCACGGAAGCAGGTAGCGGTCGTTCTCCTTGAAACTGTCATAGGTTCGGCTTTCCGGAATCCAGGTGAACACTGTCTTGCTCAACCAGCCTCTGGTTGCAGCTTGATCCAATGTGAGGGTCAGGTTTTCAACCTTGTTCCAGACCAGAACCTGTCCCCAGTATACTGGGTAGACGAAGGGATTCCCGACCAGGTTCCAGCCGGGCTGCAGTTCAATGTAGTAACCGGACCCCTGAGTGCCGTTTTCGTCATTACCCTGGACAATGGCGGCATCGGCCGCAAGACTGAAGGGCAGCGTCGTACCGTAGCTTACGCTTCCAACGTACATCCAGAACGCCTGGCCAGGCTTGAGGTTAGAGACAGACATGTACTGGCCGGTGGCCGGATCGTAGTACTTTGCGCCAAAGGAGCCTCGCGGCAGACCAAATGCATGCTCAACGGACGGGTTGTTGAAGTTGAACGGAACATGCATCATCTGGTAGCCGCTGCGGAGAACACTCCTCTTAGTCGCCGGCACCATCACTTTCCTCGACACAACCTGCTGCCAGCCCGAATCCGCACGCGCGGTCACAAAGTACTCCAGCTCGCCGGAATACTCTCCCGTGGCTCTCACGCTCCAGATGACCGGCTGCGCCTCTGAGTTAACAGGGACGTGGTCCAATGTCTGCTGCACATTCTGGTCGATTTGGGAATCCAGCTCGAGACCCGGCGGCAGATAGAGCGTGGCGGTGACGTTCTCCAGATTGTAGGGGCCAGGGTCGGTGGCAAGGTTGTATACATAGGCCTTGATGAAGAACGGCTGATCAGCAAGGCAATTAGTATTGCTCACGGAATCGTACCTGACCGCGCGAGGCCCCTGTACAGCCAGTGCGACGCTGTCCGGCACCATCTTTGCGCCGAGTCTGTAGTTCCAGGTCATGTTGGCAGCGCCAACGCCGTAGTAGGTTACGATCTTCCGGCTCGAGCCTCTGCCAACTGTCCTCGGGCTCCACGTGGCGACCCATGACAAGTAGCTGATCGGATCGTTCGGATAGAGGAACTGGTAGCTGTCCGGCAGCCACATGCTAGCGGCCGGCGCCCCAGCCTCAGTGGAACAAAGGTCGACCCATTCTCCGACCGCCAAGTAGTCCGGGGCCACACAATCCTGCACCTTCAGGGACAGCCGCGCTGCAATACCCGGATTCTGGACATCGTCGTATATATCGAACGAGGCCGGGATGCTTTTCCCGCTGAGAACCATCGGGTAGAGTTCACCGCCGCCGGCGATCTGCCGGGAGTAGCCCAAGCCGGGTAGATACGCGTAGTACGGTTCTGTGGCGCCACTCGACGTTGCCAGGCAGTGCATCTGAACGCCCATGCTCTGAGGCTTGTCCAGCAGGTTGAACAGTGTTAGCTCAAATCTTACCTGATCTCTGACAACGCTCATTCTGATCTTGAGCATCGCGACATCGGTCGTGACCTCGGAACTACCGTCGGATCCAATCGTCGTGCCTGTGATAGTCCACTCGGCCTCGGTATAGCCTCCGGTCCTGCCGAGCCCGTACCCCGCAGGAGGCGTTGCATATGTGGTGGGATATCTGGTCCACCGGCCCGTCTCACCATCGCCGACGAAGCTGATGGTGTCTCCGACCCTGATTTTCCAGTAGCCGTAGTCAGCCATAGGGCAGACCCAGCCCAGCCAGTTCAGATCGGAATTGTTGTCGACTACGGTCTCCGGATCGCCTTCAGCAGTGGCCACAGCCCACCGCCCCGCAATCTCGTTATCCGAACCGTTGCCCACCTTCACAGTGCCACTGACGCCAAGCTTGCCGACAACGTAGCGGTTCGACGGGGTCTCGGCCCATTCGGCGTCGTCGGAGAACTCCACCTGTGCGCAGACCGGAGCCGCGAGAAGAACAGCCACAACCGCGACTGCGAGGGTTCCCAAAACGCGCCAAGTTATTCCGCTTCTGAATGACTTCATGATCTTCGTTCCGTCCGTTTGGACGGCCTCCTTAACGCCATACACGCCGAGCCGTCAACCGCGGGCGCGGTATCAGGCCAACAAGCCCTTATCGCCGCGAACGGCGCGAATGGTGTGCTTTGTAGCTGCCTTCCCTCGACACGCACCTCTAAGGCAGGATGCTCAACACAAGGGTGTCACTCTCAGCGGGTCCCCCGACGAGGCAGTACAGCCAGTACCCAGTGAATGGTTCGAGCGTCTCGCGATCATTGACTCGCACGTAGCTCGAGGACTCAGGAGAGTAGCCGAACAGAACAGACCGGACCCAGCCAGCCGACTCGGCATCCAAGAGGGTCTTGGTAGATCCACGATAGGTGAACAGCGCAGTGCGCCAAGGAACCGAATGTCCGTAGGGGTTGCCGATCAGGTTGTAGCCCTTGTAAATGCGGACTTCATAGCCCTTTGACTCATCGAAATTCGGGAGCATGTCCACAGTCGGGAACGTCTCGTCGATCCACACGTCATTGGGCAGAACGAGCCAGAACCCGGATCCGGCAGGGTATGCGAACGTGCGCTCCTGTGTTAGCCAGTCGTAATAGTATCCTCCACCTGTCGGAACAGTCACGCCGGCGTAGGCGGTGAACGGGTTGTTCCAGACGCGATCCACGGAACTCCCCGGCAGGTACATATCATAGCCGATGGGCGTGGTCGTGGTTGTCGTAAGCGGAACAGCCAAGTATCGCCAGAGTGTCGAGCGGGGGTTGGCCCCCAGGTTGAACACAGTGCCGGGCAGTACGGTGGAAGGAGTGTTGATCAGTCTCTGATCAAGAGCATATGGGAAGGCACACATATGGATGCCTTTCGTCAGCTTGCTTCGTGCAGCCGTGAACACGGCCCAATCAGATACGCTCTTGCCACCGGAGGCTGACTCGGCCATGACACAAAGGTTGTGGGGTCCGGCGGTCATCGGCTGGCGAACGCCATCCACCAACGGCGCGATGTCCAGCCAGTTGAACTGGATCTCACTGTAAGACGGCGCCTTAAGATGCTCAGCGACGAACGCGGTATCCGCAATAACGCCTTCATTCGGGTTATCCGGGATGCCGTTGTCGTCGATGTCAGCATAGTCCAGGTAGATCTTGACGGTCGAAGTCGACACACCCTGGATCTTGAAACGGAAATCGGGGCTCGTTGTAGTTGTAGCGCCCTTGCCCGGCGCGAGGATACGCACAGTTGCTTTTGTCAGTGCGCCCTGAAGATCGAGGATTCCGGCGCCATACTTGGTTGCGTCCATGCCGCCGTTCTTGGGTGGCCTGGCACTGGATAGAAGCCTGTCGCGCACATCGGTCGCGCCAATACCATAGCTGAGCAGCAGTCCGGCAGCGCCCGCTACATGCGGGGCGGCCATTGACGTACCCAGCCACGCATCGTAGAAGCCCTGCGACGGCAGCACTGTGCTCAGAATCAGGCCATCGGTGCCGTAGGAATCATCTCCGCCCGGGGCCGCGATCTCGATCTTACCGTAATTCGAGTAGTAGGCGATCTCGTCTTCCGGACCTATGGCAGAGACCGATATGACCTCGGAATATCCAGCAGGGTAGCTTGGCAAGTTGGTGGCTTCGTTACCCGCCGCAGCCACAAGTATGATCGGCGGCGACGCTGATGCAAGCTCCTGCAACTTCGAATGCTCGGCGGGATCGCTGAAGAAGCCACCGTAGCTCATGCTCACAACCTGAGCACCGTGGTTCATTGCGTAGTCCAGGCCAGTGATTATCCAGTCCGTCGTTAGGCCCTCTTCGCTGCCCACACGATTGACGAGGATCTTGACTCCATTCCAGTTCACGCCGCAGACGCCGATGCCATTGTCCCCTTGCGCGGCGATAATACCGGCACAATGCGTACCGTGTCCAACCGTGGTATCAGTGGGGTCATTGTCATCGTCTACACAATCCCAACCAGCGATCAGTCGGCCGGCGAGATCGGGATGGTTCATGGCTGCACCGGAGTCGTTCACTGCGACAATCACTTCCGGGATGCCCTTCACCAGGTCCCATGCCTGCGGAGCGTTTATGGAGACCATGCCCCACTGCGCGTCCCAGTATTCATCGTCCGGTTCCGCGCTATAGTACTTGAGGTAGTTGGGCTGCACGTCCTCGATAACCCATTGGGTCGATGCGTACCGACT
>CAZFYZ010000014.1:0-47390 GCA_964523735.1 uncultured bacterium | reverse complement strand
AAGGGGACATTTTCGCTCTGCAATAGAGGGGACATAATCGCTCGGCAATAACATCTGACCGCGTGAGGGCAAAGGGTCAGAATCAGCAAGCGTAGTTGTCATCCTGAGCTTGACTCAGGAGCTACGCGGCTCGACCTGGGGAATGAAACGAATTCAGCATGACGCCGTTGCCCGCAGGACCTGCGAAAAAAGCTCTATAGCAATGAGCCTGCCTGTGGCATAACACTTCAAGCTCAATATGCACTTGAGATGGAACCTGAGCCCCCGTCAAGTCGTATCTAATGTGAAGACACGGGCGGGCGTGCTCGGTCGGAGTTTCGGGAATACGCGAATCATCCGTTTGGCGGGGCACGCTGGTGTTGGTATATATACCATAATTGGTCCAGCGGTTCTGTCAAGCACTGATCACTAGCGCTGCAACACGCGCGGGGTGGCAGTGCTTGAGTCGTATTCGGCTGATCGCAGTGAGGTGATTACCATGCAAGCGGAAAGAGAAGTCATACTAACCGCTCGCGGTTTGAAGAAGATCGAGGAAGAACTGGACCAGTTGCGAACCGTTCATCGCAAACGCGTAGCGGATAGAATACGGGAGTCGATGCACTTCGGCGAGATGGGCGAGAACTCGGAGTTTGAGGACGCGAAGAACGAGCAGGCGTTTGTCGAAGGACGCATCGAGGAACTCAGGCAGATACTGGCTGTAGCAAGGGTCTTGGAAGGCGAAGACATCCTGACAGATACTGTCTCGGTGGGATCGGTGGTCAAGGTCAGGGACCTCGAAAACTCGGATGATTGGGAGTGGACTATCGTCGGCACCGTAGAAGCAGACCCGGCGGAGAACAGAATCTCCAACGAGTCTCCTGTAGGCAAGGCTCTAATGAACCTGAAAGTGGGCCAGGTTGCCGAGGTCGAGATCCCCGCCGGGCTGGCCAGGTACGAAATACTCCAGATACGCAAGTAAGCTTCCAACAAGAGGAAAACAGAGTTCAATGATCGAAAGCTACCCTGCGAGGTGAACGCCGCGCAGGGTAGCTGTTTTGTGACTGCTTGACCCTCCAACCATCAAACTATCAAACCCTCACACCAGGAGTAGATATTGGAAGAGCATCGAGTCCCCGAGGAAGAACTGATCGCCGCACGACTGGAGAAACTTGCCCGAATGCGCGAGCTTGGCAAGGACCCCTTTGCGGTCGAGAGATACGAGCGCAGCGCATCTGTTGGCGCCGACGCAATCGAGCCGTTCAGCACTGATGTCATCGCGGCGTTCGAGGCAAGTGAACCCGCGGAAGGTGAAACGGCGGCAGCGGAGGTCTGTGCCCGCCTTGCAGGCAGGGTCGTCTCACTGCGGTTGATGGGCAAGGCTGCGTTTGCGCACATCCAGGATGGCAAAGGGAAGATACAGGTCTACCTCAAGCGGGATGAACTTGGTGATGACTACGAACTGGTGAAACTCCTGGATCTCGGCGACTTCATCGGAGTCGAGGGGTTTCTGTTCAGGACACGAACGGGAGAGGTCTCGATTCACGCCCGGACGCTCCAGGTGCTGTCGAAGTCCGTAAGGCCTATCCCGTTTGGCAAGGAGAAAGGCGAGCAGCACTGGTATGGTCTGCAGGACGTCGAGCAGCGCTACCGGCAGAGGCATGTGGACCTGATCACAAACCACGAAAGCCGTGAGACCCTTGCCAGGCGCAGCATGATCATCAAGGCCGTCCGCGACTTCTACGACAGCCGGGGCTATCTGGAAGTCGAGACACCCGTGCTGCAGCTTGTGGCCGGCGGCGCTGCCGCGAGACCGTTCCTCACCTACCACAACGCCCTGGAGCACGAGTTCAAGCTCAGGATATCGCTGGAGCTGTACCTAAAACGGCTTATCGTAGGCGGCTTCGAGCGCGTCTACGAGATCGGCCGCGTCTTCCGAAACGAGGGCATCGACACCAGGCACAACCCGGTATTCACTCTCCTGGAGAGCTACGAGGCCTACGCACAGCTCGAGGATGTGGAGAACCTGGTCGAGGAACTGTTCCGCTACGTCTGCAACGCGATCTATGGCCTGACTACCTTTGAGTTTCAGGGTGAGACTATCGACGTGGGAGCTCCGTGGCGGCGGCTGCCGATGCTGGAGGGCATTCGCCAGTACGCGGGAGTCGAGCCATCTGCGTTCGATACGCTCGAAAGCTCGCTCGCGGCGATGAAGAGCCTCGGCTTGCCCACTGAGAACGAGCACATGATCGGCGGAATCATTGAGAAGATCCACGAGCGCTTTGTGCAGCCGAATCTTGTCCAGCCGACGTTCATCACGGACTTCCCCATCGAGACCTCGCCTCTCGCCAAGAAGCGGCCGGACGATCCCAAGCTCACGCGCAGGTTCGAGGGCTACATAGCCAAGCAGGAGGTCGCCAACGCCTTCAGCGAGATCAACGACCCGATCGACCAGCGGGAGAGATTCGCGGCTCAGATGGACATGAGGGCCGCGGGCGACGAAGAGGCGCATCCAATGGATGAGGATTTCCTCCACGCGCTGGAATATGGCATGCCTCCGACAGGCGGCCTGGGGATAGGCATCGACCGCATTGTGATGGTCCTCTGCAACGAGACCAATCTGCGTGACGTGCTCCTGTTCCCGACTATGCGGCCCGAGAAGTAGCTCTGGGCTGGACACTCAGATCATTGCCGTTGAGTTGAGGCTAGCCTCTACGCAATCCTTACCGGCTTGAACTCTGTGTGGTCCACGGACACCAGCTTGTATTCGACGCCGTCGACCTTCCCTTCAACGTAGTATCCCGTGTGGATGTGGCCGTAGACGACGAGATCGACCTCGTGGGTCTGCAGGATGTCGGCGAAGGCGTTGGGCTCGAGGTCAGCATTGAAGGGCGGGTAGTGGAGCGCTGCGATCTTCATACGGGCATCTGACGGGATTTCCGAGAGGCCGCGCTCGAGATACATCAGCTCTCGATTCATGACCCGCTCATCGCCTGCGTCGGTGTCCTCATCAAGCTCAATCCGCCACCCACGCGTGCCGGTAATGCCTATGCCGTCCACCACCACCGCGCGGCCGTGCAGCAGCTCGACGCCTTGGGGCATCTGAGCAGCGATACGATTGGTCGCCTCGCGCCGCCACCAGTAGTCGTGATTGCCTCTGACCAATAGCTTGCGGCCTGGCCGCTGGGCGATGTAATCTATGTCAGGCTTGGCGTCCTCCAACTTGAGGGCCCAGGAGTGGTCGCCGACTACGATCACTGTGTCGTCTTGCGATACGAGGGCATCCCAGTTGCGGGCGATCAGCTCGGGGTGGTCGCGCCAGTGTTCGCCGAAGACGTGCATCGGCTTAGGACGCGCGTGGGAGAGGTGAAGATCGGATATCGCGTAGACAGCCACGCCAGATTCTACCGCCTCACGCTTACGCAGTCAAGGAAACTAATCGCGAAAGCGCGAAGGCGCGAAAGCACGAAAAGGGAGGCCAGGTCTTCTCGGGTCGATCTGCACAGTCTCCGTTACCCCTCGCGCTTTCGCCGTTTCGCGTTTTCGCGATTGAGTTCTTCTCTGCAGCGTTACTACCTGCAGAACGCTGCATCTAACCATATCGGAACGTTCACTCTAGGATGAGGTCAGTGGAGACCCCAAAGACAGTCGAGCTGGAACTGATACGGAGATGTCAGCGCGGCGAGCCGGATGCATTCGATATGCTCTATGACCGGTTCGGCGACGTAGTCTGGCGTCTGTGTTACCGGATCGCGGGAAATTCCGACGACGCTCAGGACCTGGCGCAGGACGTTTGGCTGACTGTCTGGCAGCGTATCGACAGCTTCCGATGCGAGTCTGCGTTTGCCACGTGGCTGTACCGGGTGGCCTCGAACGTGTGCCTGCAATGGCTTAGGAAAGTCCGCAACAAGAGAACAACTCCGATCGACGATCTACCCCTGATGTCTTCCGTAAGGCTCGAGTCGGAGGTCGCGGACAGGGATTTCCTGGATCGGACTCTCGCCGCGCTCACTGATCTCCCAGAACCTCTGAGAATGGCGCTGGAGTTGCGCGTCGAGCGGGAGCTGAGCTACGGGGAGATCGCTGAAGCACTGGACTGCACGGTTGCAGCGGCAAAGATGCGCGTATCACGCGCGCGCGCGCTGCTGGCAAGCGCTGTCCAGGAAGAGTGAGAAACGAAGAATCGCACGTGAGGTTGGAGGTACGTAACCTCCAACCTCAAACATCCAACATCTGGAAACGGGAGGTCGAGACATGACCTGTGATAGATACACCGAGCTGATATCCGCCGGGATTGACGGCGAGCTAACCGATGCCGAAACTGCGGACCTTGAGCAGCATCTCAAGGACTGCGAAGCTTGCAGGGCAAGATCCAGCGTTATGAACATGCAGAACCAGTCCATGAAGTCGACTCCGATACCTATCCAACCCTCAGGCTTGCGCGATGCCATTCGAGGCAGAATCGGCCTTAGCGGGCTTCACCGCCGCCGTCCTGTGCTGCATGTTCGCAGGCTCCCCGACCGCCCTGACCTCCCCACCGGAACTCAGCAGAAGACCACTGTCCCTGGCCCGCTAATGGGCCCCTGGGGCAGGGCTTGATCGGAGGTAGTGAGATGTTCAGATTTCCGAGGATTATACCGGAGATTACTATAACCGACCTGCCTAATGAGGCATTCGAGATTGATTGTGTGGACGACCAGGGCGGGTTTGTGCTTCTTCAGCCTGGCGAGGAAGTCGAGTTCGCTTTCTACGACTACCCAGGCGAAAGAGCGCCTGCGCCCGATCTCGTCTTCTCCGGTGCTCATCGGCTTAGAGTTGGGGGGAGGATCCTGGTCGAGGGAGCGAGTGCCCTCGAGGTTGACTGGTGGTATGCCCAGGCCGGTTCGGACTACGGTGACCGTACCGCGACTACGTACAACGTCCTGAATGAGGAGGGGCACCGTATCGTCGCCTGGATTCAGCGTTTCGATCCGGAGCAGTGGGTGTTTGAGCGATATGACATGACTCCGCTTCCTGTTCTATTGAAGTCTGGCCTCAAGATCGCAGGCACCGAGCGCGTTAGGGTGGGGGAGGACCTGGTTCGTGAGAGCGACATTGATTTCGAAGTCACGGGCGCTGCGAATGTGGCTATCGGCCCCAAGTCCTATCGCTGTGTCAGGGTGCTCTGCGCCTACACGAATGCTGCAGGGCCTGAGTCACTAGCCGAGTACTACGTGGCCGATACCGGCCGCACGATTCTCTTCCGCCGCTACGACGGCCCAGCCAGTTCAAGATACGACTCCGAACTCCAGTCGAATCGTACTCTGGATTACCGGAGTGTCTCCTGGCGTCATTTCTACGACTCGCTGCCCGACCACGCCCTGATAGTGGGGCTGTAGCAAGCGTTTCATTACGCTCAGATCGGGACCAGGACAGCGCGATCAGCAAACCACGGCTGCGACATCAGCCGCTCGTGGCGCAGACGATGGCAGCTCAGGATGATGACCTGATTCGATTCCGGAAGTTGATCGACGAGGTAGCGCATTGCGCTCTCGAATCTGGCGTCGTCCGACGCGAGGAGCGGATCGTCGAGGATGATCGGAAGCGGCTCGCCGTTCTTCGACAGTTCCAGGCAGCAGGCAAGCCTCACTGCAAGATAGACCTGATCCCTTGCGCCGGTAGATAGCCGCGCGTCAACGTCGGACTTCTCGAGAGGCCGGTTGTCGCTCGTCCGGCAGAGAGTAAAGCCGAGAGAATCGTCAAAGCGGATGTCTGTGTAGTCGGGGTTGAGGTTTGGCAGAATCGCTCCTGCCTGCTCGTTGAGTGCGGCGGACCACCTGCGGCGGGTGCTCTCGGCGACTTCACGCAGTACCTGGGCGGCGGTCTCAGTTGCCTGATGGAAGCGAGTCGCGTTGGATAGCCCTGACCGAAGCTCGTCAACGTCCTGCCGGAGCTGCGGATACTCACGGCGGTATGACTCAACAGTCAGCCCAACCTCGCGCTCCAGGGTCGTCGTCTGGGTCACGGCTTTCTCAAGCTCTGACCTAGCCCTCTGCCGCTCATTGTCGATCTCGGCGGGACGGCGAGCAGCCGGCCGCACGGAGCTTTGGTCCGGCAAGGATTCCAGCAGATGCTTCTCCTCAGCAACCAGAGCCTCGATAGCGGCCGGTTGTGCCCGGCGGCGTTCGATGGCGGGGATCAGGACGTTCTTGACCTCACAGTACCTGCCATGGCGCTTGCCTGCCTCTTCAAACGCACGGAGCGCGTCTTCAACTGCCAACGAGGGGTCGATCCCCGCGCTGCTGACGATCGACCTGATCGCCTGATCCTCATCTTCCATCTGCCCCCTGATCCGGGCGATCGTGCGCGAGACATCCAGAAGTCTGGTCTCAGTGTCGGCGAGCCTCTCACGGTCGTCCAGGTAACGGATCAGCGCATCCTGAACCCGGCGAAGTTGCTCGGCCAGATCGTCATTCGCGGCCGCGTCCACTCCGATAGCCGAGAGCCTGCGCTTTGCCCTGTCGGCTGCGTCCTCATATGAGCGTTCGGCTTGCCGCATGGTCTCCTGCAGCACGCTGAGCCCGGCCCCTTGTCGGGCCATCTGTACGGCGCCAATGGCGGCCACGAGTATGCCCAGAACCGTGGTGGAGATGCTGGGGACAGGATCCAGCAGCCTGAGGACCAGCAAGACCACGCCTGCCAGTCCGGTAGCTAGTCCGAGCGCGGTGATTGCCTTGGCAAGCCCTGAAGACCCCGATGCTTTGGCTCTGCCTATCTCGTTCTGTCTCTCGTTGAGCGAGCGCTCTGCATCTGTGAGAGTATCTTGCGCTGAGGCGAGAGCTATCTGGTCATCACGAGACGCACTGGTGAAGCGATTCTCAGACTCCAGACGGACCCGTAGGGCATCTGCGTCGGACTCTAGTGTCCTCTGTCTTGCCAGTTCTTCGTTCAGTTTTTCCTGGCAGTCACGCACGAGCGCGGCTGCTGTAGTCAGGTGATTCTGCCGTTCGGCGGGGAACGTTGCGGTGTCCTCAAGCGATGCTAACTCACTTGTCAGGCGGGACCGCTCTTCCTCTATCGACCGGGCTTCCGCAATCCTCTCGCGAACCTCCGCGAGCCTTGCAGCAGTGTACTCCGCATCGAGGCCGGCGAGCTGTTCCTGAAGCTCTTTCTGTCTGGCGTGGCCCTCGTCAAGCGCTCGGACTTGGGTGTCGGCTGCCTCCAAGTCGGCATCGAGCGCGGCCATACGCCGCGTCTTCTCCTCGATCTCCTTCATCAGGCGCTGGATTGCGGTCTCGGGCTTGATTGCTTTCCCGTCGAGCGGATAGGTGGCCTTGTTGAGTAAGTCAACCGCGACCTCGGCTCCTGTGTCGCCTGAGGAGCCTTCCACCAGCGCGGACAGCCTGGACTGCAGGTTTGGCGACGAGTTGAAGCGCTGAATCTCCTTGCCTTGGACCACGGCGATGCGCTGGAAGTCTTCGCGAGGAAGCTGCAGGAAGTGAGCCGTGAGATCACAGTCGAGTTGGCTCGTGACGTTCTGGTTGGTCTCCAGGTCGCGGAAGAGAGGGGTGCTTTTGGTGAAGTCCCTCAGGATGCCAAGGCGCCGGCCACCTGCGGTGATCTCCATCTCGACGCCATAGACGTCGGCGTCCCAGGGCTTGTAGACATCAGCGAGCTTCACGACCTCCCCGGCGACTTTTCGAGGGGGGAATCCGCAGAGGCCCGCCAGGATGGCAGCAGTGAGTGTGGACTTGCCCCGCTCATTCTCCTCGATGATGACGACGGCCTTGCCATCCGGAAACTCGTAGCGCTTCTCGGAGAGGCAGCCGAATCCGCGGACCGTGATCGACTCAATCCGCATTTCGAGGCTCCAGCTTTCGGCCATCGAGCGCTGCGAGGCCGTAGTAGATCGCGTCACGGAGCGCGGTGGCGTCTTCGGCCTCTGCTGATTCCTGAAGGTCGATCATTCGCTTCACGAATGCCGATCGCACTGGTGATGCCGCTGAATCCTTGAGAATGTTTTCGAGGTCGTAATCAGCCTCCAGACGCGACCTGCTCACACACACGTGGAAGTAGTGACTCGAGAACTCCGTGAGGCCGTCGTCAATCTGTACCGTTGGGGCCAGCAGGCCAGTCAGGGAGATGCTGGCAATGTCCTGTTCGCGTGCGGCGGAGGCGCGCAGCGCGTTATGAACTCGCTCCTGGACTGCATCAATGGTCGCGGCTCCTGTGAGGCTGGCTTCGACACGAACAATCCGCCGCTCCGCGACCTCGACCTGCTCAAGTGTGACGCCGCTTTCGCTAATCTCCCCGACCAGCGCGTGCTTTTCCCCTGGCTCATCGAGCCCGCGTCCTTGCACACAGCCTGAGTACGCTCCACGCACAAGCCCTGCACTATCCGCAATAGCTGCATAGGAGTGATAGTGGCCGATCGCGGCGTAGCTGAAGTGCTGCTTGGTTAGCTCGTCGTCTGAGAATGGGAGGATGTTCTCTTTCTCTGAGGGCCGATAGCCATCGCGCGAGCCGTGAAAGAGGAGCACGTCCACACCGCTTCGCCCGCAGTCAACGGCATCTGCGAGCAATCTATCGGTGGTCCCGCGATGAGCGTGGGCGATGCCAGTGATCGTACAACCGGGAGAATCCACATTCACTCTCTCGAACTCGGTGGACGTGAAGATACGAACGTTCCCTGGCCACTTGCTCTGATCCATATAAGGGCTTGCGGGCCGCAGGCTGTCGTGATTGCCCGGTGATATGAAGACACGCGCTGGGGCGAGATCAGCGAGGAGCCCGGCGAGTAACGTGATCGTCTCCGGGCGCAGGCTCTCATAGTCGAATAGATCGCCCGGTATCAAGACCAGATCGGCCTGTCGCTCAGTCGCGAGGGCACAGGCGCGCTCGACTGCTCGGCGGATGTCCTGGCGCAGCACATCCCGCTTGTCCTCCGGCAGACACAACGCCCCGCCGATGGCTGAATCCAGATGGCAATCGCTGAACTGAACGAAACGCATAGTCTTCCGCACATACGTGAAAGGCTGCCGGAGACGATACTCCAGCAGCCTGTGATCTCAATAGGTCTTCCTGCCACGCCTGCGGAGTTAGCTGTCGGGCTAGGGTTGGAAGATCACCCCTCGATGTTCTGATTCGCCCCGGTACGGGCTCCTCCGCTCTCAAGAGAGACTCGGCGCTGTGTTGTTTATTCGGTTTTATCTTCGGTTGTTACGTGCAGTTGTGTGGAAAGGGGAGGTGTAACTACACCTCAGCAGCAATTCTATACCCTGCCCGACTGCCATGTCAACCGTTTGGGGCGCAAAGACTGCAGTTTTTCTACTGCTTCAGTTCGGCGGGCGGCACAACAGGTGGGGCCGGTGCTGGAAGAGTCAGCGGAACCAGTCCGGGGGAACCACTTTCCCGCCACCAGGTCTTGGTGTTCTCCAGATACTTGCCCAACTCCACCTTCTGCTCGTCGTCCAGCAGGGCCTTGAGTTCGCCAAAGGTCTTGACCCGCTCGGTCATAATGGCAGCTTCGGCCTTCATGACTTCATCAGCGGCGGCAAGAAGCGCGGTCTGATCTGTCTCAGGCTTGGCCATAGCCACTGCAAAATTCTCGGCGGTCTTGCGCTGTGTTTCCACAAGTGCTTTCAGGGTCTCATCTGCCTTGGCAAGGAGGTCAGAGACCTTTGTCTTCTGCTCATCAGTAAGGCTCAGCCGTGCGCTAAGGCTTGGCCACGTTAGGGGCGACATGAAGCGCATCGACTGCAAGAGGCAGAGTCGGGGCAGCACAGGTATCGGCCTCGGTTCAGGCGCGGCTGTAGGCGCGTCCTGGGCGACAGCAATGCTCAGGGCCAGCAGAACGAGAATAAGTGTGAGTGAAAATGCAGCGATTCCTCTCAACGCGGGACCTCCTAAGGGCGGAAAAGCCCTGGTGCCAGCTTGGCTGTCAGAACAGCGTGAGCTTGATCTCTTTCTTTGCTTCAATCACCTTCCGGCGGGCGGCGTCGATATCGGCGATCAAGAGCGACTTGCCGCCATCATATGTCTCGCCCATCTGCCGCAGTATGTAAGCAGGATGCAGGGCAGCGATCGCATACTTCGCGTACTTCGTTGGATAGAAGATGCCTCGCTCCTGGGTCATCTTGAAGTCCTTCTTAATGATGAATTTGGCGGATGGCGCTCCCACAGACAGGATCACCAGAGGCTTGATGATCGCGATTTGCTGCTCCAGCCAATAGGTGCAGGTGTCGATCTCGCTAGGGGCGGGAGGCCTGTTTCGGGCTCTGCCGTTCTCCCGTATACATGCGCGGCACTTGAGGATGTTGCAGATGAAGACGTGCTGGCGGCCGATCTTGTTGGCAGCAAGTGCCTCATCCAGGAGCTGCCCCGCTCGACCGACAAAAGGCCTGCCGGTTGCGTCTTCATTTTCGCCCGGACCCTCACCGATCAGCATCAGCGGCGACTCGGGGTTGCCCTCGCCGAACACGACGTTACGACGTGTCTCCGAAAGCTCGCACCTGGTGCACTCCAGGCACCGGGCCTTCAGCTCCTCGATCTGATCGGTGATTGTCGTCTCAACCGCCATTGAAACCCTCCGGGAGTAGACAGTAGACAGTAAGTAGTAGACAGCGGCCTCGGCCTGTCTACTGTTCACTGTTTACTGTTTACTGTTTACTAAAGCTGCCTTCAGCTTGCTGTAGGTCGTCTCCAGCGCCTCGGGGATGACCTTGACGTCGCCGAGGACGGGCATGAAGTTGGTGTCGCCATTCCATCGTGGGACGATGTGCATATGGATGTGATCGGCTATCCCGGCCCCGGCGGCTGTTCCCAGGTTCATTCCGAGGTTGAAGCCGTCGGGCTCGAACACCTCGCTGAGCGCATTCTTGCATTTCTGTGCCAGGCGCATGATATCGAGGTTCTCGTCATCCGTGAGCTCAGCCAGATCGCCGATGTGTCTGTAAGGCAGGACCAGCAGATGCCCATTGGAGTAGGGGAATGCGTTCATAATCACGTAAGCGTGCTCGCTGCGAAGCAGGATCAGCCGCTTCTCATCGTTATCCTCGCGAGGGAAGCTGCAAAAGATACAGCCGTCGTGCTTCTCACCAACTATGTAGTCGAGGCGCCAGGGCGCCCACAGTCGTTCCATTCGTGATGTTCCTCCAGGGCGGAAGAGCGGACTTCTCGCTTCGTGGCCCAACGATAATCTACACGAATTCAGCCTGCCAGTCAATGCAGGATTCGCATCGACGCTGGTCGCACTTATATGATGGAAATCCGGCCGAAGTTCAGAAACCCGGCCTCTGAGTTCTGTTCAGGAGGGTGTAACATTGATAGGTCAAACTAGCCTGGCGTCACTTCCTAGCCTGCGCGACTGCAAGAGCCTGCGTATTTCCAGCTGGGATACCACGGGCCACAACGGTGACTGCTGGGAGATCAAGCCCGGCGAGAAGAGAGTGCTTGCCGAGATCGAGGGCCCGGGGTGCATCAAGCACCTTTGGATGACTCTGGGAATCAGGAGCGAGGATTACGTCCGACGTATCGTCCTGCGCATGTACTGGGACGGCTGCAAGGAGCCGAGCGTCGAATGCCCGATCGGCGACTTCTTTGGCATGGGCCATGGCATGCGCAAGAACTTCATAACCGCGCCGCTGCAGATGAGCCCTCAGAACGGCGCAGGGTTCAACTCCTGGTGGCCGATGCCCTTCAAGAAGAAGGCGATCATCGAGGTTGAGAACCAGGCGACTGAGTCTTATCACCACTACTTCTACGTGGACTACGAGAGCTATCCGTCGGCCAAGTCGGTTGACGGGCTTGCCTACTTCCACGTTCAGTGGAACCGTGAGGCCGATACCAAAGGCTGGGCTGTCGAAGACAACCTGAAGGCCGGCGACGAGGTCTGGAAGGATAAGCGTATCCTCAATCCCAGCGACAAGGACAACTATGTCATCTGCGAGACCGATGGCGACGGCTGCTATTGCGGAGCGCATCTGAACATCGACTGCTTCAAGCGCAACCCGAACGACTGGTACGGCGAGGGCGACGACATGGTCCTGATCGATGGCGAGAAGTGGCCGCCCAGTCTGCATGGCACTGGCACAGAGGACTGGTTTCACTGTGCCTACTGCCCAACCCAGGAGTATAACGCGCCGTACCATGGGATCATCCTCTACAGTGGTACAAAAGAATGGCCCTGGAAGGGCAAGAACACGGTCTATCGGTATCACATCGAGGATCCCCTGAGGTTCAGGAAGAGCATTCGCGTGTCGATCGAGCATGGCCACGCAAATAAGCTCTCGAACGACTACTCCAGCACCGCTTACTACTATCTTAGCAAGCCACGCCGCGGCGGCAAGCCCATCCCTCCAGTCGAGGATCGCCTGCCGCGTCCGAACGAGCCTCGTTACAACCCATAGTCACTGTCAGCGTGGAGTGCCTTGGCGGTGTGCCAAGGCGCTCCACGCTCCACTCTCTACTCTCCCGCGTCCGCTATCCGCTATCCACTTTCCGCCCTCGACCTCCGATACTTCCAATGTGGCATGATGCCGATGTGAGGGTGTGAGATAATGGGAATGAACATCAGACCGACCGGAACCGCCGGTCTGCACTTGACGTACGCCGTGGGCTCGTTTGCGGCAGAGGATGACGCTCTGGTCATCCAGCAGCTTGGGGGCGACAGTCCATTCGGCGGAGTGCTGTGCAGTATGGGTTCGGACTATGCCGTTCACGTATCGCCGGACGGGTATGGTCGCAGCACGTACGCGGGGCTCGATCTCACAACTCCTCTCGGAGCAGGCAAGGCCTGGTACATCCGCGACTGCGAGAGCGGGCAAGTGTGGTCTCCATTCTTCAGCCCGGTCTGCGAAAAAGCCGACGAACACGAGCTCAGTTTCCTCCCGGGTCAGGTCAAGGCCTACACCCTCAAGAACAAGATCGCGTCCACTCTGACCATAGCCACTGTACCCGACAAATCAGTCGAGGTCTGGCTTCTTCGTCTTGAGAACCACTCTGCGGACGAGAGACGGCTGAGCTTTACAACCTATGTCGAACCCTGCATCGGCGCGAACCTCGAAACGACTTACAAGGACCGCCAGAAGACCTTGCTGATGCGTCGTCCGCTCGGGGCAGAGGGACAGGGACTAGCGGGCTTTGACGGTGGCGATGTCGTGCTGTTCCACTCGAGCACTCTGGTTCCTGTTTGTTTACAGACGGACAAGAGCGCTTTCCTGGGTGACGGCCGGACGCTCAGAAACCCTCAGCAGCTTGATCAGCCTGTGACCGTGCCGCCTGATCACCAAACGTCGAAGACAATCGCGAGCTTTACCATTGACATCGAGTTGCCGATCGAGGGCGAGGCTGAGATCGGTTTCTGTTTTGGCGTTGCGAGAAGCCCGGAGAATGCCCTCGAGTTGGTACGCGGGTGCTCAAAGGTTCGACTGGTTTCCGAGGCTATCGAAGCGTCTCGCTTGCGGTGGGAGAGGCTGAGCTCCGCCGTTCAGGCGGCTAGCCCCGACCGAGCCCTGAATGCGCTCGTGAACACCTGGCTGCCCTATGATGCGTACGCAGGCTGGATCAGGCAGCGGACTGGTGGGGTATGTCTTGACCCAAACCAGGCGATCGATGCACTCCGGAGGCTGTACGCGCTCACGGCTACCGCACCCGGGATGTGCAGGGCAAACCTGCTTGATTTTGCGGCCGGCATATCAATTGCAGGTCACTACTCCCCGGACAATGAGTCCACCGTCGTGCTGCCGGCACGCGATCTCCTTTGGCTGGTCTATTCGACGGCCCGTTACGTCGCGGAGACTGGGGACGTGGCGGTTCTTGCCGAAGCTATCCCAGCGAGGGGCACGGCGGGCCTGAATCTCGAGGAGCATTGCGAACGCATCCTCAGGATGTATGCCGGCGACCCGTCGGCAGATCCCGTTCTTGTTGAGAGCGTCCTGGACACTTGGGCCGCGTCCACGGGCAGTTGTTGCGATATCGACCTGGAGGATAGGGCTGGATCTCTGCCGGCCGATAAGTCCGACCAAGCCGACAGTCGTGGTCTGCCCCGGCGGGTGCGTTACTTCCAATCGCTGACTCCTGCTATGGCCGATCAGCCTGTCAGGGAATGGGTGGTAAGCGGGCTCAGCAGTGGTGGGTCACACGACGGCGAAACCGGAGTGGCGTGCTGCGCATATTCCGCGTTGGTCGAGGTCGTCCTCGGCCTAAAGCCGGCTGCCGATGGCCTGCTTATCAGCCCTCGCCTGCCGGATGATTGGGATGAGTGCCGAGTGATCAGGCAGTTCCGTGGTGACACGTACCACATAAGCATCAGTCGAGCGCTGAGTTCTGGCGCATCGACCGCCTCGATGATCGTTGATGGCGAGCCGGTTCTCGGCAACATGATTCCGCTCTTCGGAGACGGAGGGCAGCACACAGTTGACATAGTAGTGGGTGGGCCACTATCGCCAGATAATCATCTTGAGTGAGATCAGCAGCAGGATGCTGCCGAAGACCTTCCTCAAGGCGAAGTCCGGGAGCTGGTTGGCGTATCTGCCTCCGAAGTAGCCTCCGATGAAGAAACCTAGCGCGCACAGGCCGGCGATCCTGATGTCCACGTGTCCGGCTTTGTAATATGTCCAGGCCGCCAGCAGACCGATAGGGGGTACCATCATGGCCAGGGTCGTGCCCTGTGCCTGGTGCTGAGTGAAGTGCAGGCCGTAGACAAGCAGGGGGATCATGATAATCCCTCCGCCCAGGCCGAATACGCCCGAGAAAGCCCCGACCCCGAGGCCCACAAGGATGAAGAGCAGGTTCTGCATGCGCTTGGTATTCCTTTCAAGGCTGTGTGCAGTCTGAGTATAGGCGAGCTATGGCAGGTGGGTCAAGCTCGCAGCCGATCATTGTCCTCAGAAGCTAACTCCGTTCGCAGTGCATTGACAAAGCCAGCCTCCCAGGTTAGCATAGTCGCTGCATACGGGAACACAGGAATGAACCTGGCTCGTATCGGAGGCACTGATGCACATGCGAAAGCTCAACTTGGTTCTGGCGCTGGTCTTCCTGTTCCAGCTTGTGGCGGTTTCTTGTGCGCTGGGGCAAGCGTCCGGCGTTGTTGAGACCAAACTCCCAAACGGCCTCACGGTGCTGATGAAGGAATCCCATGCCGCACCGGTGTTCACTGCTCAGATATGGTTCAGAGTAGGCTCGCGGAACGAGCACACCGGAATCACAGGCATCTCCCACATACTGGAGCACATGCTCTTCAACGCGAGCAAGAACTACGAGAAGGGCGAGATCACCAGCCTGATACGGCAGCGAGGCGGCATCGAGAATGCTGCCACCTGGACCGACTTCACCTACTACTGGCAGCTCCTGTCGAGCGAGAACCTCGAGCTTTCGCTTAAGATGCTGGCCGAGCGCGCCGGCAATGCGCTGCTGCTGGATTCCGAGTTCCAGACTGAGCGAACAGTTGTCCTGTCCGAAATGCAGGGCCGCGAGAATCAGCCGGACTCGGAGCTGTACAAGAACTTGATGGCGACGGTGTTCCAGGCCCATCCCTACCAGTGGCCCGTGATCGGCTGGCAGTCCGACGTTGAGAACGTCAGCCGGGCCCAGCTAGTCAACTACTATCAGAGCTACTATCACCCTAACAACGCCACGCTCGTGCTCGTGGGCGATTTCGACCCGGCCAAGGCACTCGCACTGGTCAAGAAGTACTTTGGTTCCAAACCGGAGGGGAAGCTGCCAAGGCCGGTATATACTGTCGAGCCCAAGCAGACCGGCAAGCGTGTTGTGGAGGTCCACCAGGCAGGCTTCGCGGGCCGCGTGATGATAGGCTACCATACCCCCGCGATCTCGGACCCTGACACCTATGCGCTGATGGTGCTTGATCAGATCCTCAGCGGCGGACGATCGAGCAGGCTGTATCAGGCGCTCGTTGAGACAGAGTTGGCGACTTCGGCCTGGTCGTCGGCGGATGACAGGCGTGACCCAGCCCTGTTCATGATCGGCGCCACCGCCCGCAACAAAGTCCAGCACGATGTCATCGAAAAGGCCATTGCCGAACAGGTCGAGAGGGCGAAGACCACTCTGCCTACGCAGGATGAGATGTCCGCCGCCAAGAACCAGCTCGAGGCCTACCTGATCTACCAGAACGACAGCGTATCCGACCAGGGCGAGCAGCTTGGCTACTACAACACGGTCATCGACTGGAGATATATCGAGACCCTCATTCCGAGCATCAAGGCCGTGACCCCTGAGCAGGTGCGCGATGTTGCGGCCAAGTATCTTACTGACGAGAACATGACCGTCGGGCGTTTCATCCCGACGGAAGGCGCCTCGGGGGGAAGCCCTAAGCCTCCCTCGATCGGCCCGGAGCATCGCCAGCAGTTCCGAGGCATTGCCTACAAGACAGCGCCGCAGCGATCGACAGCCAGTGCGAAGCCCTCGAAACCTGCTGCTCCTGCCCCGAAACCGCAGCAGCCCGCCAGCAAACTTGCGAAGCCGCATCGCGAGGTACTGCCGAACGGCATGGTGGTGATCGTTCAGGAGAACCATTCGAATCCGACGATCGCGATAGCAGGCAACGTGAAAGCCGGCAGCTACTTCGATCCGGCAGGCAAGAAGGGCGTCGCAGACCTGGTTGCTGAGATGGTCGGCAGAGGGACAGCCAGGCGTTCGGCGCTCCAGATTGCTCGCGAGACGGACTTCGTCGGCGCCAGCGTCAGCACGGGTTCGGGTGTCGAGACCGCGAGTTTCAGTGCTCGCAGCTTGGCAAAGGACTTCTCACTGGTTCTGGACGTACTTTCCGA
Organism: uncultured bacterium; assembly: GCA_964523735.1. Classification (GTDB taxonomy): domain Bacteria; phylum Armatimonadota; class UBA5829; order UBA5829; family UBA5829; genus CAZFYZ01. The sequence goes on along the minus strand of CAZFYZ010000014.1, from coordinate 30,648 downwards.
TGAACTGATGAACGCGTCCTTCCCAGAAGACCAGTTCGCCCGCGCGAAGGGCGAGTCGCTTTCGAGCCTGGAGCAGAGCAAGGAGTCGCCGGACAGTCAGGCGATGCGCGCCTTTCGAAATGCCGTGTTCCCGTCCGGGCATCCCTACAACGAGCTTACATTCGACGACGCGCGGAAGAATCTGGAAGCGATCTCTCGGAACGACCTGGTGTCGTTCTACAAGAGCTACTATCGACCCGACACGGCGGTGATCGTGATCGCTGGCGACGTGAAAGCGGCCGAGGCTGTTGAATTGGTCAAGCAGTACTTCGGAGGTTGGGTGGCGCAGGGCCCGACTCCTCTCGTGGACGTTTCCTCTGTGGACCCGCCGACAGAGGCCAGACGGATTGACATCCCGATGGCCGATAAGCGCGAGGACAGCGTGGTGTTCGGCTTTCCGATGGGCCTCAAGCGCAGTGATCCGGACTATTACGCCGCAAGGATCATGAACCAGGCGCTCGGTGGGGCAGGGGCGCTCGGCAGCATCCTCGGCGACGAGATTCGGGAGAAGCGCGGCTTGGTCTACGACGTCTACTCGACTTTTGATGCGACGCTCGGAGCGGGGCCGTGGTATGCCAGTATGGGGACCGGCCCGCAGAACGTCGAAGAGGCGATTCAGGCAGTCAAGCAAAAGGTCGCTGAGTACAAGAAGAATGGCCCGACTCAGAAGCAGTTCGACCAGGCGAGGGAGTTCATCATCGGAGTCTTTCCGATCGCTCTGGAGACAAACGCCGGCGTCGCGCGCACGCTGCTGAGCGCAGAAACGTACGGTCTGGGGATGGACTACCTGCAGAACTACCCGAAGCTGTATCGCTCCGTTACGCTGGAGCAGGCCAAGGCTGCAGCGGCGAAGTACCTCCATCCCCAGTCTGCCACTCTGGTTGTCGCTGGACCCGAGAAGAAGTAGGCTGGCACGCTAGCCTGCGGCCTTATCCTCTGATGTGGTCTTGCCGATCAACGCTCTCAGCACCACAAACGCGGCGATCGGCAGGACCGACATTACACCGAACAGTAGGTGGTAGTTTCCTGCCTTTAGCATTCGCCCGACGAACGGCACAAAGACGAGGCTGCCGGCGATCGACCCCACAGTGCAGAGACCAACGACCCGTGCGACGATCCGCTTGGGGAAGACGTCAACAGGAATAGTGCCGACGTTGACAAGCCACGTGGTCGCGCACATCATCATCACGCAGAGCGTGGCTATGATGCCGGCCAGCCCGGTCACGTAGCCCAGCGTGAACTGGAGAGTCAGGATCACGACCGCGATACCGGCCAGCAGGAGCCTTGCTCTGAGCACTGGCATTCCCCGCTTCACCAGGTACCCCGACAGCCAGCCGCTGCCGACGGTCCCGATGTCCGCGAACACAAACGGAATCCAGAGGTATCGGCCCACGCTTGCCAGGCTCCATCCATGGGCCGAGTTCAGGAAGGTGGGCACGAAGAGGACGAAGAATATCCAGGGGTTGTCGCCGATAGCGCGTCCCAGGGCCACTCCCCAGAACTTCCGCCGGCTGAGTATGTAGCCCAGCCCCAGTCTCTCCGTGTCCTCGGTGGTTTCGACCCCCTCGGATCTTCCCGCCAGGATATAGGCTCTTTCAGTCTCGCCCAGCATCTTGTGCTCCTCGGGGGCGCGGTAGAGGGCGAGCCACAGTGCGAGATACACAAGACCGGCCAGTCCGGCCAGTATGAAAGAGTAACGCCACCCGAACGAGAGCGTCAGCGCGGCGATCAGCGGTGGAGCGATTGTCGCGCCCACAGTTGCTCCTGCCGTATATGCTGCCGTTCCGAGGGCTCTCTCGCGGGCAGGATACCACTCGGACACCGCCTTAGCCGCCGCGAGATACGCGCCAGGATAAGCGAAACCGAACAACCCCCGGCAGATGGCCAGTTGCGTGGGGTTGTGGACGAACCCGTGAGCGATCTCGGCAAGCGACCACCACGTCAGCGCAAGGGCCATTCCCTTGCGGACGCCCAGCTTGTCGAGGACCCAGCCGCCCATCATAAACGAGACCAGATAGGTGACTAGGAAGACCTCGAGTACCATCGAGTAGGCATTCTCGTCGAGGCCAATCTTCTTCTCGAGTTCGGGTGCGAGCACCGACAGCGTCTGCAAGTCGGTGTAGTTGAGCACGGTCTCGATAAAAAGCAGGGCCAGGATGACCCACCTGAACTTCCCTATACGGGACGTTGCCCGTTCATTCATGATGCCTCTAGCCTCCTGGCATGCGTGCAACCTCTTTCATCCGCACGCGCCTCGTCCGTATCATTGTGCACACAACTTGCTTGTCGCGTCAAGGGTCAACAGACAGACAAGCAAAGAAAAGATGATAAACGCACACAAAGACACTTGACAATCAGGCAATCATGGGCCATACTGCGAGTGTGCTTTGCCAACAACAGCGCGGGGGACATCGCGTGTGGCCGGAAAATGATGTGCATAGCACACACCACAGATCGGCGGAAAAGGAAGGAGAACTACTATGTCCAAGATCTTGTGTTTGACACTCGTTGTGCTGGTTGCGTGCTGCTCCAGCGTCTGGGCCCAGTCCATTTTGGTCGCCTGCTACGATAGCGGCAAGGTAGAGCAGTTTGGGATGGACGGGTCGTACATCGGCACGTTCGCTACTCCGACGAACAAGCCCGTAGCTGTCATTCAGGGAGCAGATGGCTACATCTATGTCGGTGGCGGCAACTTCGCCAATGCCGGCGGCGTCTCCAGATACGCCGTGGATGGCACACTCCTTAACGACAATCTCATCACCGGAGTCACCGCTGTGGCGGACCTGGCTTGGGCCAACGGCAAGCTGTGGTTGACCGACTACTATGGCCACACTGCTGCTTACGATCCCGCGACTGGCCTGCAGTCCGGCCCCAGCACCACGATCGCCGGCAATCCGTACGCCATCAAGGTCGGGCCCGACGGCCTTGTCTATGTGGCTACAATGGGCAGTGGCCAACTTCTGGCGTGGGATACCGTTTTGAACACAACAACTGAGATCGCTACCGCTAAGATCGGTGACGCGAACGATGCGCTTATGAGTCTGGCGTGGAATGGCAACGATCTCTACGTCGGTGGCAACTCGACGTGGGTCTACAAGTACGTGCCAGGGACCGGATTGGTCGGATGGGCCCAGGGTAACACATCGGGTCTTGGTATCGCCATCTACGGTGACACTCTCTACCGCGCAGCCTCGAACACTGGCCAGCTCAAGGCGTTCAGCCTGGCTGACGGCAGCACCGTGTTCGACATGGACATCTCCGCGATCAGCGGTCAGGTGCAGCAGATCTGCGTTGCAGTGCCCGAACCCTCCAGCTTACTGGCTCTCGCGGCTGGTGCTGCTGGTCTCGTCGGCTTCGCCCGCCGCAGAAGAAGCTAAGCTCGTTCAGCAGAGCTATATCTACAACCTCAGGTCGGGGCGGTCTGCTTCCGCCCCGACACATTCACCCCGGTTTGGTCATTGCGATTGTGGATACCCAGCTATGGGCCACTGTCGAACGTCTCTCTACTGCCTCGGTCATAGCGCCGCATTCAGGTTCTATATGGAGTTAGAGGCAACAAAAAGAGTGACAAATGCCCAAAAGAGCACTTGACAACAAGGCTGACGTGACCCATAATCCTAATGTAGCACCTGCCTGCCGAACGTGACAGGTGTCGTGAGCGTTCGAATGTGTTCTGATGTTTCGTAGGGCTGTCAGCAAGGGGGTGTAGCCGGATAGCAGAGTAGCGTCTAGCGTCGGAATGGGTTAGTGTGATTTCGCAAGACTCAGCCGTGGGACTGGCTGAGCCTGTAGTGATGAGAGAGAGGAGAATAGTAAGAATGTCTAGGTTGATTGGATCGTCAAGAGCTTTGTCACTCTTTGTTCTGACTGTGGCTTGCCTTGTGGGAGCGGTTTCCCTCGCCCAAGCCGATAGTGTGTTGGTGACGAACTACGGCCTTGGCGACAGAGTAGAGCGCTTCACCACAGGCGGTGCCTATACCGTCCCGCCCTTCGTAACGGGGTTGTCCAGTGCACCCATCTCAGTTGTGCAGGGTGGAGACAGCAACATCTACGTGGGCACCACCAGTGGCGTAACCTTGTGCAGTCCTGAGGGGGAAGTTATTACCCAGGACTACATCTGGACTGGTGACCTGGTGACCGACCTGGCTTGGCACGATGGCAAGCTTTGGCTCGCCACTTGGGGTGGCACGGTTGCGGCCTACGACGTGACCACGGGTCAGCAGTCGGGCCCAAGCATTAGTTGGACGGGCATCGGCAATAACCCTTATGGTATAGGGTTCGGCCCGGACGGACGCTGCTATGTCTGCTTCTATGAACTGGACACTGCGGAAGGTACCGTGTGGGCGTGGAACACGACCACCAATGCCACTGAACTGATCGTTTCGCCTGGTGGCAATCTGACCAGCCTCGACTGGAACGGCAGCGACATGTATATCTGTCGCAACGACGCCGGCCAGATCTACAAATGGAGCCAGGCTGCTGGTTTGCAGCCGTGGGCTACCGGGCCTGGCGGATGCATTGGAATCGCCATCGATAATGGCAAGCTCTACTGCGGCGTATATGGCACGCTTAACACGTACAGCCTGGCCGACGCCAGCCTGATCTACTTTGCCTATCTGCCAGAAGGCACCATTCAGCAGATATGCGTCATCCGCAATGCAGAGACTCCAACATTCGACCTCGCGGGCGGCCACTACAGCAGTGCGAGGAATGTCACGATCACAAGCGCGACTCCCGGCGCAACTATCTACTACACGACGGATGGCAGCGAGCCGACCGAGACTAGCCTGCTATACGCCGTGCCGATCGTTGTTGATCACAACATGCGGCTGAAAGCCAAAGCTTACAAGGCAGGCAGTGCGCCCAGCGACACAGCGTCCGCCGATTACGTGATTGGCACCCAGCCAACGGTAGTGCTTGCGGCCGGGTACAACGGCGCTGTCGGTGACACTATCGAGAAGTTCACCCTTGAAGGCCTGTACATTGGCTCGTTCATCACCGGCCTGGCCAGCCCGCCAGTGGCGGTGCTCCAAGGCGAAGACAGCAACATCTATGTCGGCACGACGACGGGCGTTGCCAAGTACGGTCCGGATGCCTCACTGATTAACGCTTCGCTGATAACAACCACCGCCATGGTGACGGATCTCGCCTGGCACGATGGCAAGCTCTGGCTGACAACGTGGGACCAGTTCACCAGCGCATATGACCCTGCGACCGGTGGTCAGACCGGGCCTGCTATAACATGGCCTACGGACGAGACGAACTCCTTCTCGACCAATCCTTACGGCCTGGCCTTCGGTCCCGACGGACGCTGCTATGTGGCGTTCTGGACAAGCGGGGATGTCTTGGCGTGGGACACAACAACCGGCGAGACGCAGACGATCATGTTCCCGGCGCTCGAGAACGCGGGCGGACTGGAATGGGTCGGCCAGTATCTATACATTAGCACCAGCCAGGGCAACATCTACCAATGGGACGAGAACATGGGGTTGTTGTCGACGTGGATCGCTCAGCCTGCCGGTGCAGTGGGTATCACGATCGGCAACGGTACGCTCTACAGCGCGATTGGAGCAAGCCTCTACACGTATGGTGTGGACGAAGGCAACCTGATCGGTTTCGACACCTGCCCGAGCAACAATCTTCAGCAGATCTGCATAGCCAACGTTGCGGACGCTGGAGTGGCTGACGCCCCGACGTTCAGTCCCGACGGCGCGATGTTCGACTCGGCCCAGCTGGTCACCATCGACTGCGCGACCCCTGGCGCCACGATCTACTATACGACCAACGGCAGCGATCCCACTGATACCAGCACGGTCTACACTGGACCTGTTAACGTGGACCACGACCTGACGCTGAAGGCCAGGGCTTATGCTCCGGGTATGATGCCGAGCAGCATCAAGGGCGCCAACTATCGGATCGGGCCGAGAAGTGAGTACGTGCTGGTTACGGCTTACGATAAGGGCGAAGTGTGGAAGTTCACCTTGGACGGAGAGTACGCAGGGACGTTTGTCACTAGAAGTGGTCCGGTTGCAGTCATCCAGGGCGGCGACGGCAACGTGTATGTTGGCGGCCTGAACGGTGTGTCTAAGTACAAGGCCGATGGCACACCCATCAACTTGAACTTCATCACCAGCGGCAGCACGACATTCGTCAGTGACCTTGCCTGGCACGAGGGCAAGCTCTGGTTGTGCGACTATTACGGCTACGCCGCCGCCTTCGATCCGGAGACCGGCGCGCAGTCAGGTCCCAGCACCACGATTGGCGGTAACCCTTACGGCATCAAGTTCGGCCCTGACGGTCTTGCCTATGTCGTTACGTTCGGAAGCAGTGAGCTGCTGGCCTGGGACACTGCCGCTGGCACGGCCGCGATTGTTGCTGCTCCCGTGGGTGGTCTAACGAGCCTGTGCTGGGTCGGCAGCGACCTTTACATCGCCGCCAACCATAATGTCGTCTACAAGATGGCACCCGACTATACGATAACCCCTTGGGCCTATGGTAACAACTCCGCTATAGGCATCACGGCATTCAACGGCAAACTGTACCGGGTGGCCGGCAATACCAGCGAGTTCAAGATCTTCAGTCTGGCCGATGCCAGCACGATCTTCAGCGGTCCGTGCTATACCAGCAGCCAGGCTCAGCAGATATGCATCCTGAGCATGCCGGTGACTCCCATTCTGATCTCAGAGATCAAGAACACTGCCGATGGGACGACTGTGGGAACCGGACAGGTTTCTGTCACGGCAGTATTCGCCGATGCGTTCTATGTTGAGGACGCTGGTCGCACGAACGGCATTCAGGTAAGGACGTCGGCTGGTATGCCCGCTGTCGACACGCTGCTGACGGTGAAGGGCATCATCAAGACAGATGCCGCAACCGGCGAGCGCTACATCGACGCTTCTCTTCTACAGACCAGCGGCACCTACACGGTCGATCCGCTTGGTATGACCAACAAGGCCCTCGGCGGCGGGCCGGCCGGCCTGCAGGCGGGAATCGATGGCGCTGCGGGAGTCAACAACATCGGTATGCTGGTGAGAACCACCGGCATAGTGGTGTCGCCCGACGCTGCTGAGTTCTACCTGAACGATGGCTCCGCGGTCACTGTCAAGGTGACTGGTGGGACCATCTATGCCGCGGGCGCCTATGTGGACGTCACGGGCATCAGCTCCTGCGAGCTGGTCGATGGCAAACTGAGCAGAGTGATCCGCGCATTGGCGGTGAACAAGCTCAAGGACTAGAACAGCCAATACGCCGATTGGGAGGGTACCCCAATCCTCCCAATCGGACTTTCAGGCGTTCAAGTATGTCGATCGTTCTTCCGTAGGGAAAGGCAAATAGGATCGTATGGAGCGTAGGATCGCTAACGCGCTTGCGGCATTGGTTGGTTGTCTGGCGTTGACGGCTTCTTGTTTCGCCGCAACGACGATGCCGAGGTACTACCTGCACAACGCTGTGCTGGACAGTAATGGCGTCATCGCCCCGTGGTACAGTGGCCTCAACGGTCAGCTCGATCTGCGCATAAGGGTTGCAGCAGAGACCATGAAGCGTTACCCCTGGGCAGACACAACCAGGGCTGTAGCGGCCGGGCCAGAGTACATGTATAATGGCCAATGGGCCATTACCCCGACGGGTACCATCACTGTCAATCCTGCCACGTTGCCGGACTGGGACTATGGTGATGTCGGCCAACGTGGCTATATCGTCATTGACGGTTTGGTCGATTACTACCGCTATTCCGGCGATCCTATGGCGATTGCGCATATTGCCTGCTACGCAGACTTCATGCTTGATCACTGCCAGACCAATGCCTCTCACCCTTGGCCAAACTTCCTGATCAGCGTCCCTCTCAGGGGCGAGCCCTACGGCAAAGCCGACCCGGCGGGGCTCATACAGCTCGATATGACTGCCGGTGTGGGAAACGGTCTGATCAAAGCCTATCAGCTCACCGGCAATGCCCGCTACTTCGACACAGCCAAGCACTGGGGCGATCTATTCGCCGCCAAGTGCAACTTCACTCCCGGGGCTGCGCCCTGGGGAAGATATGCGAACCCGGAGAACATCCCGACCAATGGCGGATGGTGGGGCGACAGCCCCAACAAGCTAACCGGTGGAATCTCGATGATCCTGCGGTTCCTCGATAGACTGATTGAGGCTGGCTACACCGGCAATGATAACGCGATTGTCAGAGCACGTGATGCTGGGCGTGCTTACTTGAAGGACACACTTCTGCCCGCATGGATGGTGAACGATACTTGGGGACGACACTACTGGGACTTCGTTCACGACCTGCGTGGAATGGTCTCGATGAACGATGCCGCTCAGTACATGATGGACAACAAAGACCTGTTCCCGAACTGGCGCAATGACGTCCGCAACATCAGCACGCTGTTCCTGAACGCATGCTCGGTTTACCCGGAGGCCAATTCGGATGTGTTCAGCGGAGCTTGGCAAATCCCTGAGTCGGCAGTGTGCTGTGGGCGAAGCCTCTGTTATGGTTCATTGACACTGGCCGTTGCTCTCTCAAGATATGGTGTCGAGGCACAGAACGAATGGGCAAGTGAGATCGCCCGGCGCATGGCGATCCTGTCTACCTACGAGGTTAACGACGCGGGCTACGGCGAAGACCTGATCGATGGCGGCGCCTACGTCTATGCGACGTGGTTCATAGCAACCCACCCCCTGTACCTGGCGCGAGGAATGAGTCTTCTCTCCTATCGGCCCGATCTCTACTCGGCGGCGAGAGAGAATCACATTGCTCGTTCGTCTAGCGTAGTCACCTCAGTCAGGTATGGCGACGGCCGGATTGAGTATTGCACGGCTGACGCCCCGGCCAACTCCGTCGATGTTCTGCGAACGGCGTTCGACCCCCTGTCCGTTAGCGCTGGCGGCGTGAGTCTTGCCAGGCAACCGATCACATCCGGCAACGGCTACACAGCTCAAGCATTGCCCAATGGCGACTTCATTGTCACTGTCCGGCACGACGGGGCAACTCAAGTGGCCATCGAGGGAAACGATACGCAGCAGATTGCCGACGACCAAGGCGGGCTCACGTTCACCGGCACATGGACAAGAATCAGCAACGAACAAGACCACGAAGGTGGTTGCCGGGTGTCCAACCAGGCGGGCTCCGCCATGACTCTTGCTTTCACGGGCAACCAGGTCAGGGTCATCGGTCCCGTTCAGCAGGATGGTGGACTCGCTGATGTCTACATAGACGGAGTCAAGCAACTGGCGGGGTTCGATTGCTGGACACCTTTCTCAACTCGGCGACAGGAGGTCCTCTACCAGAAGAACGGTCTCTCAAACTCACAGCACACCCTCAGGGTTGTTGTCAAAGGAACGAAGAACCCACGGTCCAGCGGCTCAAAGGTTCACGTCGATGCCGTACAGTGGTCCAGCGCGACTGGAGACAATGGATTTGGTGAGGGCGGCGGGCCGACTGATACACAACGAATGGTGTTCGGCTATACAGGCCGAGGGGACGTAGTGGACTCTGCAGGCAATGCGTGGCGGCCGGGCTGTGAGTTCAGCGTTCGAGTTTCGGGGTTCAATGTGGACGTGATCCCCGCAGCGTGGTGGTCCAGCCCCGCAGGTGGCGATATTGCCAACACGGCAGATGACGACCTATACCGTTACGGTGTCCACGGCCCCAAGTTCTGGGTGGATGTAACTGTCGCTCCCACAGGACCGTATTACGCGAAGCTGAAGTTCGCTGCGAGCCGCGGGCTGGACAGCACGAAGAACCTGGTCTCGGTGGTGATTAACGGGCGGCAGGTTGTGAAGAGGATGGATGTCGAAGCCACTGCGGGAGGTAAAGACCGCGCTGTGGACTTGGCATTCAACGACATAACCCCACAGAATGGGATTATCGATATCCAGTTCATTGGCGGAGACACCGACAAAGGCCTGGTGGGGGAAGCTTACGTCCAAGCGATTGAGGTGGGGCAGGGAAGTGTGTTGGGCAACGTCGAGACCCCAACATTCTCCCCTGACGGCGGATCGTTTGATACGGCAACATCCGTAGCCATCGCTTGTGGTACCCCAGGCGCAGTCATCCACTACACTACGAACGGTGCCAAGCCCACCGAGGCCAGCCAGGTCTATGTGGGCCCCATCAATGTGGACTGTGACCTTACGATCAGAGCCAGAGCATATAGTCCTGGTTACGCTCCAAGCACCGTCAACAGCACCTCGTTCAAGATCGGTCCCAGGAGCGAGATCATGCTGGTGGCGTGTTATGACACCGGAAAGGTCGAGAAGTTCTCGCTGGATGGGGAATACCTGGGCACGTTCGCAGCTCGCAGCGGCTGCATTGGGGTCATCCAAGGCGGCGACGGCAACGTGTATGTGGGGGGCAACAATGGTGTCTCCAAATACAGGCTTGACGGGACACTGATCAAGTCAGACCTGATCAAGAATAGCAGCACGACTCAGGTCACCGACCTCGCCTGGCACGCTGGCAAGCTTTGGCTGTGCGACTGGTCCGGTCACGCCGGGGCCTACGATCCCGTGACCGGCGCGCAGTCTGGTCCGAGCACCACGATTGCAAATAACCCGTACGGTATCAAGTTCGGGCCGGACGGGCTTGCCTATCTTGTTACATTCACGGGCGGCCAGCTGTTGAGCTGGAACACAGCCAATGGCGCGAAAACGCCAGTCGCCACTATGGGCGCAAACCTGGCTAGCCTGTGTTGGGCAGGAAGTGACCTCTACATTGACGCTAACCACTCGGTTATTTACAAGAGGCAAGCTGGCGGTGAGATAGTCGAATGGGGATACGGCAACAACTCCGGTATTGGCATAACCACGTTTGACGGCAAGCTGTATCGTGTAGCCGCCAATCCGAGTGAGTTCAAGATCCTCAGCCTGGTCGACGCGAGCACGCTCTTCAGCGGCCCGTGCTCAACGAGCGGTCAGGCACAGCAGCTCTGTGTTCTGCATCTGCCAGTTACCTCCAGACCTATTTCTGAGGCCAAGAACTTCGCGAGCGGAGCAACCATCGGAATCGGACCCGTCTCAGTAACGGCCGTGTTCGCGGATTCGTTCTATGTCGAGGACATCCATCGCATGAACGGTATCCAGATAAGGGCAACAGCGGACAAGCCTGCTGTCGATGCTTTGGTGACCATCAGGGGTGTCATCAAGACCGACGCCGCTACCGGCGAGCGATACATCGACGCAACTTTCATTCAACTGCATGGCTCATAGGCGATAGGATGCTAACATGGTGTGCGGCAAACAAGCTTATCGCATGAGTTGCGGGAGGGATTGATGATGGCTACACAAGACGAGGGCAACGGACACGGATCAAGGGGCGTGATCGCCGCCGAACGCAGGCGCATCATCTACGAGATGGCGTTGAGGGATGGCACGGTCACTGTCGCTGATCTCATTCGGAATCTGGGCGTTGCCGGGCAGACGGTTCGCCGCGATCTTGATGCCCTTCACGAGGAGGGGATACTGGTCCGCTCGCACGGTGGGGCCACTATCAAGGCTCGTGGGCGGGGCGTTCCCGTCTATAGCGAGACCCGCACCGCGCACATGGAGCAGAAATCATGGATCGGACGTGCCGCCCTGGAGTATTGGCCGAAGTCAGGAATGGCCTTCGTGAGTACGGGCAGCACGACCTACCAGCTCATCATTCGTGTGCCGGAGAGTCACACCCTGCGAGTGATGACCCCGTCGCCTGAGATAGCCGTGTCTCTCGCTTCGCGCAACATCGCGCCAGTGGATCTGCTCGGCGGGACACTGAGTCCCAACTCTCTCGGCACAGACTTTACGCTGAGCGAAGACACGATCTCCCGCATCTTCTGGGATGCCAGTTTCATCGGAGTGGAGGCGATCAGCATCGAGCATGGACTCATGTGCACTGACCTGCCCTCCGCGCGCCCGCTCAGGCGTATAGCCGAAAGCAGCAAGAAGGCAGTTGTTCTGTGTGACTCATCCAAGTTCAGCTATGTGGCCAATGTCTCGATAGGGCCGGTCAGCCTGGCTGATGTCGTTATTACCGACAACGGGGTGGACCCAGCGATACTGAATGAGTTGAGATCGTTGGGTGTTGAGGTCGTGGTCACCGGCCCGGATGACCAGCACCATGCTTCTGAGTGAACGGCAGGAGGCTATTGATGGAGCGCAAGACAAGAGGTTTCACGCTGATCGAGCTGCTGGTGGTGATAGCGATCATAGCGATACTGGCAGCGATACTGTTCCCGGTGTTCACGAAGGCAAAGCGTAATGCGCAGGTATCGACCTGCACGAGCAATATGAAGCAGTGGGCTGCGGCGATGATCAGGTACGTCGATGACAGCAACGGCCGCTATCCTTGGGCTGGGTCAACTGGGTATGCTGACTGCGACATCAAGCACGGTCCCGGCAAGGCGCTGGGAGGCTCCAGTATATGTTTCGAGGCGCTCAAGTCATACATCGCAAACAGCGAGGCAATACGATGGTGTCCGCTGTTCAAGGCGACCTTCAAGTCTCAAATGGCTGATGTTCGTTGGTCGTATTGGTACTACTGCTCGCACAATGATTCAGGGTACAACGCTGAGAGCAGCTTTCCCGGGTGCCAACTGTGCGGCTTCACAACAAGCGACGTCGCCGCGCCATCAAGGAAGCCTTGCCTGGGTGAGGTATTCGCCAACCATACCTCCGACGGCCGAGGCTATGCACTCGACCGCAAGGATTTGACCAGCCCATCTACTCTCGCCTACTGCGATGGCCACGTGACCACTCGGGTACTGAACTATACTGACAGCCTCACGTATCTGTACGCGAGCAGAAGAGGCGTCTTAGCGCGCCCCATAAACTAGGACCTGAGGATCGATACTAGTATGATTACCGGAGTCGTGAGGAGTTCGATGCTGTTGGTGCTAAGTCTCTGCCTACTACCAAGCGTATGCGTTGGTGCGACTACTATGCCGCATTACTACGCTCACGATGCCGTTCTGGACAAGAACGGTGTCATCGCGCCGTGGTACAAGGGGCAGAACGGGCAGTTGGACTTCCGCATACGTGTGGCAGGAGGTACAATCAAGCGCTACCCCTGGGTTGATGCCGGCAAGGCGCCTACGGTTGGGCCTATCTACCTGTATACTCAGCGTTGGCATATCAACCGCGACGGTGACCTCACCGTCAAGACCGAGAGGTGTACGGAGTGGGAGAACGGAGACGTCGGTCAACGAGCTTACATACTGATCGACGGATTGGTCGATTACTACAAGTACACCGGCGACCCGATGGCCATCGGCCACATCGCCTGCTATGCGGATTACTTGCTTGATCACTGCCAGACTAATGCCGATCACCCCTGGCCCAACTTCCTGATCAGCGTTCCGCTCAAGGGCAAGCTGTTCGGAAAGGCCGATCCGGCGGGGCTTATTCAGCTTGATATGGCAGCCGGAGTCGGCAACGCGCTGCTGCGGGCCTACCAGCTCACGGGCAACACTCGCTGGCTCGAGGCCGCCAAGCATTGGGGGGACGTGTTCGCCGAGAAGTGCAACCTGACTCCTGGCCAAAGGCCGTGGGGCCGGTACGCGAATCCCGAGAACATCCCCAAGAACGGTGGTTGGTGGGGCGACGATACGAACAAGATGACTGGCGGCATCGTGATGGTGCTGCGGTTCCTCGACCGGCTGATCGAGCTAGGCTATACCGGGAAGGGCGATGCTATCGTCAAAGCGCGGGACGCAGGACGTGCGTACTTCAGAGATACACTGCTGCCTGTGTGGTCTGTAAAGGACACCTGGGGGCGGCACTATTGGGACTTCGTGCATGACACACGCGGCATGGTCTCCATGAATGACGCCGCCAACTACATGATGGACCATAAGGACGTCTTCCCGAACTGGCGCAACGACGTTCGGAACATCGTGGCCCTCTTCCTGAATGCGTGTTCAGTTAACACCGACTCCAACTCCGACACATTCAGCGGAGCCTGGCAGATGCCTGAGTCAGATGTCTGCTGCTTCAGGAGCACAAGTTACGGATCAGTTACCCTGGCGGTTGCACTGTCGCGCTACGGCGTTGAAGCGAAGAGCGAGTGGGCAAGCGAGCTTGCCAGGCGTATGGCGATACTCTCCACCTATGACATTACCGAGACGGGCTATGGCGAGGATCTCCTCGACGGCGGTGCGTGGGTCTACACTGGTTGGTTCATTGCAACCCATCCGCTCTACCTGGTGCGCAGTCTCAGCCTGATGTCATCGCGTCCGGACCTCTACGGCGCCGCGAGAGAGAATCACATTGTCAGTACGTCGAATGTGGTGAACTCGGTCGTCTACGGCAGGGGCAAGGTGGAGTATTCGACCTTCGCCGCACCGACCAATACCATCGACGTGCTGCGCCTGTCGTTTGATCCAGAGTCTGTCAAAGCCGGTGGAAAGAAGCTGAACAAGCTTTCTGATCTGGCCGCCAACGGCTACACAGTCGATTCTTTGCCTAACGGCGACTGCATCATTGCGATCCGGCATGACGGGGCTAAGCAAGTGATCATAGAGGGAAACGATCCGCAGCGGGTCGCCGAGAAGCCGGGCGCGTCGGCGTCGCTCAAGTTCAAGGGCAACCAGGTCAGGATCATCGGCACTGTCCAGAAAGACGGTGGCCTGGCAGATGTATACATCGATGGCGTCAAGCAGCTGGCGGGGATCGACTGCTGGACGCCGTTCGAGGCCCGACGGCAGCAGGTGCTCTGGTCAAAGTCTGGTCTGGAGAACACGGAGCACGAGATCAGGGTCGTCCCACGTAGTGAGAAGAACCTGCGGTCGGAAGGCACGAAAGTACAGATCAACTCGATCCAGTGGTCCGACGCCACAGGAGACAACGGATTCGGCGAAGGCGGGGGCCCCACGGGCGTGCAGCGGATGCTCTTTGGATACACAGGCCGCGAGGATGTGACAGACTCTGCGGGGAACAAGTGGCATCCGGCCTCCGAGTTCTGCGTCCGCATCCCGGGCTTCAACAAGGACTCGCTGGCGACGTGGTGGACCGATCCTGCCCCAGGCGAGATCGGCAACACGAAAGACCCTGAGCTCTACAGATATGGTGTTCATGCCTATGCTTTCTGGGTCAACGTCACTGTAGGGCCCGGAGGCCCGTACTATGCAAGGCTGAAGTTCGCCAATAATAGAGGCTTTACCAAGGCCAACTGCATCACGGTTCTCATCAATGGTAAGGAAGTCGCCAGCAAGATGGATGTCGATGCCACGGCCGGCGGCCCCGGCAAGGCGGTGGACCTGGTCTTCAACGATCTGCGTCCCGAGAATGGGGTGATCGAAATCCGGTTCATCGGCGGCGATCCTTACAATGGTCTTCCCGCGGAGGCTTTTGTCCAGGCCATAGAAGTTGGACCGGGCAATGGTGGCACGGGCGCAGCGCCGAAGACAGCTCCGCCGCCAGCTATGGAGGTCTTCTGATCTGCCGAAGCGGACAGCCCGTTGTTTCGGGACACCCTGTCCCGAAACCTATAGTGCGTTGTTCCGGGACACCTTGTCCCGAAACTGTAGTCGTTGGAGCAAGGAGTATGAGTATGACTGACAAGGAGAGATACGAGACGGTTGACATGCCGTTCTACCGGGAGATGGTGGAGCCGATCCTGCCGCCCACGATTCTAGACTTCCACGTTCACGTGTGGAATGCTGATCAGTGGCTGGTGGGGAAGACGGGTTCTGCTACGCCACAGAACGGGGCATCGAACGGTCTCGACTATATGGCCTTGCCCCCTGGCTACTCGGTCGAATGCCTGATCGAGGATGCCCGGAGGATGTTCCCCGGCAAGGAGTATCGTGCCGTACTTTTCGGTCAACCATCTCGCCTTGCAGACATCGAAATGACAAATTGCTACGCGGAGAAGAGTGGGCGAAAACCAGGGCTATATCCTCTGTTTGTGACCGGGCGCGGCCGCATGCCGGTAGATCAACTGCGCGAGCGGATTGTCACTCACGGGTTCTTTGGTTTCAAGGTGCTTCTGGATTGGATTGGCGACGATTACGCCGGAGTCAGCGTGGAGGACATGATCGGTCCCGCCGAGATGGAACTCGCCAACGAGCTTGGGCTGATCGTCCTCCTGCACGTCCCCGGCTCCAGGCGTCTGGCAGATCCTCGTGTGCAGCGGAGCGTGAGAGAGTATGCGCAGCGCTACCCCAATACGCAGATTGTCCTTGCGCACTGCGGCAGGTGTTACTTGCCGTCTGAGATGCTTCAGGCGATAGCATCCGTGCGCGACCTAGAGAACGTCTACCTCGACACTGCCATGGTGATGGAGCCCAGTGTCATGCGGATCGTGTTCGACAACATGGACTCCCGCCGGTTGCTCTACGGCACTGACCTGCCCATGGCAGCGATGAGAGGCAGGCGCGTCTACGCCGGTGACCATTGGGTCGATCTGGTTCTCGACGGTTACCAGCCGAGCGCTTACCGAGTGCCCACGAGCGACGTAAGGGCTTCGTTCATGGCCTACGAGATAGCCCTCGCCATCAACGTCGCCGGAGAGATGGCGGGGCTGTCGCGGTCCGCGATTGCCGATGTGTTCTGCAACAACGGCATCGATCTTCTTCGGCGAGTGATGGGTGGCCGTCAGTGGGAAACAATTGGCAGCCGGTGGGCAAAACGCGACGGCGCGGCGGAACCCACGCTGACCCCATGACCTCCCGAGAGCGGATCCTGACGACCCTCGACGGGGGGATCCCGGACAGGGTGGGGCGCTACGAGTACTTCTGGTCCGAGACCCTGGACAGGTGGCGCTCAGAAGGCA
The DNA here is from genome assembly GCA_964523735.1 of uncultured bacterium. Taxonomy (GTDB): domain Bacteria; phylum Armatimonadota; class UBA5829; order UBA5829; family UBA5829; genus CAZFYZ01. The sequence continues at coordinate 13,865 of CAZFYZ010000014.1, read as the reverse complement.
TGCCCGAGGATGCCGTGCCGGAGGACCATTTCGAACTCGACATTCACCTGCTTCCACGCCCTGACCTGACGTTCCGTTTTCCTGAAGACGTAATCGATGGGAACGAGGACTACGTCACCCGTCGCGATGCCAACGGCGTCGTGGTCAAGCGAATCAGAGAGGGCGAGGGGCATCCCCCGCAGTGGCTCGACTACCGGGTCAAGAACGCAACGGACTGGCACGAGTACAAGCAACGCCTCACGTCGGCGGACGACCGCCTTGATCCAGCGACTCATACTGACTTCGACGCGGCGTGTGAGAAGGGCAAGTTCGTTGTTTTCGATGCGAACGAGCCTTTCGTCCTGGCGTGGAGCGCTGTCGGTCAGGTCAACATCCTGACGATGATGGCTGAAGATCCGGAAGTCGTCAGAGATATGTTCGGGACGTACGCTGACCTGCTTATCTCAACCGCTGAGAGTATGCTGTCGGCCGGCATCGACTTCGATGGCGCGTGGCTGCGGGGCGATATGGCATATCGCAATGGTCCGATGTTCTCCCCCGCGATGTACGATAGCCTGCTTTTCCCGGCGCACAAGCGGCTGTGCGATTACTTCAGGTCAGTCGGCAAGCCCACGATGCTGCACACCGACGGCAAGATCGACATGATGATCCCGCGGTACATAGATGCTGGCTTCCGCGCCATCCATCCGCTGGAGGCGAAGTGCGATCAGGATGTGCGCGAGCTGAAGGCAGTATACGGCAAGAGGATCACTCTCTTCGGCAATATCGACGCCCGCATCCTCTCTGGAACCAAAGAGGAGGTAGAGGCGGAGATCGGCAGCAAGCTTAGCGTAGCGGCAAAGGATGGCGGCTACATCTTTCATTCTGATCACTCGATTCCGCCTACGGTCTCGTACGCGAACTACCTTTACGCCTTGGAGTTGCTGGAGAAGTACGGAACCTACTGAGGAGCACAATGAAGAAGCAGACGAAAGCTCGGGGACAGAGCCTTACCCTTGCCGTGATGCTGATCGTGCTGGTCGTCCCTCTTGCGGCGAACGCCGGAGGGCTGGCCATCACACACTGCTCGCTGTTCGATTCCGTCAGCGGGACGATGCTGGCCGACCGTACTTTGATCGTTGAGGGCGACCGGATCACTGCCGTCGGCACGCAGAGTGCGCCCATCTCGATACCGCCTGGCGCCCAAGTGGTCGATGGGCAGGGCAGGTACGTCATTCCCGGGCTCATCGACTCTCACTGCCACTTGATCTTCCTCCTTGAGGACGTTGGCCTGAACGGTGAGGACCTTCTGCCTCTGTATCTGGGCAATGGCGTCACCACCGTACGAAGCGCAGGCGATCCCATTGTGCCTGAGAGAATGCTTGCCGATTTTGCCGCTGCAAACCCAGATTGTTGCCCGACTGTCTTCATGTGCAGCCCACTAATCGACGGTTACCCTGCTTACCACCCTGGCGATGTCTCGGTCTCCATCACCGATCCAAACGATGTGCCGGCCTTCGTCGATCAGATGGTCTCGGCCGGGGTGACAACGCTCAAGCTCTATGTAGGCGTGAGCCCCGAGGTCTTCGCCAGAGTGGTTCAGGAAGGGCATAGCCGTGGGCTGGTTGTATCGGCTCACCTCGGCGGGATATCGCCGCAGCAGGCGGTGGACTACGGGATCGACGTCATCGAACACATATGGGGCGCGACGACTGATCAGGACACGATGGCGCAGATGGTCGCCCAGGGCACGATGAACGCTCCGACTCTAGCAGTTTTCCGGAACATGATCTACCTGTGCGACCTCCCGGAGGTCTATCAGAACCCTGACAACTACTACGTGCCCAAGGAACTGCATGACAGTTGGGACGCTTACCGGCTTGCCAGCGGGTTCAGCGAGTCCAACCGCCAGAGTCGCACCGACACGATGGATTACTACTACTGGCTGACGGGGCTGGAATACAGCTCCGGCGTCACGCTCCTCGCGGGCACCGACTCGGCGGAGCCCTACTGCCCGCCCGGGTTTGCCTTGCAGCAGGAACTCGAGCTTCTCGTCAGGTCGGGGCTGTCGCCCGCCGCCGCGCTGCAGTGCGCGACATTCAACAACGCGAAAGCCCTGAGACAGACGGCCAACTTGGGAAGCGTAGAGGTTGGCAAGGTCGCTGACATGGTTGTGCTGACGGCGAACCCGCTCGAGGACATCCGCAACACGCGTGCGATCCAGTGGGTCATCCACAACGGCATTCTCTGCGATCCGAAGACCATATTGCCAAAGCCGCGTGTCCCGGATCCTCCCGAGGCCAACCTCCTCACCAACCCGAGCTTTGAGTCCGGAGTGCCGTTTGCGGTCTTCGCAGATGCCACCGAGGCAGGCTGGAGTGGTCATGTCCTCAATGGCGGCTACTTCTGCGAGGAGAGCTTCGTATGGTGGGCTCTGCCGGTCATCGGCGCGCGCAGCGGCGAGGAGGCGGCCGCTTCGGCTCTCGCCACAAGCTACCCGCCTGGGACTGCTGCGCTCTACCAGAACGTGCCGGTGACTCCGGGGACGACGTACTTTGCGTCAACCTGGCTCAATGCCGTCGACTACTCGGGCGACCACAGCGGTTTCGGCAGTAACCCAGGCGATCAGGCGGGGCTCTACATCGCTGAGACCGACGAGCACGGAGCGGACATCACCGCCCACGTGGAATACCTCACTCAGCCGACCGAAGGATACGTTCGCAAGGTGGTCGGGTTCACTACCGGGGCTACCACGGTCGGTGTCAGGTTTGTCCTCTTCACCAACATTCACAGCGACGAGTACAAGACCCGAGCGGTCTTCGATGACTGCGACTTCAGGCAGGCAGCGCCGGTTCGCCTGGGAGTAGCTCAGAAGCAGGTCGGAGAGGAAGTCTGCCTGCTCGGTCTGCCGGTGACCGCCGCGTTCGATGGCTACTTCCATATCGAGGAACCAGACAGATCAGCGGGTATCAAGGTGATCGGCTCTGCATCTTCCGACGCGACTGTCGATTTGCTTGGCACGATATCCACTATCGACGGTGAGAAGACCTTAGTAGCGGACTACGTCGGCGATCACCAGGGAGCAGTAGTCGCCGATCCCGGCCCTCTCGGAATGACTGTGCGATCTGCATCCGCTGCTTTGCCCGTTGGGTTGCTGGTGACAGTGTGGGGTCGAGTCGGTGAGACACAAGGCAGTCTCCTCAAAGTAGATGACGGCTCCGGGCAAGCGCTCACAGTACAGTGCCCGGAAGGATACTCAGCCACACCCGGGCAATACATCAAGGTGACCGGTGTCTTAGGCGCCACTATGCAGGACGGACGAAGTGTCCCCATCTTGCGAGCGCTTGGCATCGGTGCTATCAACTGACGGAGGGACGATGGCAATTAGCGTGCCGCCCCTGGCGCCACTTGAGCTGGCTTACAAACCCGACGCAGCAGACGCGCAGCAGCGGATGCGGGCCTACTGGGCAGGCGAGATGATCGATCGCCCCTGCGTGCGAATCGTGACGCCGAAGGATGGCCGCCAGCCGATCTCCAGGTCGCTGATCACCGCTCCTGATTTCGACTTCGGCCGCGCAGTGGATGACTTCGAGGAGTGGGCCTCCAACATGTCCTTCTTCGGAGAGGCAATGCCGGCCTTTGTCCCGTTCTATGGCCCGGATCAGATGTCCGGCTACTTCGGCGGCAAGATGACCCTGGTCCCCCATATGGACACCTCCTGGGTAGAGCCGCTGGTCGAGGATTGGGAGACCCAGCAGCCCCTCCACATAGACCCTGAGAACAAGTGGTGGAAGGGGACTCTTGACCTCGCTCGTATCGCCGCCCGGCGCTGTGAGGGTAAGTTCATCGTCGGCGCGCTCGATACGCACTCGAATCTGGACTGCCTCTCGGCCCTGCGCGGGCCGGAGCGCATATGCATGGACCTGATCGAGTATCCGGACGAAGTCCTCAAGGCCTTGAAGTGGATAGACGCGGCGTACAAGCCGATGTATGACGCCATTTACGAAGCAGGAAGGATGGCCGAGTTCGGGACAACCTGCTGGGTCGAGATGTACAGCGAAGGCAGAATGCAGTGCGTCCAGTGCGACTTCAGCTATATGGTCTCGCCCGAGCATTTCCGTAGGTTCATTCTCCCGTCGCTGGAGTACGAGTGCTCAGTGATCGACCACGCGGTGTATCACCTCGATGGGGTAGGGGCGTTCAGGCACCTCGACGACCTGCTCTCGATTCCCGACCTTCACACCATTCAGCTAGTCCCCGGTGCAGGACAGCCGACGGCTCCGCACTGGCTCGACATGCTCAAGAGGATCCAGCAGAGGGGGAAGAGCATTCAGGTCTTCGTGACTCCAGACGAACTGAAGACGATGCACACCGAGCTTGAGCCCGCTAAGACGTTCTACTGGGTGTCCGACTGCTATACCTCAACAGAGGCTGAGAACTTGCTGCATTGGCTTGTGAGTCACACCTGACCCCGAGCCCTTCGACCGTGCTCAGAACAGGCTCGGCGGCTAATCTGCTCTTTCCACCTGGAGCGCGGAAAACAGACCTGGCAGAAGCAGGTTCTTCGCCCCGCTCGAAATGACATGTACAGATGACCGAACTGACATCGTTGTGGTGCGGAGATACCCCATAACGGAGGGCTGGCGCGGCGCTTGCGAGTTTTGATCGGCTGATGTATGATATTGCATGCATCGTGTGCCCTTGCTAAGTGACTTCGGCGACAGGAGTCTGGCGGGTGCAGTGGAGATAAATGCGGCCTAAGAATACGACGATCTCAGCAGAGAGCCTCAATCCAAAATTGAGCAGTGAGACCGGGCAGAAGCCCCCAGCGCCATTCTCGCCGAGAAGCGGCGGAGGGAAGCCCACGATTGCCCAAGTGGCTAGGGAAGCCAAGGTTTCGGTCGCCACAGTATCGCGCCTGGTCAACAAGACCCCCTGCTATATGTCTCCTGTGACCCGACGGCGCGTTGAAGAGGCGATCGAGCGGCTCCAGTATACGCCCAACAGGCTCGTGCGATCGCTGCAGCGTGGGCGGTCCGACGTGATAGCCTATATTGGTCAGGCCATGGGACAGATGGCAACCGATGAGTTCGTGGTTTCACTCCTCAATGAGATATGTCGGGCCGCTTCGCAGAAGCACTATGATGTGCTGGTGCCTGTCGGGTCCATAGTGGATAACGGCCTGCCGACTCCGGCTACGCTCATGGACGGCAGGTGTGACGGGTTCATCGTAGGTGGCCACAACGTTGACGCTCTGATGGCCACGCTCGCTGACAGGGGCTTTCCAATCGTCGAGCTGTGGGCCAGGAGCGTGCCTCCGAAAGTCGGCAGCGTGCAGCAGGGCGTCGCCGATGGGGTCGCCAAAGCTATGGAGCACCTCTTCGGCCTGGGGCATCGCCGCATCGCGCACTTCGCCGGTCCCCTCAACTTGCACGACACAGCGCATTTCCGCATGGAAGAGTACTTCAACGCTCTGAGAAGAGCAGGTATCGAGCCCGATGAAGAGCTGGTGATGCCTCGGGAAGGAAGCTCCAGTTGGGCAGTCGATAACGACGAGGTCTCAGCATCTCTCGACCACTGGATAGGGCTCGACGATCAACCTACGGCTGTTCTGTGCACCAGCGACCGAGTCGCCATCGCGCTGATCAACATAGCGGCTGCGCGAGGGATCAGAGTTCCCGAGGATCTCTCAGTTGTCGGTTTCGATGACGTTTCGCTTGCCAGGTTCTCGACTCCTCCTTTGACCACTGTTTCGGTGCCGATCGACCGAATAGCGGCGTCCGCAGTAGACATGCTGGTTCAGATGATCGAGGCAAGAAATGGCTGCGACTCCGACGAGACTCCGGAGGCCGTTCCGATGGTTTCCGTGGTCGAAGCTGAGCTGGTCATCCGCGAGTCTACAGCGCCTCCAAGACCCTCCTCAAAAAAACTCTAATTACCAGTTGACAGACTGCCGATAATGTGGCATACTGCGGTTGAGTAAGTATGTTACAGAGTGTATTGCAGAGGCTCTGTAAGTCTGTTACATTTACCAGGGTCGCGAAATTCCTTTCGGCGATGCTGGATATGGCGGAGGTGATGGTCACAACACTTGGCAGTGGGATTGGAAGGAAAGCCGCGCAGGAAAGTGCGGCGCGAAATGTAGCCTGGAAGACTACAAAACGATCTTGAGAAGGAGAAAAGGTGAAAACTATGCTAGGTAGAATGTTTCTGATTCTTGCTTTGGTCGCTGTGATTGCTGTGCCGGCGTGTGCTCAGACGTGGAACTACGCTGCGGACTTCACGGGAACACAGAATTCCAATCAGTGGACCTACGGCTACACTACCCCTGATACGGGGGCGTTTCAGCAGTCAACGGTCTTCGCTGCCGGCTACATATGGGAGAGCCCCCAGAACGCGTCCTGTGCATACATGGCTGCGGTCGGTGACTACCCCGGGCCTGGCTACCCGGCGCAGTACTTCTGGGCCGGTGGGGCAATGCGCTCTCCCAGCAAATTGTCGTATTTCCCAAACGATAATTATGAGGCCAAGCCTGTTGCCCGCTGGACCGCCGCCGCGGACGGCTTCGTTCAGATTGACGCTTTCTGGACAGGCTGCTATTACGTCGAAGGTTCCAACTCGCTTGTGTGGGTTCTGCAGAATGGCAATCAGCTGTTTGCTGACCGGGTGACCGGATTCGCCGGCGCTGGTGGACACGCCGCCCTACCTGGCAGCAACAGCCCGACGTATTCCGGCGTCATTGCTGTGACTGCCGGCGACACTATCGACTTCGTGATGGGCGACCCGGGAGACAGGAACTTCCCCTCCGACCCGACGGGGGTTGACTGGGTCATGTTCGACGCGACGATCACCGCCGTTCCTGAGCCTTCTTCGATGCTGGCTCTGGCCTGCGGTCTTATCGGAGTTGTTGGTGCCATAAGGCGCCGGAAGTAAGAGTAACTATACGTGGTCGGGCCGGTGTTTTCCAGCCGGCCCGACAATGCCTGTTCGTTGACAATTGATCGGTTGTGGTGGATACTGCGGTTGTTGGTCAACAACCGCTATATGTAGGTTCTGAATGTAAGTCTGTTACAGAGTTTTCTGACAGTGCTAACCGAGGGAGGTGGTATCTGCGGCGGCGTGATCCTGTGAAGCGAAAGGGCCCGCTGACAGTGCGGGCATGGCAGAGAATGGCAGAGAGTAGAAGATTAGGGAGCGTTAGGAGAAAGGAGACAAGTGAACGACTATGCTGAATAGAACTAATGTCTTACTGGCTGTGGCCTTGGTGGTTGCGTTGGGCATCCCAGTCTGTGGCCAGACTTATGATTACAGCACTGAGTTCAGCACTACACAGAACCCGTTCAGCGCTTGGACTTGTGGCTCGCTCGACGGGTCATTCGCCGGGTTCGCTGCGGGTGCACCGTGCGCTACAGGTACCCTCGGTACCTCTGACTATGCGTTTTGGGTTGATGGGACCCGAGACAACCCAAGCGCCGGCAAGGTGATAGGGCCGGATCCGTTGGAGTATGCGGCTACAGAGTTTGACGAGGGTGCGTATCTTCCGGTTGGAGGTTACCTCAATTCGCCCGCTGGCGATTACAAGCCGACCGCACGCTGGACTTCGCCCTACGCCGCTCGCGTGAGCGTCTCGGCGACTTTCACGGGTGGGCTATGGACTAGCACAGGCTCCAATTCGGCCGTGTTTGTCCTCAAGAACCAGAACGCGACCACTCCGCTCTTCAGCGGACTGGTTGTTGGATTCCCGGGCGGAGGGACTCACGACCCTATAGGGACCGCTCACACGGCGACTTACACTGGTGAAGTCCTGGTTAATCCCGGCGACACAATAGATTTCTTGGCGGGCGACCCCGGCGACAGGGCGTTCGTGCGCGACCAGATCCCGTTCTCAGCGACTGTCACAGTCCTCGAGACGTTCGAGCTTCCCAAGCTGAATGGCAAGGTTACTGCTCAGGTTGGCGGAAGCGCGATAGCAGGCGCGATAGTCAAAGTGGTCGGCAGCACTGCGCAAGCGGAGACTGACGCCCAGGGCAACTACTCTCTGGATCTTGTCGAGGGGACCTACACGATTGAGGTCTCAGCGCTCTGGTTCGAGACTAAGACGGTTGCGAACGTTGTTGTAGGAGCCGGAGGCGGAACTCAGGACGTGGCTCTCGATGCGGCGGAGACGACAGTTACCTCCTGGAACTATGCTTCCGACTTTAACATCAATACCAACCCCTCGCCTTCCGTGAGTTACCCGATCTGGACATACGGCAGGCTGAGTGCTGATTTGTCAGCTTTCACGCAGCACACCGAACAGGACTTTGAACTAGGTATAGCGTGGAACTGGTTGCTGACCGATGGCGTCGGCACAGCAAACGCCAAGATGCTGACAAACTTCGACAACGGGATCGGCTATGTGCCTGGCGGGTCAGCCACTCTGCAAGCCGGCACAAACGGTGACAAGGCGGCCGCGCGGTGGACTTCGCCGATCAACGGCAACGTCTGGGTCCACGCAGTGTTCCGCGCACGGGGCTACAACCCCATAACTACGGCCGACGTGCACGTGGTCAAGAACGCTGCGACGGCGGGCGTCGATGAGATGTTCAGCGATGGCCTCACCGGTTTTGTCGGCGGCGGCGGCCATGAGGCGTATGTCGATCACGCTGTATCCGGTTGGTGGGGGCTAGTGCCCGTGACGATCGGCGAAACGATCGACTTCGCTGTGGGCGATGGTGGCGACGGTCGCGATGGTGACTTGGTCAGTGTGGAAGGCGGCTTCGAGGTTTGCGACGGCGCCGGCACAGTGCAGGGCACCGTTCGCGACGCCAGCAATCAGCCGTTGTTCGGCGCTGTCGTCCAGGTTCTGGGCAGAAGTGAGTTTGCCACCACCGATGGGAATGGCTTCTACTCGATTCCTGTTCCGGCGGGCAGCTACACGCTTTCGGTCAATGTGGCTGAAGTAGGTGGTGATCAGAAGCCGGTTACGGTAGAGATCGGCCAGACAGTTACTCTTGACTTCACTCTGGGTCTGGGAACAGTCCAGGGCGTGGTCAAGGAAGGCGACTCACCCTATCGTCCTCTGATGGGCGCTGTAGTGACGGTTGTCGGACAGTCGCTATCGGCGACAACCGATGAGAACGGGTTCTACAGCCTGTCGATGGGAGCCGGCCAGTATGATCTGCAAGCCACGATGGCTGAGCGTGATTCGATCACAAAGGCTGTAACAGTGACGTCCAACGGCACCTCGACAGTCAACTTCGACCTGCCGCTGATCTCCGTGTGGGACTATTGCGACGATTTCGCTGGCATCAACCCGAATGGTGCGTGGCGCTATGGACAGCTCGACAGCACACTGAAGGTCTACTCCCCCTCGGGGATTTGGGCCCAGCTTAGCTATCAGGGTACGAACTACGACTTCTGGCAGGGCGGTCCCGGGAACGTAACCGGCAAGATCATGGGTCCGATCCCGATGGACTACGGTCCGGCGCATCCGGGCATGTACGCGCCAATAGGTGGTTATCAAGGCTCAGTGCCATCGACCACTTCCGGCACGGCACGCTGGGTTTCGCCACTCGAGGGTGAGGTACAGATCGAGGCCACCTTCAAGGGAGCTATCTGGACCAGCACCGGTTCTGACTCGACCGTTTGGGTCCTGGTCAACGGAAACACGGATCCTGTCGCGTTCACCGCGGTAGTCCAGGGCTTCCCCGGCGGTGGCACGCATCCGGTGGTAGGTACTGATCACACCGCCACGTATACTGGACAGGCGACAGTCAAGCCGGGCGACTACGTTGACTTCGTGGTGGGCACCCACGGAACTCGAACCTGGTGGGACTATCTATCCGTCGACTACACGGTGAGCGTTATCAACAGAGTGCCCACCGTGGCTATCAGTGGTACGGTTACTGACAGCTTCACCGGCTTGCCAATCCCAGGCGCAACGGTGACTCTCTCTGGTGGGAGCTTCAATCTCACCGCCACGACAAGTGCGGCCGGCAAGTACGTGCTGTACGTCACGCCGGGCGTCTACACTGTAGTGGCTGGCGGGCTGACCGAGTATTCGCCTGTATCTTACGAGGTCACCGTCGAAGAAACGGCGGTCACGCGGGACTTCGTGCTCGTCAAGGCTACCAAGTGGAGCCTTGTCGACGACTGGACTGGGGCTAACCCGAACGGCCCTTGGAGCTACGGTCAGTATGACGTCTCCCTGTCGGGCTACACTGTGCATGGGACCATGGTCCCCTGGGAGGGTTCGACGATCTGGGGAACGAACGCGACCATGGCTTTGTATGTACCGAAGAACGTTCCGGACATCGACGATGCCGCCGACTTCTACCCCTCCGGGAGCGTGACATTCATTCCGGGTACCGACAGGTTGCGAAGCGGCGCCAGATGGATTGCGCCGTATGACGCAACTGTTCGGGTCACGACAGTCTGGTCTGGCCCCACGCTGGTGCCAGCGATCGGTTATTCAGACATTCAGATCTGGAAGAACATCGGCAGACCCGAACTCGAGTTCATTATGTTGGACTACATCAACGGATACGCTGGTGGCGGCGGACATCCCGTAACAGGGACACGTCCAGTGACTATATGGTCCAGTGACGTGACAGTTGCCAAAGGCGACTCCCTCGACTTCTCTGCTGGTTGGCCCAATGATGTGGTCGACAGGGCTGACACACTGGCCAGAGCGGATATCTGGATATCGCTGCCTGGTTCGGAGACAACTGCGACAAAGCTGACTGACGTGAAGGCGATGAGCGACGGGCAGACTGTGTCGATCACGGAAGACATGGTAGTCACCGTGGCGTCTGGAACGTTCGCAGACGGTACGTGCTACATCGAGGATACGGACCGCGTATCGGGTATGAAGATCATGCTCTCAAGCCCTCTGACGGTCAACATAGACGAGAGGGTCAAGCTAACTGGAGTTCTTGGCACCGACGGCAACGGCGAGCGCGTTCTGTATGTGACTGCCATTGACAGTCAGGTGTCAGGCACGCCGATCAAACCACTCGGTGCTCCAAACAGGAGCATCAAGTCCACAGTCTCCGGGGCCAGTCTTACTGGTCTCCTGGTCACAGGATGGGGACGTGTGACCGACAAGAGCGCTGACGGTCTCGTTGTCTATGTTGACGATGGCAGCGGCGTCGTGGGAGAGGGCGGCAAGACCGGAATCAAGGTCGTGCTTAACGACACCACATGGCCGACGCAGATTCAGCCGGAGGACAAGATCGCGGTCAAGGGCATCTGTGCCCTGAACAGGGTGGGCGGAGTCACCTATCCTGTGATTCTCGCAAGAGGATTCGACGACGTGACTCGTCCGTAAGGCAGAATAGGCAACTAATGGGTGATGCCGTGAACCGTGGCCGGCACGGCATCACCCCAGTGAAAACTACAAGAGAGTGGGCGTGCTAAAGGGCAGGTTTTTCGAAGGAGGTTCTTATGGCACGGAAAAGTAAGAGAGGGTTTACCCTAATAGAGCTGTTGGTTGTGATCGCGATTATCGCGATATTGGCCGCTATCCTGTTTCCCGTGTTTGTTAGCGCCAAAGAGGCGGGCAAGCAATCCGCCTGTAAGGGGAACTTGAAGCAGTTGGGAAGCGCGCTGCAGATGTATGTTGACGACAGTGGTGGCAGGATGCCCTTTATGCCGGTTAACTACATCCGTGACGCGATGGCCCCAAGTGCGGAGCCGAACTACGCCAAGCAGCTGTTCAAGTATGCCAAGAACAAAACGATCTTCTGCTGCCCAAGCGCGACACCGTTCCCACCGACCGACGCGAACTTTGGCACGCTGGGACCGACTATCTATTCGCGGATTTCCTACTACACCAACGGGATTACCGACGGCAAGAAGATCTCGGCCTGCAAGCACGCATCGAAGACTGCGTTCATGCGAGAGGGCAAGGTTGTGGCGAACTGCGCATATGAGCGTCCGGTACCTACTGGTGAGTACGTCATGGCAGGCAATGTTGCAGCCCGCGAGAACATGAACCAGCACAACAACGGCGCCAACTATCTGTTTGTGGACAGCCACGTCAGACACGTTCGCTTGGATCAGACACCTGATGACCCGAACCACCCGTTCTGGAACTTCGACGGCGGGTCCTATAGGAAGTACAACCCGTAGATCGGGCGCTGGCGATCGCGTTCAGAGTGACTGAGAAAGAAGTCACCACCGAACATAGTGAGCAGTAGTGGCCGGAGAGCCACGTTTGACAAGGGTGGATAGTAGGAATAGCGAGGATTGTTGTGCTAAGATCGATTCTGGTGGCTATTGTTGCCGCCCTTGTTGTGGTCTCTCCCGGCCCGCTGGGTCCAAAACTAGCAACTGCTGCAGAGCTGACTTCTGTGAGAATCGCTCAACCGGCCGTGCCGACCCCGGTTTCGACCAGAGTAGGAGCGATTCTGGCAAGTCGTATCGAGGAGTATTCGGGGGCAGAAGTTGTCACTTCGGGCGAAGCTGCCCTGAATATCTACCTCGACATCTCGCCGGACATAGGATCTGAAGGGTTCAGGATCACGGACAGGCCGGGTGGCGGGATCACCATTGCCGGCAACGATGACCGCGGGCTCCTCTATGGCGTCGGTAAGTTCCTTCACACTTCCACCTACAGCTCATCCGGCATTACTCCCAGCCCGTGGCGTGGGGTTTCCATTCCGAGCAAGCCTGTGCGCGGAATGTACCTGGCCACGCACTTCCACAACTTCTACGAATCAGCCCCTATAGAGGATGTCAAGCGGTACGTCGAAGACCTGTCGATGTGGGGCATTAACTCGTATCTTGTGTGGTTTGGCATCGATGCCTACAATGGCATAAATGACCCCGAAGCTCAGAAGATGCTGACCCGCCTGCGCGCGCTGCTGCAGACGATGAAGGACCTGGGGCTGGCTACAAGCCTCGGCTGCGTGGCAAACGACGGCTACAAGAACAGTCCGGTTGAGCTTAGAGCTGTGGTTGGACCCCTGTACTGCATAGGCACCGAGCTCTGCGTTAGCAAACCGGGTGTGATTGATCTGGAGCTTCAGTACTGCCAGGAGAAGTTCGACGCTTTCCGGTCGATTGGGCTGGACTACTGGTTCATAGCCCCGTATGATAATGGTGGGTGCTACTGCTCAAGCTGTGCCCCCTGGGGCACCAACGGCTATCTGCGAGCGGCTGAGCCTGAGGCTCGCGCATTCAAGCAGGCATTCCCCGGTGGTAAAGTCATTCTGTCGCTCTGGTACTTCGACAAATGGTTCCCAGGGGAATGGGCGGGAATCACAGAGATGTTCAATGCGCAGAAACCCGACTGGGTGGATTACGTAATGGTCGATGACTATGGCGGCGTCTTCCCACCCTATCCGCTTGAGCACGGCTCTCCCGGTGGGCTTCCGATGGTCAACTTCCCCGAGATAAGCATGTATGCCCACTACCCCTGGGGTGGTTACGGCGCGATCCCACTGCCCCAGTATCTGCAGAGTCTTTGGGACAGCTCACAGCACATGCTTTCGGGTGGCTTTCCTTACTCAGAGGGTATCTTCGAGGACATCAACAAGACTATGGTAGCCCAGCTCTACTGGGAGCCGGGCAAACCAACCACACAGACCGTGAGGGACTACATCTCGTTCTGGTACTCACCTCTTGTGGTTGATAGCGTCAGCACTGTAATGGCGACTCTGGAGCGCAACCTGCCGCGGCGTCGCGATGATAGCGGTGGGGTCACCCGCTTCATTATGACGAGTACTGAAGGCGCGGAGGAAGCATTCAGGCTGGCCGAAGAAGCTGACAGCAAGCTGCCGCAACGCGTCCGGACATCCTGGCGCTGGAGAATCCTCTATCTGCGGGCGCTTATTGATTCGGAGTTGGCAACGCATGGCTTCAGGGTAACCAGCAGGTGCCTGGCCGCGTTCAGCGAACTT